>DASYSX010000304.1:0-8284 GCA_036002955.1 Candidatus Udaeobacter sp. | reverse complement strand
CACTAATTTTTGCATCCGATACATTTTTCTCCGTTACCCGACAGAGCGTTCCCCTCGAAGTTAACAGTCAATTGAGGTTCGCTGAAGATGAAGGGTATATCCGCATCGTTTGAAGCTGCGAACATTCAATCAGCAGCGCGGCACAGGAATGTTCGCACCGCGATTTTAAACCGGCATCTTTTGATCATCGGGTTGTGGGTTTTTGCTGGATATTACCTCGGTTGCAAGATCGGGTTTGCACTCACGCTTCAACCTCATCCGGTCTCTGTTCTTTGGCCTCCAAATTCTGTTCTTGTGGCGGCGCTTTTGTTGACGCCACCGCGCAGCTGGTGGGTCGTGCTGTTGGCTGCACTTCCAGCGCATCTGGCGGCGCAATTGCAGAGTCACGTTCCACCGCTGATGATTTTCTGCTGGTTCCTCACCAACTCCTGCGAAGCACTGATCGGCGCCGGATTGATGCGGTACCTGTTGGGCGGACCCATTCGTTTCATCACGCTTCGCAACGTCGGCCTGTTTTGCCTGTGTGTGGTATTCATCGCCCCCTTTTTGTCGTCGTTCTTAGACGCCGCGCTTGTCATATGGAACCATTGGGGGAAGGACACCTACTGGCAGCTGATCCGGGTCCGCCTTTTTTCCAATGCCCTCGCAGCATTGATAATTGTGCCGTTAGTTGTGACGTGGACGACGACTGGAATCCAGCCGCTGAGGACCGCGCGATTGTCACGTTACCTGGAGGGATGGGCGCTATTTGTTGGTTTGTTACTCGTAAGTTACGCTGTTCTTTATAAATTCGGGTCGGGAACGGACTCGGCTCTTCTCTTTCTCCCGCTCCCATTCCTTCTCTGGGCGGCGGTACGATTCGGCTCTCTCGGAGCAAGCAGTGCTGTTTCAATTGTCAGCTTTCTGGCGATCTGGAGTGCAGCCCATGGACATGGCCCATTCTCCGGCGGACCAGCTGAACAAGAGGCTCTTTCAATCCAAATATTTCTAATCGTCCTGGCGATTCCGCTATTATTTTTGGCTACAGTTATCGAGGAACGCGTAACTGGAGCAATCGAACTCGGCGAAAGCGAGTCACGTTTCCGGAACGTTGCGGATTCTGCTCCCGTCCTCATCTGGATGGCCGGTGTGGATAAGCTCTGCACTTTCTTTAACAAGCCGTGGTTAGAGTTTACCGGCCGCAGCATCGAACAGGAGCTGGGAAACGGCTGGGCTGAAGGTGTGCACCCAGAGGATATGCAAAAGTGCCTCGAGGTTTACACCGAAGCATTCGATGCGCGGCAGCCATTTGTTATGCAATACCGGTTGAGACGAAGTGATGGCGAGTACCGCTGGATTTCTGATCAGGGCGTGGCACGCCACGACGCGCAGGGAGGATTCGCCGGCTACATCGGCTCATGCGTAGACGTAACAGAATTAATGAAAAAGGAAGAGGCTCTGCACGAATTCGAGGAACGAGTTATTCTCGCAGCCGAAGCAGCTCATCTCGGGGTCTGGGAGATGGACCCCGCTAGTAAGGAGCTTTGGATGTCTGACAGCGCGCGCACGGTATTTCAATTTGATTCAAAGACTCCTCTCGACCATGCGGCGGTTCAAGATCGCGTTCATCCAGAGGATCGTGCGCTTCGCGATTCCGCCGTGAAACATGCATTGGAAGCAGGCAGTGGGTACGAAATGGAATATCGCATTTTATTGCCGGATGGAACTCAGCGCTGGATCGGGGCGCGTGCGCGCTGGGTAGCCGGTGATAATCGCAAAGGCGCTCGCCTCATTGGTGTTTCCATAGATATAACGCCACGCAAGCTCGCTGAAGCAGAAGCGTTGCAACAACGCGACGAACTCAGTCATCTTAGTCGTGTGGCGTTAATGGGTGAAATGTCTGCCTCCATTGCTCACGAGTTGAATCAACCTTTGGCCGGAATTCTCAGTAACGCCGCAGCTGGACAGCGTTTCATCGATCGCGGGAACGTTGATCAAAAGGAAATTCACGAACTGCTCGGTGACATTATCTCAGACGGGCGTCGCGCCAGTGGCGTAGTTCGCGGCATTCGGGGCATGGTCAAGAAAGAGCAGGTAGAGCGTCGTTCGGTGAATCTCAATAAAGTTGTGATCGACGCAGTGCGTATGGTATCTGCCGATGCCCTGCTGCGTTCGTGCCAGGTCGAAACATCGCTCGACGCGAATTTGCGGACCGTCGAAGCCGACCCGGTTCAACTTCAACAGGTGTTGCTGAACCTTGTGATTAACGCATTTGATGCCATGCGAGACACACCGATCTCCAAACGCAAGGTTGTGATCGTAACGCATTCAAATGGCGATGATACAATTTGCATGAGCGTGCGTGATCATGGGGTCGGAATTTCGGCCGAGATGCAGGATTGTCTTTTCAATCCTTTCTTCACCACTAAAAACGACGGATTGGGAATGGGTTTGGCAATTGCACGTTCGATTCTTGAATCGCACGGCGGCACTATCGCCGTCAAAAATGCAGATGGCGGCGGGGCTCGATTTGAAATTGTCCTTCCGGCGAACGGGCCTTTTGCGTGATGCGTGCGAAACGCCGGAAGGACTATCAAGGTCCGAGCGGCGTAACGAAAAAGCCGGGCATCGTGTCCGTGCATTCCCGAGCTGGCGTGAGACTAAGGTCTCATATGGCTACGTCGAACGCGGTCGTAGTATTCACTTGTTTTGCTTGCGCCACGCCCAGATCGGATCTGTCTTCTCGACGATGATCCTTCGGTGTTGAGAGGCCTCAATCGGCTTCTCATGTCGGCAGGTTGGCACCCCGAACAGTTCAGCGAGCCAGACGCGTTTTTGAGTTATGTGAAGGTTCATCGGCCGACAGTTGCTATCATTGATGTTTGGATGCCGCTCATGAACGGCCTTGAGGTTCAATCGCGGTTGCGGGAGCTTTCGCCCTCGACACGCGTCATCATGTTTACCGGGAAGGATGATCCGCTTGTTCGTTCTACCTCTCTGAAAGCAGGCGCGTCAGCTTTTTTCACCAAGCCATTCGACGATGAGGAATTTCTCACTGCCATTCGGCTGGCCCTTTGCGCAATGTGAAGTCCTTTCGACCGGCTATAACCGGAACGAGAATTTCCGACTGGATTTATCCGTGAAACTTGTGTATTCCAACACGGGTTAATACAATGGCAACTTCTTCCAGTGAATTGGTCGCGATCGAGCGTCCGAAGACAAATTCAAGGATTTTCGCGCACACCCGCTGGGATATCGTCCCTGTCGCGGCAGCCGCTCTGCACTGCGTCTACTTCTTCGGAATGTTTTATCTTTTCCCGCGCGTCCCGCTCTGGGTGATGCTGATCCTTGGTTTTATTTATTCGGTCAGCATTTCGTGGAATATCAACGGCATTTCTCACAACTTTATCCACAATCCGTATTTTCGTTGGCCGCTGCTGAATCGCTTATTCAGCATCCTCGAATCGATCACGGTTGGATTCGGTCAGGTTTTTTACGAGTGCATTCACATGCAGCATCACAAAGGCAATGCCGACCGGCCGGACGATCATGGTGACACCATCGATTGGATTTCGATTTATAAACATGGCCATGACGGCGAAGCGGAACATCCGTTGAAATACACATTCGTAAGTTTCTTCCGCGAGGATCCCAAGACCGTGTTGAAGGAACTAAAACGAAAAAATCCGCGCGAGGCATTTTGGGGAGTATTCGAGCTGGTGTGCTTCGTCACGACTTTTGTGATCCTCGGTATACTGAACTGGCATTACATCTGTTTCCTTTTGCCGTTTTGGTATTTTGGCCACTGCCTCTCTTATCTGAACGGCTATTATCGGCATTACGGGGGCAATCCCGACGAACCGATTGCATGGGGGGTGAGCACCTACGGCAAGCTTTATAACTGGACGTGGTTTTATAATGGCTACCATGCCGAACATCATTTCCGGCCCAAGGTACATTGGACTCGAATGCAGACGCTGCGCGATCAAATTGTCGAGCAACAGCGCAGGGCTGGGGTGCGTGTTATCAAGGTGCCGCACGCACTTGGGTTTCTTGATTCGGATTTACCGGCTGCTGATCTACGACAAAAGCAGCGACAACTATATTCCGAGCCGACTGCTTAACGGCAAGGCTGCCGCAGCTAAAGATAAGCGTCAATGATACACCACACACGTCGAACGCTGCTCCTTTGCGCGATCATCGTGTTAATCAAAGCGTCGGCGTTTTGCGGCACAACGGAATTTCAGCCGACGGTTGCAAACAAAAATTCGCCGGTCGGCAAAGCGCCCCAGGGAATGGTATGGATTCCCGGCGGCGAATTTTCCATGGGCGCCACCGTGGACGGCGAAGGAAGTCATGCAATGCCAATGAGTTCGAATGACTCACAGCCAGTGCATCGTGTGTACGTCGATGCTTTCTGGATGGATGCGACGCCAGTGACGAACGCGCAGTTTGAGAAGTTCGTCAGGGCTACAAACTACGTCACAATTGCCGAACGCACGCCCACAAAAGAAGAATTCCCAACGGCGCCTGAGGAGAATCTCGTGGCAGGTGCTGTGGTTTTCGCGCCGACCGATCACGAAGTGCCGCTTAACGATCATTATCAATGGTGGACCTACATCAAAGGCGCGAACTGGCGTCACCCGCTAGGTCCGCAAAGTGATATTAAAGGCAAAGAGAACTATCCCGTCGTGGAAATTGCGTACCCTGACGCGGAAGCTTACGCGAAATGGGCGGGTAAACGCTTACCGACCGAAGCCGAGTTTGAATTTGCTGCGCGCGGCGGTCTCTCAGGAAAGACATACGTATGGGGCGACGAATTTCGTCCCGCTGGAAAATGGATGGCCAACACCTGGCAGGGAGCATTTCCGGTGAAAGATGCGGGCGATGACGGTTACGCCGGCATCGCGCCGGTGAAATCGTTTCCAGCGAATGGCTATGGGGTTTACGACATGGCGGGAAACGTATGGGAATGGTGCAGCGACTGGTATCGGCCTGATTACTATAAAACACTTGCAGACAAAGGCGCTGTCATGCGCAATCCGCAGGGACCGGACTCGCCTTTTGATCCGGCTGAGCCTAACGAGAAAAAGCGTGTCCATCGCGGGGGCTCGTTTCTTTGCAATGAACAATATTGCTCGCGCTACATCGTCGGCACGCGCGGAAAAGGCGAAGTGAACACTGGGACGAACCATCTCGGTTTCCGCTGCGTGAAATCGACATCGCAAATCGCAGCCAGGTGATCATTTTCGGCGGTCTGCAAACAACAGACCGTTTTTGCTTTTGCTTCCATCTTCTCGGTTTGGCTTTATAACTGAGTCCGTATTGCGACGCTCGGGATTGAGCATGCTAGCGTCGCGTTACGTGACGTGATAAAAGACCACAAAATTTCCGCAAACGTTGTGTCGGCCGGACAAAATTCGGACACAGAAATCCTGCGCACGCAAAAGGACAAAGAAGCAGCCAGAGTCCTAAGCGCCGAGCCGCGCGGCGATGAACTGGCGATGGCGGTGGCGATGATGCATGCCACGCTCGAGTCCACTACAGACGCCATCCTCGTCACTGACGAAGGGAACTACATCAGGGAATTCAACGAGAAGTACGTCAACTTTTGGGGAATTCCACCACACATGATGATATCGGCTCATGCTAGTGAGTTGTGGAATTACATTAGTCCGCAGTTGAAAGATCCGGCCGGGTATCTCGCGCGGGTCCAGGAAATCATCGCGTCGGCCGGACCTGAGACTTTCGATGTGTTGCAATTGAAAGACGGCCGTGTCTTTGAGCAGAATTCGGCAATTCAACTGATCAAGCAGCGCAATGTTGGTCGTGTATGGAGCTTCCGCGACATCACCCAACGCAAACGCGCGCAGGACGCACTCGCCAATGAGAAGAGAGTGCTGGAGGAAATCGCATCAGGCGCGCCACTCGCGACAGTGCTCGATGTCCTGGTGCGCGGGGTTGAGGCGCAATCGTGTGATGGAATGATTTGCACGGTGCTGGTCTTTGATGAAGCAGCGCAATGTTTGCGGCACGGAGCGGCGCCCAGCATGCCTGCGGAATATAATCGCATCGTGGACGGCGTGCACATCGGTCCACGTGTCGGTTCTTGTGGCAGCGCCGCTTACGAAAGGGAACGGGTATTTGCGACAGATATCGCCACCGATCCTCATTGGGCCGACTACGTTGAGCTCGCTGCGGCGTTCGGGCTCGGCGCTTGCTGTTCGACGCCAGTTTTCTCCAGCGATGATGCTCTTTTGGGAACTGTTGCCATGTATTATCGCAATCCGCACCAACCCAGCGAGCACGATCGAGAGCTGATCCGCATGGCTACTCATTTGGCGGGCATCGTGATTGAACGCGCACGGGCTGTAGAGCAACTGCGCGTGGCCAAAATCGTAGCGGAACAACGCGCTCAGGAAATCACGGAGGCATACGATACTTTGCGCACAACGCAGGAAGCGCTGAATGCGGAACTGGCGAACGCAGTGGATTATGTGATGTCGCTTTTGCCGCGCCCCATCACTGAGGAACGGCTCTCAGCAGACTGGTTCATGGTTACTTCCGCGCAACTTGGCGGAGATGGGCTTGGTTATCACTGGATTGATTCGGAGCGGTTCGCCTTTTATCTGCTCGACGTTTCTGGTCACGGGGTGAAATCGGCATTGTTGGCAGTTTCCATCATCGACACGCTGCGCACGTGCGGGCTGGCAGACACTGATTGGAACGATCCTGGTGCGGTGCTGCGCGCGTTGAATCGAGTGTACTTCTCACAATCGCATGATCACCTCTATTTCACGATCTGGTACGGGATCGCGGATTTGGCTCACGGCACATTACGCTATGCTGGCGGCGGCCATCCTCCCGCGGTTCTTCGCGCAGCGGGATGCAAGACTCCCAAGTTAGCCGCGAGCGGTCCGCCAGTTGGTTGCTTCGGTCATGCTAATTACCCGACGTTAGAAGTTCCGCTGCTCTTGCCGACGGAATTGTATCTGTTTTCGGATGGAGTTTTTGAAACACGCCGGCAACAGGAGACCGCTTCTCTCGATCGGCTTGTCGACTTTCTTGTCACGTCGAGCCATGGGCCCAACATCGCCGATATTCGCAATCGTACACTTGAGCACCTCAACGGCACACCGCCGCCCGACGATTGCTCAGTCTTGAAAGTGTCGCTTCGCTAGGACGACGTTCCCAGTCTGCGACGACGGATATTGAGGGTAATTCCTTTGCCATTTTGAGTGGCACTCGAAGTCAACGACTGAATGCTCTCCTCCGTGACTTGTGGGCAATAGGCCTAAAGTCCAATAGTCATCCTCAGAAAGTTGAGGAAAAACTACTCAGAGTTCCATTCGATCGTTCCGAATTCAACATTGCCTACGATATGAGCAGCGATGCTAAAAAAGCTAACCAGTCTCGAAGCCCGGAACAGAAGCGCCACGAAAGTGAGGAGCAGCTCAGTTTACTCCAAACGATTACGACGGAATTGACGACAGCCGAGGATCTGTCATCGGCTTTGGAAGTTGTTCTTCGGGACGTTTGCGAGAAGACGGGCTGGGTGCTCGGACACGCATGGGTGCCAAATCCCGAACGCACTGCTCTTGATCTACTTTCAGCGTGGTATTGCGGTGATGGCGAGCTGAAACCTTTCAGGACCGCCTCTGAGGCATCTCGCTTTCAAACGGGCGTTGGGCTTCCCGGACGCGTGTGGGAATCGAAACGGCCGGCCTGGGTTGAGAACGTGACTGATGATCCTAATTTTCCGCGATCAGCGGCCGCCCGGATCGCAGGTTTGAAGACCGGTGTTGGAATTCCAATCCTGTCAGGAAAAAAAGTTATCGCGGTCCTCGAATTTTTTATGCGCGAATCACGCGCACAAAATGAACGCTTGCTCAATGTGATCGCATCAGTCGCCGGCCAGTTAGATTTGCTTCATCGCGCAACACACGCGGAGGCGGCGGCTAGAGAGCGGCAGTTCCGGACTCTGGCAAACTCCATATCCCAGCTCGCCTGGATGGCTGACGGTGAAGGTTACATTTTTTGGTACAACGACCGGTGGTACGAGTACACGGGTACCACGCTCGAGGAGATGAAGGGATGGGGCTGGCAGAAGGTCCATCACCCGGACGAAGTGGATCGAGTGGTTGAACGTATCAAGATCGCATTCGCAACCGGCCAGCCCTGGGAAGATACCTTCCCTTTAAGGAGTAAAACGGGTGAGTACAGATGGTTTCTTTCGCGAGCGCTTCCAATATTCGATGCAGGGGGCAAAGTTGCGCGCTGGTTTGGAACCAACACCGACATTACC
>DASYSX010000303.1:0-5315 GCA_036002955.1 Candidatus Udaeobacter sp. | reverse complement strand
GCAGTTTCCTACGAACTAAAAACCGCACACCAAACAGAAGGAAATGACAGCCATGAAGACAGCAATCAAAACATCAATCGGACGGCCCCGAAAGCATTCGGGATCCAGTTTCATTCTTATCGCCCTTGCGCTTGGCCTCTTTGCGCTCGCCCAGACGGCCCAGGCGGTCACTCCGCCTCCGGATGGCGGCTATCCCGGGCAGAACACAGCGGAGGGCCAAAATGCCCTTTCGCATCTCGCCGGCGGCACCTACAACACGGCCCTTGGTCGGGCCTCACTGGGTTTCAATGTGACCGGTAACTTCAACACGGGCGTCGGTGCTGTAACGCTCTACTTCAACACCGGAGACCAAAACACGGCCAACGGTGCTGGTGCGCTCGCTAACAACAACACCGGCACGTTCAACACGGCCAAGGGAGTGCAAGCGCTCCGTGACAACACTACCGGCGGCCGCAACACCGCTTTCGGTAAGTCTGCACTGACGTCGAACACCGTTGGTGTCGAAAATAACGCCCTCGGCGTTGAGGCGCTCAGCCGCAACACCACCGGCTTCGACAACACGGCTATCGGTGATGAAGCTCTGCGTTTTAACACGACTGGCAGCGACAGCACCGCGATCGGTAACTATGCCCTGAACAACAATATCGTTGACGGTAACACAGCGGTCGGTGCTGGAGCGCTCGAGGCTAACACCACTGGGCTCGAAAACACGGCCATTGGTGAAAAGGCTCTCACGGGCATTGTTGCGGAAAACGGGGTTAACTTCAAACCAGCGCTTTTCGCCACACTTTGCGAAGGAATTCTGTTCTCGGGTTTGCTCCCAAGTGGTGACTTCACGGAGGAATACCTCCCATGATTGATCGTCTACGATTGACCGCATATTTGATAGTCGCCTCTCTGGCTCTTACCCAGCTCGATGCGCAAGACAGCAAAACGACGACAAAGCCTGCAAAAGTTTTTAAGAACGTCCAAGCCGCCGGCCAGCAGATTGAGGCAATAGGACCGATAGACGCAGATCTGAGTGGTCCATTGGCGAAACGGCGGAGCGGCGTCGGTGATGAGTCGATCCTATTTGCTGCGAAGTCCGCCATAGTGAAAAGCTCTCCTTCTGGCGTCGCATCTAAGCTGCACGGCTTGGAGTTCGCTGGTCCATCGGCGGTTCTGGCGGCCGGCAAGTTGCCCGAAGTGCATACCGAGTCCTTTAGCTTCGGCGAGTCACTGTTCTTTCTGGCGAGTCAGCGTTCGCAGCCGCTGACAACGAAGTGGAAAGACGGAGCAAAAGCGAATGGCGGTCAGGATCCGCAGATCGCGGCGGGTCATTCCGTCATCGCTGTGCTCACGTGGGACACCCTCGCGTTCTACGACAAGAATGGAAATCTGTTGCCATCGACAGAGCACTTCACGAATCCGACCAATACCGAAACGATCTTCGCCAAAGTGGTGAAAGCGCTGGACCAGAACCTCCACTTGAATTCCAAAGCGAAAAATGATCCGACTTTCTTGTTTGAGGCCGGCGAGGTCGGCGATGCCCGGGTCATCTTCGACAACTTTAGAAACCGCTGGGTAGTGCTGGCAACGGCGAAAAACAATCATCCCAATACAAAAGATTTCGCGCTGCTGACTTCGCAACGCCGCACCAAGTTCCTGCTGGCGGTGTCACGCGATGAAGATCCTAGAAAGGGATTTCACACCCTCGGCTTCAACGCCACACCGGATGACGGGGCTTGCGGGAAAAATAGCGATGATTCGCCCTGTCCGGGCTCGCACTTTACGCCGGGAAATGCAGCTGACTACCCCTCGCTTGGCGTCTCCGGCACGCACTATATTATGACCGCCGGAGTTGGTCATGCCCCTTTGGACGCCTCAGAGCACACGAAACTGTTTTCCTTTATGGTGGTGATGAATGCCGACGATGTTGCTAACGGGAATTCGCCGATACGAATGCGCTCTTTTGCTGGATGGGATTTGGGTGATGGAGATCGTCCCATCGGCGTAGCGTTGCCGGTAGTCATGGAGAACGATCTGCCACTCGGGGGGCCACTCGTGGGAAAAGGATGGGGAGTGGTTGCCAGCACAGTAGATAGCCGCTTTGTGTTGACAGCGGTAGGTCCCACTGATCCGCCGGAGCTGCATGCCATGTCTTGGGACATGCCGGACATGCAGGGAGCGCCTGATTGGCCCCAAAAAGGGAGCCTGAAGGCTGTGTCCTACGGCAACGTGGGTAATCAACCGATTACGGCAACCCTGACGGGAACAACCTTGGTCACTGGGTTTGTCGATTGCCGCACTTGGGTCAATTCGCAGAGCGAATGCTCTCCGTCACTGCACCTGTTGGCGATGGATCTGACGCTTTTTCCTGTTACCAGTACATTGGGCAAGGACCGTGTCGTTGGCTGGCGTAGTGTGCTCGACGATGCGCCGAACGATGTCGTCGCCTACGGGCTTCCCGGTATCGCCTCCAATAAGGATGGAGACATCGCCGTAGTCTACGGGCGGAGCAGTCCAAAGATGTTCATGGAAACTAGATTCAGCACCTGGCTTCACAATGAGGTGGACATTCGGCCTAGCCGGGAGCTCCAGAAGGGAGAAGCACCCATACCTGCACAGCTGTCGGACTGCGCGGCAGGGTGCAAGTCAACTCACTCAGATACGGCAGGAGTGTCGCTGGATCCTTTTGACAATAAGTCGATCTGGATTGCGCATTCGTTCGCAGATCCTGGTTCGAATGTGAGAGTGGCAGTTGGAAAAGTCTTTGGAGAACGTCACCCCGACCTATGGGTGTTGAGTGCCAAGCTAAGTACACCGACGACAGGGCTCAAGCCCGGCGATCCGGTGGGCGTTAATGTTGAGCTATATAACGGCGGAGATGGCGCTGCTCCTTCAAGCCGCGCCGAGCTACTACTGATCGCGACCGACGGGAAGAAGAGTTCGCTGGGACACACAAACCCGTCTGACATTCATGCAGGCGACTCAATTGAGACGAATCTTGTGGGGACCATTCCAGCATCGCTAGCCAAAGGCGCTTACAAGGTGGAAGTGCGCGCGAAATTGCAAAAGGGTCTGAGGCAGTACAGCGAGGACAATGACGTCCTGGTGGCCGGGACGGTGCACGTGAAGTAAGCCGAATTCGAAATGCATTTTAAAAAAGGACCTGACTATTCTCAACAAGGAACTTCTCAATCAAAGGAGGACATAACCATAACAACTCGTTTGCAGATTCTAATTGCGGGAACACTCTTTCTCGTTTCGATCAACATCGTCAGCGCCAAGCCTTCGACCTGTGAATTCCTAGCTTCAGGATCCGCCAACTCCGCCTCAGGACCACTGAGATTGGCATGCACCGTTGACGGCGAGAAGCGCGAGGCGCTGGTTTATGCGCCGACGATCGGAATCAAAGGCGAAAAGTTACCGCTGGTGTTTGCGTTTCACGGCCACGGCGGCAACATGCAGGGCGCGTCGCAGTTGATGCGTATCCAGATCCTTTGGCCCGGAGCCATCGTCGTATATCCGCAGGGAGTCGATAGACCAAGCCCGGTCGATCCCAGTGGAAACAAGCCCGGGTGGCAACTTGAAGCGAACCAGGCGCTAGGGAATGTTGGAAACAAAGACCTGCATTTCTTCGACGCCGTGCTCGCGGCTATGCACGAGAAATTCACCGTTGACAACCAACGAATTTACACCACCGGCTTTTCGAATGGCGCCGGCTTCAGTTATTTGCTCTGGGCCGAGCGTGGCCAGCAGTTAGCCGCTGTCGGCGAAGTCGCGGGCCGGCTGTTTAATCCGCCGGAACATCTCACACAACCAAGAGCGGTGATCGCGATTGCCGGTACGATGGATACGACTGATCCCTTCGCCAGGCAAAAAGCCACGATTGATAATGACGATCGCCCGGTCGATGGCGCGACGGGTCAAGGCCAACCGTGCCAGGTGCCGAACGCAGCGACAAACGGAACGGAATGCACTCTTTATGCGTCAACGACGCAAACGCCGGTCAAAACCCTGATTCATCCTGGCGCGCACGTGTATCCACCTTGGGCGCCTGCGGAGATCGTTGCGTTCTTCAAGAACCATAAGCGGCCCTGACCACTCGAATTAGAGTAGGAAAAGTGCAGTCCCCGAAAGGACGGAATTATGAAGCAAAGTTCTTTGATCTTATTTTCAGTGAGCTTGCTGCTTTTGTGTGCTGCTCTCTCTAACGTTATTCGCCCTGTCAGGCAACTGACGCTGTCGTAGAAAATCGAAAAGTAGAGTGGACACTAGCGCAGGAAGAGGCCGCTACGGGCCCCGTCTTTTCCGGCAATCTGAAGCTCGGCCGTCTCATTACGAACGTCGCGTCGCGATTCGACAGTGGTTCATGTCGAAATGCTAACTACCAGTGCATTGACAATGCACGTCCTAATTTCCTAATCTGGCCGCCTGAAATCCCTCCGTCTATCGGCGTTACTTGCTTGCCTGCTCGTTTTTACTCAGCGGAGTTATGCCCAAGAGTCTCCCGCGTTCGAAAAAATTCGTGACGTTTCGCCGGACGGAAAATTCGCGGTGCGAGTTTCTTGCAGCAGCGAACCAGAAGATCCTAATGATATCGATTCCAATCTGATCACAGCTGTCGAGCTCGTTTCCCTTCCATCGAAGAAGGTTCTCGTAAACGTCGGTGAACGCAATGAAGTCAGTGCGCCCACTGTGATTTGGTCACCAGATTCAAAATGGTTCGCGTTTCCTTTCTCCGAAGGGCACCGCGTCACTGACACCAATGTCTATCATCGTTCAGGCGATGATTTCAGCCGACTTGAGACGGAGGAATTGCGAGTCGATGCCAAAGGCGACGTTAGAAACGAATATGTCACGCCAATCCGGTGGATAAAACCAGGCGTCCTGTTGCTTGAGCAATTCGACATCTTTCGCGGCGGGAACGGCGAAGACGCTACATATCAATTCGCTGCGAAATTCGACGAGAAAACCGGCAAATTCCAAATCAGTTCAGAAAAAAGTTCGATCTAAGAAATAACACACTTTGTGAAAAGGATCATAGCCTCCAGCACAATTTTCGTTATCGCTGCATTCCTCCTACTTGCGAATGCGCCTTCTGCTTTCGCCAAGCCGCAAAAGAAAACAGTTGAATCCAGCCAGGAAAACCTGGATCCGCTCGTAAATGCGGCAATGAAAAACATGGAGACTGGAGTGTGGTCAGTGAACGGCACTGTCACGGCTAGGAAACCGATCAAGCTGCAAGGACTTCTTTCCGGCGAAGATTTTGATTTGACGATGGAACCGGGCGTGAACCCTAACACGCCCATGCGCGAAATCGTGATCAAAAA
>DASYSX010000302.1:0-4820 GCA_036002955.1 Candidatus Udaeobacter sp. | reverse complement strand
GGAAGACGAAACAACGCCCGTCGAACCTACGCCTTACACTATCTCGATTTGCTCTTGAAAATTCAGTCTCGCCGAGAGTTAAATGTACTGAACCTCAAACACCGAGACTTATGCCGCTACTGAAACCCGATCCCACGTTTTATCCGTCACCCAGATTGGCGATGCAGGCACCACCGGAGAAACACGCCTTTGTCGCGGCGCTGAATCCACCCGGCAGCAAACTGAACGATGCGCTGCTGGTTGTTGATGTTGATCCCGAGTCGTCCACGTTCGGTCAGCGCGTCGGCGAGGTGACATTGCCAAATTTTGGCGACGAGCTGCATCACTTTGGTTGGAACGCATGCAGTTCGGCGCTCTGCCCGTATGCGCCGCACCCGCACGTTGAACGACGTTACCTCGTCGTGCCGGGCATCCGCTCGTCGCGTATTCACATCATCGATATAACGCCCGACCCGCGGAAACCGCAGATCGTCAAAGTGATCGAGCCAGAGGAAGTTTTCGCCCGCACCAACTATTCGCGTCCGCACACGATTCACTGCGGTCCGGAAGCGATTTATGTAAGCGCGCTAGGAGATCCCAACGGCGACGGGCCAGGCGGCATTTTCATGCTCGATTGCGAGACGTTCGATGTCCTCGGCCAGTGGGAAGTCGACCGCGGCGATCAATTTTTGCACTACGATTTTTGGTGGCACCTTGGGTTCGACACGCTGCTCAGCAGCGAGTGGGGCACTCCGAACATGATCGAGAACGGAGTTCAACCCGACCTCTTGTTAGGCGGTAAATACGGGCATCAAATGCATGTGTGGGATCTGCGCCGGCGGCGACACCTTCAGACGCTCGATTTAGGGAACGATCAGCAAATGGTTCTCGAGATGCGGCCCGCGCATGATCCGAGAAAGGCGTATGGATTTGTTGGGGTGGTGGTTTCGCTGAAAGATTTGTCTGCGTCAGTTTGGCTGTGGCATCGGGACAATGGCGACTGGGACGTGACAAAAGTGATCGAGATTCCAGCCGAACCGGCCGACCCTGAAAAATTGCCGGCCATGCTCAAGGATTTCAAAGCAGTGCCGCCACTCGTGACCGACATCAATTTGTCTCTGGATGACAAGTTCCTTTACGTTTCGTGCTTTGGTACGGGCGAGTTTTTGCAATACGATGTGTCGGATCCATTCAACCCGAAAAAGACCGGCTCGGTTCGCATTGGAGGAATCGCCAATCGTGCGCCGCATCCGAAGAAACCAGATCAACCGCTCGCCGGCGGGCCGCAAATGGTGGAAGTGAGCCGCGACGGTAAGCGAATCTATTTCACCAACTCGCTTTATGCCGCGTGGGACGAACAATTTTATCCTGATGGCGTCGGCAGTTGGATGGTGAAGGTCGATGCAGCTCCCAACGGCGGCATCACCTTTGACGGAAATTTTTTCCTGGAAAGCAACGACTATCGCGTTCATCAAGTCCGCCTCGAAGGAGGCGATTCCTCGAGCGATTCCTTCTGCTTTCCGTGAGCGAGCTTTGGCCGTGGCTCGCCGTCTTTGGGCTCGGCATGTTTCACGGGATCAATCCTGCCATGGGATGGCTGTTTGCCGTCGCGCTTGGATTGCAGGAGCAAAGGCGCGCGGTTGTGCTCCGCGCGTTGCCGCCAATGGTGCTGGGCCACGCACTCTCCATCGGCGTCATCATAGCCGTGGTTCTTTTGGCACGTGTTACCGTACCGCATCGCACTCTGAAAATCGCCGCGGCCGCGATTCTTTTTGGCTTCGGTTTATATCGTCTACTGCGTTCCCGTCATCCGAACTGGGTGGGGATGCGAGTCGGCTTCGGCGATTTAACACTTTGGTCGTTCGTAATGGCATCCGCGCACGGCGCAGGTCTGATGCTCGTTCCTCTTTTTCTGCCATCGCCAGCTGCTGGGGAGTTGCATCATCATGACGGTCACCAAATGCACGCGTGGGCGTTCGCGAACTTTAGCGCGCCTTCTCTGCTCATCGCGGCGGTCGTTATCCACACGTTAGGCTATCTTCTAACAACCGCATTGGTCGCGATTGTGGTTTACGAAAACCTTGGGGTCGCGATCCTTCGCCGTGCGTGGTTTAACATCGATTTCATCTGGATGCTCGCGCTGATGATCACTGGCGTCTTCATCTTGGTGTTTTGATTCCTCGGGTCGTGTTGATTTAGCGTAAAGCAGCAGAGCACTGCCGCACTCCAAAAGGTGACCGTTCACGTAACCGCCTTTGGTACGCGCTTGCGTTTTGGAGTGCGGTGCTGCTGCACCGCTTTCTCGTGGTGATTGGTTCTTGATTCTGGCGCGACTAGCGATTTGATGTGGCCCTGTGAAAATTCTGACCACCATCGCAGACGCACAGACGCTCCTACGCGCAAAACGGCGCGTGCTCGTGCCGACGATGGGCGCTCTGCACAAGGCGCACGGCGAATTGATTCGTGTCGCGCGCGATGCGGCGGCCGAAGACGGCGAAGTGGCCGTTAGCATTTTCGTTAACCCGCTTCAGTTCGAGCCGGGGGCCGACTACAACCGATATCCGCGACCGGAAAAAGCAGACGAAGAATTTTGCCGGAGTGCTGGTGTCGACCTTTTGTTTCGCCCGTCAGCCGAAGAGGTTTATCCGATGGATCGCTCGACGTTTGTTGAAGAGACTTCGTTGTCGTCAACACTGGAAGGCAAATCGCGCCCCGGACATTTCCGCGGTGTTTGCACAGTTGTCGCGAAGTTGTTCAACATCCTGGCGCCTGATGCGGCTGTGTTCGGCGAAAAAGATTTCCAGCAATTGGCGGTTATTCGCCGCATGGTTCGCGATCTCAATTTCAATATCGACATCATGGCCGTGCCCATTGTCCGGGAAGAAGACGGCCTGGCATGCAGCTCGCGCAATCAGTATCTGAACCCCGAAGAACGGAAACAGGCCTCGGGGCTACACAGAGCACTGCTGGCGGCCAAAAACGCGGGTAAAAAATCTGCCACCGATGTGGTCGCGATCGCCCGAACGATTATCAATGAAGCGCCGCTCGCTAGAGTCGATTATGTCGAGGTTGCCGATTCGGAAACGTTAAAGCCGGTCGAAATAGTAACAGCGAACTCTGCGCTGCTATTGGCCGTTTTTTTCGGCAACACTCGTCTGATCGACAACATACGCCTGGGATAGAATGCCAGGTTTTGTAGGGCGTCTGTGTCAGACGCCGCCGCGGCACGCCTTTGACCGCCCCTGCATTCTCGATCTGGAGATTTTGATGTCGACAACTCACCAAGCCTTTTCCGAGACTTCACGTCGATGAAAAAAAGCAATTACTCGCTTGCCACCATTACGTTCACGCTCGCTACGTTTGCGCTTCAGTTGATCGCAGAAGCAGTCGTTCCACCACCGGATGGTGGTTATCCCGGAGGCAACACTGCAGAAGGACAAAATGCCCTTCTGCGTCTCACCACCGGCACTTTTAACACCGCCGTTGGTTTTTTCGCGCTCAGGAGCAATGATCTCGGCAACTATAACACTGCCGTTGGGGCGGGAGCGCTAGTAGCTAGCTCTGACTCCGCGATGAACACGGCTGTTGGCGCCGCAACACTCCTTGCGAACATCGCAGATGGAAATACGGCCACTGGAGCAGGAGCGCTCTTGAGTAACTTCAGTGGCTTCGCGAACACGGCCAATGGAGAGTCTGTCTTGTCTCGCAATACGACCGGCAGTTTCAATACGGCCACTGGTGGGGATGCCCTGTTTAGCAACTCGATTGGTGGCTTCAACACGGCCAACGGTTTCGACGCGCTCACGCACAACGTAGACGGCAGCAACAACACGGCTGTCGGTATTCAAGCTCTTTATAACCTCACCACCGGCAATGCTAACACGGCCTTGGGATCCGGAGCTGGCAGCGGCGTCAGCACGGCTAGCAACGTGATTTGTATTGGCACTGATGGCGCGGACGTGAATGACAGTTGCTTCATCGGGAACGTCCATGGTGTCACAACGCAAAACAACGACGCCATCCCCGTGCTCATTGACTCCGCTGGCCAGCTCGGCACGATCAGTTCTTCGCGCCGATATAAGACCGAGATTCAACCGCTGGACAAGGCAAGCGAATCGATCCTGGCGCTCAAGCCTGTGAGTTTTCGTTACAAGATGCATAAAGACGGCAAGCCGCAGTTTGGTTTGATCGCGGAGGACGTTGCTTCCGTGAACCCGGACTTAGTCGTGCGCGACAAGAACGGCGAAATTTATACCGTGCGCTACGACGCTGTGAACGCGATGTTGCTCAACGAGTTTCTGAAAGAACACCGCAAAGTCGAGGAACTGGAGTCGGCGATGGCCCGGCAGCGCGAACGTTTCGAGACCGCCGTCGTTCAGCAGCAGAAAACAACCGAGGCCCTTGCCACGCGCTTGATTGATCAGGAAGCGCGGATTCAGAAGGTGAGCGCACGCGTAGAAATGCGTAAATCAGGGTCGCAAATGCTTGTTGAAAACCAGTAAACCCGCTTTCATCGGGACCTGAAATTCTGATTCTGGAGCCTGGTCTGGACCCCTTCCTACGGAAGATTCGGCTTGCCTAAAAGGGGGTATTCGGATACAAGAAGGGGCGTTTGTAATGAGGAGACTTCTTGTGGCTTGTCTCAGTCTGGCGATTGTTGGCGCCCCGAAGGTCTTCGGGGACGACCAATCCACTTCTCCCTACGCTACCGCGTCGGATTTTGCCAAGTACGCAATGAGGTTGCGGGAGCAGGCGTTACTCAAAGTGGAACCGCAGGTTCTTATCCCGACCAGCTCCCGCCCGGCGGTGCAGCGTTACCCTTGGAAAATGAATATTGTTAC
>DASYSX010000301.1:0-30112 GCA_036002955.1 Candidatus Udaeobacter sp. | reverse complement strand
CCGCGGGCATTGTTTTAGCAACCAATTGGCCAACCGCGTTTCCATATCTTTCAGAGTGAGATCGTCCAGCAATCCGACGATGACGCGGAGATGCTGACTCATCGACCCTAGCATGCGCAGCGCGAGATCCGGCCGCCTTCGTAGGAGATCGACAAAATCGCTTTTCGGAACCAGCAGAACAGTCGTCGGCTCCGTCGCGCGCGCATCAGCCGGGTAACCTCCTTCGGTCGCGAGTGTCGCTTCGGCAAACGATTCAATCGGCTGAAACAAATGGATGACCTGCTCTTTTCCCGCCGCATTGACTCGATGCACATTTATGGCGCCTTTTTGTACGACATAGAATCCGTCGCCGCGATCTCCTTCGCGAAAAAGGTATTCCCCCTTATCGAGGTGCTTTGAAACGATGAACGAGGCGATCGCTACAATGTCCGCCGCGGGCAAACCTACGAACAGCTGACAACTGCGCAGCGTATTTTCAATGATTGCCTGTCTAAACTGCCTCGGTTCCAGCGCCACGCGGGCATCTTAACTCTCGCCTGCGAATCGTCGCGTCAAAAAAGCGCGCTTTACTAGTCGGTCACAGACAATTTCGGTCCGAGCGCCACGAACCAGGCAGTAGCTGCAAGAAGCCAAATGATCGCGGCATAAACAAGATGACTGTTCCGCGCGGGCGGGACGAAATCAGCACTGACCCGAGCGATCATTGCAATGACTAGCAGAGTGAGAGCCGCGACGAGAAACCGAAGCCGTTTTCGGAATAGATGGCTCTGTCCCGCGTGACCGATGATCACTCGCGTGCTGACGGTAAAAAGAATGACGCTGAACCCACCGATGAATGTCAGGTGCAGACTTGCGACACGGTAACCGGGGAAGATCACCGGAAGAAATAAGCCTGCAACCAATAACAGCGCACCCAGCCGAAAACATTGAGCGAGGAAGGGTGGACCGCTTGGCTTTTCTAGCAAATAACCTTGTGTGACGAAATAAGTTAGGGTCGTTAGGCCACGCACCACCGCAGCCGTGCGGATCCAGCCTAGCGCTTCCAACACGAATGAGCTCCAGATCAACAGAGCGGCCAGCGCCGCGATCGCCGCTCGCTTAATCCACAGCGCGGTCGCGATTTGTAGATCGGACGGTTCAGGTTTTGCCCCGCCGAGAAGTTTGGGAAAGAAAAACGCCCCGACACCCAGAATCGGAAACAGGACAAAGCCTTCGTTAAGCATCAGACTGCCTAATTGATTCGCGAAGGGTCTGTTCGTGAGCGATTTCGCCGCGGTTATGAGAAAAATACCGGCGATGGCGTTAAACAATCCTAAGATGACCAGAACGAACTGCGGCGGCGGCAGATCGTTCCGCGCTCCCGCTCGTTTCGCCATCATGCCGACAAACAGCAGAAGCAGGGTGACGAAGACGATGTCGCCGGGTGTTTGTCTTTGCGCAACGTGCAGAAACGCGCTCACGATTTGCAGTCCGAACAGCGCACACGTTTCGGCCACAATCAGCGGAGATGCATCCAGCAGACGCGGTCCGGCGGTCCCAAGAAAACCGATGATGAACGAACCCATCAGCCCTTCGATCATCAAACGGATATGCGCCTGCGCCGGATAAAATTCAACGGCGTGCCAGACGAACAACGGCCACAGTGCGACGCCAATCACCCCGAGAAATAGACCCAGAGGAAAAAATATTCGAAAGGGCTCTGCAAAATAAATTGCGCAAGAATTCGGCGGAGCAGCCACAACAGTGGAGTCGCGTGTTGAAGAATTACTTGTCACGCCAAAAATGGACGGTCCAACCGCCGCCGACCTGGCGTTCGACTCGCGATTCAAAACCCTCGCTGCCGAGTTTCTCAATCAGCGGCGACGGGAGAAACGGCGCAATCACGGAAAGTCCTTCGTTGGGCGCGAGCGCATCGATACTCTCGCGGATTTTCGAAAGCGGCTCGACGCCTTTCGCGAGGACTGGACGAACATCCAGTATTTTGAATTTGCGAGCCGCCATAGCCATTACTCCTCCCAGCAGTTCAGGCGCAGGCCGGCCAGCGTCACCAGCGTCAGTGACCACATTACCGCGATTGCGATAAACCAGACGCTAGCATTTGCGATCCACCAACTGGCCAGGACAGTTTTGTTCGCCGCTTCCGCCGGTATTTGTTGAAGAGCGAACAACGCATTGACACGAAATGAGTCGAGTGGATTGAGCATCAGCAACGCCACCCATAAATCGGGCACATTCTGAATGGCGCTCCAGCGCGCAGCGAAAAGCGCCACAAGGTCCAGACCGAAGAGCATAAGCAACCAGGCGCTCACGCCGACAATCAAACCTTGCGCGCGGTCATGAGCGAAATAACCGGCTGCAAGCCCGAATGCGAGAAACGTAGCGGCGAGCAACAAAGTCTCAAAATAAAGGGCTGCCAGCGCGCGGATCGGCGATCCGGCTAAGAGTCCGGGCAGGAACATCAGTAAAAGCACGCCTCCGAACATCAATAGCAAAGCGCAGAATTTTCCGACGACGCACGCGGCTCTTGGCAGCGGTTGCGTAAACAATAGTTGCCACTCTTCTCGCTCCGCTTGCGCGCTCCCCACACCCGCGAGTAGCGCGAAAAGTGAAACGAAATAGATGGCTATCTGAACATAAAACACCGCCGTGGCGTTCACATCTTCGCTGAAAATCGCGGCAGCGATTCCGCCCATCAAACCAAGCGCGCAGAAAACCTGAAAATAGCGGTTGATCAGCGCAGCACGAAATTCGCGCACAAACAGAGCGCGCATCGAATTTAAATTAACGAATGATGGAAATGTGTTGCTCATTCGGGATCAACTCCTCGCGAATTTGCGTAAGTTCCGACGCTTGGCTGCCTGCAGCTATTTCGCTGAAATCATCAGGCAAATTTTGCGGGTCAAGTTCACGCTCGATAATCCCGTCGCGGCAGAGCAAGCATCGATCAGCGACGTCGTTCCACTCTGCGATCAAATGGGTCGTAATCAAAACCGTCTTTCCGCGCTCGGCTTCGAAGCGCAGTTTTTGCTGAAGCCACTTTCGCCAGCCGGGGTCGAGGCTAAGACCAGGCTCGTCGAGCAGAAGAACCGGTGCATCGGCGAGCAACAGAAAAGCGACACCCAGTAACTGACGCATCCCGCCGGAAAGCTTTTCGGTGCGCATTCTCGCGACCTCGCCAAGTCCGGTTACTTCAAGCATTGCCTCGCAACGAGAAGCCGGAACGCCGCGCAACCCGGCGTAAAAGCGCAAGATCTCGAGACACGTCAGCTTGGGATGAAAACTCAGTCGTTGCGGCAAATACGCTGTCGATCGTTGCGCCGCGATTCTTTGCTGAACGACATCGTACCCGTTCACGCGCGCCGTACCGCTGTTTGGGCGAATCAACCCCGACAGCACTTTTACTGTGGTGCTTTTGCCTGCGCCATTCGGACCGACCATCAACGTGATTTGCTTTGGATTCGCGTTTAGCGAAATCCCTCGCAAGATGGCTTTGCGTCCGAAGTTCTTCAGGATGTTGTGCGTGGAGATCATGTCAGGCGAGCACACGCGCCCTCGCGTGCTGGCGATGGCGCCTCGCCATCGCGAACTTTTCCTGAATGCTGCAAGCCGTCGGGACGATCATGCTGAAAGTGTTTCGGCGAGGGCGCCGAAACGTGCACGCGAGGCGCGTGCGCTCCCCAGAATCCTTTAGCGCGTCTAATGTTTGTGCCATCATTTGTTTGTCAGCGCTGCACGTGCCGAATGCTGGGCGCGGATTCTCCAGAAATGCGAGGTGAGTGGCGCCGGATCTTCGATTGAACTCATGCCGGGGATGACCGCGCGCTCGTTCGCCAAGCGCAACAATTTCACCGCTGGACTCTCGGAGAGAAATGCGATTGCAGGAAAATCGCGACGCAATATCCCGAAGAGATCAAGCTCGCGATGCGGCACATCGACAATCCCATCGCGATCGAGATCGAGCTCAAGCTCCGTATCCCAACGATTCCCGACTCCATGGACCGCCCACAGGCTGCCGGAGACATCCGAAGCGCCGGTCTCGATTGGATGAAGGTTGCCAGTGAAAATATTCTCGGTGAATCGGTTAGCGTCTGAATTCGAGCCAAACCGCAGCCCGATGTAGTTTCGCGTCACCCGATTGGCCACAATTTCGTTGTGGTTGCATTGATTGAACGACAGACCAACCGCATTTTCGCTGATCTCGTTTTGCTCGAGCCGGCTGTTGTCAGCGGATTGGAAGATGAGACCATACGCGCGGTAACCCCGATTGCTTATGAACCGGTTGCTGCGCACGACCATGTTTTTTGAAAACATGATGGCGGCGCCAGCGGCATTGTCGGTGAACGTGTTATTTTCAAAAGTATTGCCGTCCGAATACATGTAATGGAGGCCGTAACGGACGTGGTGGATCAGGTTGTTTTCGACGCGCGAATTGTTGGTAAACGAAAAGTATATGCCGTCCCGCGCGTCGCTGATTTCGTTGCCGCGGATCAAGTTTCCTTCGCAATTCCATTGGTGAATTCCGTTGCCGCGGCGGTTTGCAACGAGAGTCGTGTCGCAGTTTTCAGCACTTTGGCCGATTCCCTTTTCGACCGCCTCGGTTGATGCAACGAGCGTCGTTTTGCCCTCGATTCGGTTGTTCAGAATCTGCGCACCCGAAACTTTTTTGAGATAAATGCCATGGAGCGAATCGGCGGCGACGCAGTTTTCGATAATTGACCGGTTGCCGGTGACGAAAATGGCAGCGTCATCATCGGACAATTGCAATCCCGAACCCGTGATGCGTAATCCGCGCAGCGTCACATCATTTGCTGCGACTGTTACGACTTTGCCAGTCCCGTCGCCACGAATCTCGGCGCCGGGTTCGCCGATTAGCGTTAGTGGTTTATTGATGATGACGGGCCCGGCATGAACGCCTGCCTCGACACGAATGGTTTCGTTAGGCGCAGTTGCATTAATGCGTTCCTGAAGCGTCGCAGCTCCGGCGTTCAGGATAAAACAAAATGTGATTGCAAGGGTCGCGGGAGCGCACGCGTGTCGCGTGCTGGTTTCGGCGTTCCGCCGAAACGAACTTTCTTCCGGACACTCGCTGCTCGGTTGAGATTTCCATCGTCCAGGAAAACTTCGTGAAGGCAGAATGCCTTCACCAGCACGTGGCAAGCGTGCGCGCCCCGGAAGGTCCGCGTTCATGCGCTTGTCTCCCTTCTTGAAAACCAGCCTGCCATCAGAATGAGCAATACCGACAGACAGAGCAGATATGCCCCGGCCATGGGATAGCTCGCTTCGCGGAAGTTCGCGATTTGCTTTACGCCGATCAGCATGGGCGTAAACGGCTTGATGTGTACAGGCGCGTGCGGATCGAGATTGTGTCCGTACTCGTAAAGCCGGTACCAGAACGAGCCGATTGAAAACAACCCGAAGTACGAATAGACGGCAAACAGATCGACTACGTTGCTCATCTCCCCGAACACCACCGAGCGTAGCGTCATCAAAACGATGAGACCGAACACGAACGGCATCCAGCGCATCTCCAGGAAGTCCGCCGCCTGAAGCGGCTTCATGCCTATGTAATGATTGAGATTGTTGATTTCATTCAGGTGCTGGCCATTCAATCCGCCACCCTGGATCTTGTAGGGAAAGATGTACAGATCTAAGCCGTCGGAATATTGCGGTGCGACGAGATGCATTTTCCAGAGCGGAAAGAACAGCGACACGCCAATCGTCACTGCGGCTGCGAGGAGCAGTAGGCGTGACCAGATGTTGAGTGGTTTGTGCAGAAATCGGAACTCGCGTCGAAGCAAACCTGAAATTGCCTTCATTTTTGATGTTGAATGTCGCGCAACTCTGTGGATCCGAAGCGCTCAGTCTTTATCGAAGATTGCGCAGAATCCTTCCCTGTAATAGCGCAGGCGCCAGCCATACCTTTCCGCGAAGTGAGCGATTTCGGCTTCACGTGAGGCACCGGTCGGCGGCCACGCGCGGGACAACTCGGGTTCGTAGATGCCGCATTGTTTCGCTTTCTCTAATTCGCTGGCAATTCGGCTCGCGAGTAAGAAGCTGTCACTTCCGCTGCAATACTGTTTGTTTTCAGGATCTTGCACATTCATTTACCTCCGCCTGCGCTGCCTGTGCCTGCGCCGCCGGTGACAGGTCCTTTGCCTGCTTCCCACACCACGAGATATCCCTGCATCTCCTGGTGCAGCGCGGAACAAAAATTAGTGCAGTAGAACGGAAACACGCCGGCCTTCGTCAGTTTGATGTGGAACGTTTTTGTTTCGCCCGGATCCATCACTATGTTGATGTTGTGTTCGATTAACCCGAACCCATGAATCATGTCGCGCGTTTGTTCGACGTTCGTGACATGGACAGTTAGGTCATCTCCGACCTGCGCATCAATTCGATCGGGATTGTACCGGCTTCGAATCGCCATCAACTTCGCGTCCACTTGATTGCCGTTGCGCGTTACGCCGCTTTGCGCTTTTTCCCAGATTGCGTTTGGATCTTTGTTCTCATCTTTTGGATAAACTTCCGCAGGCTGGACGTCCGTGACTTTAAGAATCTGCGCAAAGTGCGGTTCAGGTTCGGTGTAAGACTCGGCGACCATTTTCATTTTCTCGCCGCTGATATCGATCAGTTGACTCGACTCAGGCTGCGCTGGTCCGACATTGATGTGTCGTCCTGCCGAAAGCTTGTTCATTGCCACGCACCATTTGCCGTACGGTTGCGCGGTGTCGCTTCCTGCTACAACAAGATGCCCGGTGCTGAAATGCGCAGGGACTTTGTCGAGCACCACTTTGGTGAGGTCCTTTTTCTCGGCATCAGTCCAAGGCGGCAATTTCCATTTCACGATGCAGGAGTCGATGAACATCGAAGTGTAGGCGTTACCTTTGCCGTCGTACTGGGTGTGCAATGGGCCGAGGCCGACTGGCACTTCCCCCTCCACCACATCGTTGTATTCAAGGACCGGCACGCCGCGAACATCTCCGCCATGAACAAAGTCCTTCTGGGCAATCGCCTCTTGTATCTTCTCGAAATTCAAAACAGTCGTCGCAGGCTGAAGTTTTCCGCCGGCCACGATCCATTTCCCGGTGGGATCGACGTCCATGCCGTGCGGTGATTTGCCGATCGGGACGAAATACAAAACGCCGGGCACTTTCGCAGGATCGATGATAGGCACACCGTCCATCATCTCGGCTTTGCCTTCGGAAACGGCTTTGTCCGCGGCTCGCCAGTTCACCACTGCAGCGAGATCACGATCTTTCTGACTGGAGTTCACTTCGAGTGTGTCGTGTGCCATTTCAGTGTTGTAACTGGTCCAGAAAGCCCAACCGCTCGACGGTCCTTTACCGGTCGAACCCAGATCCCAATCGAACGGTGGCGTCAGGATTTGCCAGCCCACCTTCATCTCGCCCGTTTGCGGATCGACCTTGATGCCGCTGACCATGCCGTTGAATTCCTTCTCGTAATCGTTCGGATCAGCTACGCGCCCTTTTGGCAGCGGCACAGAAAACCGCGTCGCGCACAGGATGTACTCGCTGTTCTCGGTGATAAAAGAGGAGCCGTGATTGCCAATTGAATTTGGAATGGGTCCCAGAATCTGGTGGGTCTTGAAATCGTGCAGGTCGATCCGTGCTATGCGGTTGTTCGCATTGTCATTCACGAATAGCCAGCGGCCGTCATATTTCGAATTCGTTTGCGAGAGCGCGGGGTGATGGACGTCGCCCCAGGTAAATTCGCCGAGCATTTTCTTCGATTCCTCATCGAACCCGTAACCAGTACCTGGATACGGCGCGAACACGGGAATCGTGGAGATATGACGCATTGACGGTATCCCGGCGACGAACACCTGACCGGAATGTCCGCCGGAATAGAACAGATAATATTCATCCTTTTCTCCGGGGGCCACGTAGCTGGCGAGCGCGTTCGCGGTGCGCTCGGCCTGCGACGTGCCTGTTTGTTTTCCGCAGCTCGTGAAACCAAGCGCTGCGACGAGTGCGATTGCGTTCAGTGTAAAAGTTGACTTCATAAACGAATCTTTCTTCAGCTGGTTATTGTTTCACTGTCATGACACCCTTGGTTCCCTGTGAATAGTGGCCTGGGAAAGAACACACATAGAGGTATTCCCCCGGGATGTACGGCGCGTTGAAGGTAACGACCTCGCTTTCCCCGGGTCCAAGCAGTTTGGAATGCGCGAGAACTTCCTTTGCACCAGGCGGGACGTAATCATGGGCCGCTTCCGTTGACGCCTTGTCTAGGAATGCTGACTGAATGTTTGCCGTAGTTATTACGCGATCGAGGAGCACAAAGTTGTGCCCCATCGAAAACTTCGGCGTCGTGCCAATGTTCTTGATCGTGAGGGAAACCTTCTGGCCAGGCGATGCATCAAATGCTGTGACGTCGTAACGCATTTTATCGTCAGCCTGAACTGTTACTTCTTTCGGAGGTGCTTCCGGCGCGCGCGAGCAACCGGTGAAATAGAGAAGCGCGCTGCAACCAAGCGCGATGACCGGGATTAACTGAGCAGATTTTGTTTTCATGATTGTTTTGGTTTTGCAGGCTAACCGACGCGAGTTGCCAACAACGGGCTCCGCTAATATTGCGAAGGGCTGCGCAATTTCTGTCATCAGGTTGGCCTTCATTTGCACCGAGATTAGGCCGCGGCCGACGTTCCAGCCTTGATGTAGATCAACGTTTTGCGCCTTTTTTTGTGGCGCGAAATCTTCTACCGACTTCAATTCTGCCGATGCAAAAAATCCTGCTGGCCGGCTGTGTCGCTCTCGCGTTGCTCAGCTGTGGCCGTTCAACGAACTCGGACGAACGCGCCGATCATTATGATACGCGTGGAGTCGTGCGCGGGTTTTCGCCGGACCGATCAACAATCGAAATTCAGCACGAAAATATTCCCGACTTCATGCCGTCCATGACGATGCCGTTTGTGACGCGCGATCCCAAACAAATTGCTGACCTGAGAACCGGTGATGCGATTTCGTTTCGCATGGCAGTTACAAAGAAGGACTTCTGGATCGAAAACGTGAAAAAGATCCGACGCGAAGATGTTAACGTCGCGGAACCGAAACGGACGTCACCTGTTTCCGCAGACCGCGATGCCCGTCTGACAGAAGGCGATAAGATGCCGCCGTTTACCCTAACGAATCAAAATGGTGAGCGGATTTCGCTCGACACATTTCATGGTAACTCGTTGGTGCTGACGTTTGTTTTCACGCGCTGTCCCGTCCCGAATTTCTGCCCGCGGATGTCGAACAATTTCGGAGAACTGCAAGAGACTATCAAAAGCAGCACCGGCACACTTGCGAATGCACGTCTGCTCAGCGTCACGTTGGATCCGGCCTATGATACACCGAAGATTTTGAGTGATTACGCAGCGTTTCACCACGCTGATTCCAAAATCTGGAGCTTCGCAACAGGAGATGAAAAAGAGATCGATTCGCTCACCCGCGCGTTCTCCGTTTACCGGCAGAATGAAGGCGGCACGATTTCCCACGGTCTTGCCACCGCTCTTATCAATAAAGAGGGCAGGATCGATAAGATTTGGCGGGGCAATGCCTGGACGCCAGCCGAGATAATCAAAGAAATCCAAGCTCAGCAGTAATACCAAAGGGGTGTGAGCGGCGGTTGGTTCGCCACTCAGGGTGTCTGGCATGCGCTCAAGCGCGGCAAGATCGACATTCAGTTCCTGATGGTGGCCGTCGCGCTCGGCGCGCTATTTGTTAAGGGATGGACTGAAGGAGCGACGCTGCTTTTTCTCTTTTCATTGAGCAATGGACTAGAGCAGTTCGCAAATTATCGCACACGCAAATCGATCGAGTCGTTGCTCAAAATCGCGCCGAAACATGCATTGCGACGTCAGAACGGTCACTGGGTGGAAGCTCCCATTGAGGAAGTGCAGATCGGCAATGAGTTGCTCGTGAAACCCGGCGAACTTTTTCCAGTGGACGGCCTGATGATTGAAGGCGCCACGTCCGCCGACGAGTCGGCGTTGACTGGCGAAGCGATTCCGGTCGTGAAACAAATCGGCAATGCGGTGAGCGGCGGCACACTTAATCTCGACGGGCAGGCAGTCATTCGAGCGACCCGCCGCCTGGAGGGGAGCGCGCTCAATCGCATTCTTGGGCTGATTGAAATAGCGCAGCAACAGAAGGCGCCGGCGTAATTGGCCACGAAGGCAGCACGGTTTTGGTCATTCTGAACGGGCTGCGGTTGCTGCGCGGCAGGGCGCTACCAGTTAGGGCTTGATAGCCACTCTCAGGCAACCATCTGCCTCTTCTGCTCTGGCAATTCATTTCTGCACAGCTATGGCGTGTACCCTGCGATAGCCCTTTCACGTTCCGCTAACTCGGCCTTGGCTGTTACCCATAGCCGATACTTCAATATCAGCTTCTCTGGATCTTTGGCGACAAAGGCTTTGAGCATGTCTCCTTCGATTTCAGCAACTCGGAGTCGAATGTAGTAATCGAATGTTTCTTTGAGGTGGGCCAAAACAATCCTTCCAGTGAGGATAGGATGGTTATTAGTGACATTAGCATCCGAAAAGGCCAAGCCATGCTCCAATTCGATTTCCAATCCATCCCGAAAATCTTTCGTGGAGATAGCAAGAGTCTCGCCTCCGACATGCGTCTTAATCAAATTGGCCTCCTCGATCTCCACCCTCTCTTCTGTCAGCGCCGTCCAATCTCGGATTCCAATCGCCGAGCATACGCGCCGTACTTCCTCTTTGGTTACGTATTCAGGAATATTCATTTCTGCATCAGGGCGTGATCGCCACTTTTAAGCACCCTTCGCGGCGCGACCCGAAAACAGTATATGCTTCCACGATTTGATCGAGCTTGAACCTGTGCGTGAGCAGCGGCAGCGGGTCGAAGCGCTTCGATTGCACCATCGACATCAGCCGGCGCATCCGTTCTTTCCCGCCCGGGCAAAGTGTGGTCACGATCTTGTAATCGCCAAGTCCAGCTGCGAACGCGTCGTACGGAACCTGAAGTTTTCCGGAGTAAACGCCGAGGCTGCTCAACGTCCCGCCGGGCCGGAGGCAACGCAACGCGTTCTCAAATGTTACCTGGAGGCCGAGCGCTTCGATGGCCACATCCGCGCCGCCGCCGGTAAGCTTCTTGATTTCAGCGACGACGTCGCACTGCGTGGGATCGAGCACGACGTGCGCGCCCATTCGTTTCGACATTTCCATTCGAATGGGATCGCTTTCCACGCCGATGATCAACGAAGCGCCGATTAATTTCGCTCCCGCGGTGGCGCACAAGCCGATGGGACCCTGCGCAAAAACGGCAACTGTATCGCCGATGCGAATGTTTGCCGATTCTGCTCCGCTGAAGCCGGTCGAAGCGATGTCAGCGAGTAACACCACTTGCTCGTCGCTCAATTCATCCGGAATTTTGGCCAGGTTCGCCTGCGCGTTTGGAACAAGCAGATATTCGGCCTGCGCGCCGTTGATGGTGTTGCCGAATCGCCAGCCGCCGATCGCTTCCACACCTTCGCCGTGGCCGCATTGCGCCCATTGCGCGGATAAGCAAGCGCGGCATTGGCCGCACGGCGTGGTCGCGCCCACCAGGACGCGATCGCCGATTTTGTATCCAGATAAGCCTTCGCCGAGTTCCTCGATCACTCCAACGGGCTCGTGTCCGATCACCAGTCCAGGTTTCACCGGGTATTCGCCGCGTAAGATGTGCAGGTCCGTGCCGCAGATCGTGGTTAGCGTAATCCGAATGACGGCTTCGCCGACACCGGCGCTCGGTCGCGGCACTTCCTCGATGCCGATCTTATTTGGTCCGCGAAAGACATTGGCTTTCATTGTTTGCATCGCGTGTCCTCCTTGTCAGGCAAAAACCTGTTCCAGTCTTGAGGTGCACAACTGACGGATTGTGTTCGCCAGTTGTGTCGCCACGGCCTGCTTGGAAAGGCAGGCCGTAGCTCCGTTCGTGTACGCCAGCGCTTCCACATGCTGTTCATCGTCACGTGTGATCACAATGACAGGCCTGTCCTCGCGCAACACACTAATCGCAGTGAGCAAAGTCATCCCATGAGGACCATGTTCGAAATCGATGATGGCAACATCGAGATCGTTCACGCCGCAGATGGTTTCCAAGGCGTCACCGGCATCGCGCGTGAGATGACTTATACCGCCGATCTTCGATAGCGTGTCGGCCACCAGTTCTTCCAATTCATTGTCGTCAGTGAGCAGAAGCATAATGGGCGTCTTCATGCTCTCAGTCTTGTCGACAAGAGAATTGGTGCTTGGCAGCAATTGCGAATTGCAATGCATTTTTTGTTCAGCAGCTTGCCGCTTGTTGCAAAGTCAGACAGTTTTTCGAAACCACGGCGTCCATCTCTATAACGCCTCGTACGGTGCCGATGCCTGCGCTGGGTTATCGAGGCAAGGACCGGTTGTTGAGTTTTGCGTGCAAATGTTCGCCGCAATGTAACTACAAGGCAGGTCAGCGGAGGGCAGCGATTCATTCAATCCCGTTGTGATGACAGCGGCACAAGCTCTGCGCAGACGCCGTGGATTTTTCGGACTGTTTCTGCCGACAGAGGTTCATCTCCGTTTTCAACGAGTGAACGAATTGTTCGTATCCCATCGAGCAGCTTTACAACTATTGGACGGGCTCTGATGTCACTGCTCATTGCAAGAAGTTGCTTCTCTAAATAACCAGCCAGACCCGGTTGGCGAATGAGTTCGGCACGCTCGGGTGAATAATTCTGAAGCACCAGTGCGGACAGAGCCTCGGTACCGCGCAACCATCCGCCAAGGCTCGCCAGCTGAGACAGATGTGTACTTTTGAGTTCAATCATTCCGGTTTCGAGATCTGAAAGCACGCCATCCCACTCTTTCCGCGCCTCAGACCATTCATTCTTATCGGCAAGCTCTATAATGCTGCGACTGCGGCGAAGAGCCCGCTCTCTGATGCCAAGTGCTCGCGCTAATGATAGCACGCTGTTGCCGACATCTTTCACTTCGGCCGGATCTTCCGCTTCCATTGCGATGAAGCCTTCCGCTGTTACCACACCGAGCAGAGTTGCGATTTGCGCCTGATCACCGTGTGATTTCCAGCCAGCTACTTCGGGACGTTTTACACCGCGCCAGTTCGCGTCGCGGAATTGGTCGAGAGAACGGAATATCTCTTTTGGCACTGGTACTGCGAGACCATGCACCTGTTTCGCTTGTGGGGGGAGCGGGCTGTTCTGCGCAGAGGGCGTTTGGGCCCACGCCGCCGGCATGGCAAGCGCAATCAAGAAGCAAATCTTTAATGCCGGCCCACGAATCATGCTGAGCCAAGTTCGAATCGGAGGGACGAACAGCTCTTTCATGTCTCAATATTGCCGACAACTCCCATTCCGTGCGCCACGGAAATTGCTAAATGCTCATCATTTTTTGGCTGTGAATCTTGGTGTTACTCGGAATAAGCCCGGCCCATGCCGGAGTTTTGAACAACATGCGCGGTCATGTCGTTGCAGGTTCGGCTGTGAGTAATGGCTGTGTCATTGGCTGGGGTGCGATTCGCGAAACTTGTTTGTCTTTCGCCTTTCGGGGAACGCGTGCGTCGCGACCTTGCGAGCGTTTCTCGTGACCGCCTTTGCTATTGGGGCATTCGCCGATTGCCCTTGCCCAACCAGTTTGTTCACCTTGGCGACGGCTGATTTTTCCAAGTTCACCGCTCTGACGCGAGGATGAGACGGCACCACTAAAACCGAGCAGGGCGCGTGTCGTACCACCTGTTCGGCGACGCTCCCAATCAGAACATGCGTGAAACCGGTGAACCCGTGCGTTGATGTAATGATCAGATCCACATCGTGATCTTTTGCAAAGGCGCAGATATCAACGACAGGCGATCCGTCCGTAAATGCTGTTTCGAATTTAACGGCTCCGAAGTCCATGGAACGCACCAGGTCGCGCATTTTGCGCTCGGCAGCTTTCCTGGCCGCCTTTTGCAAGGCCGGAATGTCATAGAGCGCAGTGCCTTCTGCGGAATAGATGTATCCCACATACGTTGCGTGCAGCAAAATGATCCTGGCGCGAAATTCATTCGCGAATGCAATCGCGTAGCGAAGGCCTTCCCGTGAGCAACTGGAAAAGTCGACCGGGACAAGAATCGTTTTCGTTATGGCCTGTGAACCGTTCTGCGACATCGCAGCTTTCGCGCGCGTCACGAGAACCGGACACGATGAATGCTGCACAATTCGCTCCGCGGTGCTGCCAAGGAAAACATGTTTTAACCCTGTGCGCCCGTGAGTTGGCATGACGACGAGATCGCCGGGAACGGCCTGCACCAGCCGGCAGATTTCATCGAACGGCGGCGCGCCACTGAGTACATCGCAGCTCGCGGACGCGACACCGCATTCACCGGCCACTTTCTTGAGCTGTTTGAGCGCGGTTTGTTCTCCAACCTGCTCGTATGTCATGAACGAAAACGGGATAATCGGCGGCGCCGGTGCCACGAAGTCTAGTGCGTAATTAAACTGACGAACGTGGGCGAGATGAATCGCAGCGCCAACACGCCGAGCCAACTGCCTGGCGATTTGAATCGCCTGCACCGACATTTCCGAGAAGTCGATGGGGACAACTATATTTCGAATTTTCAGCCTTTTCATGCTCACAGCATGAAGTCTCAAGGGCTGACTGACTGCGCATTGCTTGGCGAAAACCAGGCGTTTTTTGCGAAGCGCTTAACTACCACGCAATCCGTTCCAGGCTGTTGCGCCGCGAATGACGCGTTCAGCGAGTTTTATGTTGGTGTTGGCCGGAGGAAACCCGAGCCCGGAACTCGGTGGGTGATTGGCCAAAAACGCGTTTGAATGTTCGATTGAATTGGGTGAGCGATTGAAAGCCGACGTCATAGGCGATTTCGCTGATACGGAGATTTGGGTTCAGGAGCCGGTCTCGCGCGTCTTCCAAGCGCATCCGCGCGACGTAATCGGTGAACCTTAGTCCGGTGGCTTTGTGGAAAACTTTGCAGAAATGGAAAACGCTCGCGCCAGCGGCTTTCGCTACGTCAGCCAGAGATAATTCTTCATTCTTGTGCCGGTTGATGTACTCACGGGCTTTTTGCACCAGCGGCGGCTCGGCGTTTTGCTCCTCCAACATGACTTGATTAGCCAGAGCGGAAAGTTGTTCGGCGAAGAACGTGAGCAAGCGCACGGTGCCGTTGTATTTGTCCGGTGGAATAAGGGGAGTTTTCTCCCATGCTTTGCGAATCTCGCCGTTGAAGCGCACTCCGCATCGCTCCAGTTCGCGGCTGACTTTTGAAGTGTCCGACTTAGCCGGCGTATGACGCAAAACCGAGCCGATGCGCAGGTATCCGGTGATCCTCGCCCCAAGTTTCACTGGAACTGCTGTTTCAGTTAATCCGAACGGACATGTGACGGTGTGCGGGATCAAGCCAGTGTGGTCGATAATGTCCTGATGCGCTTGTAAACAAACCCCCAGCGTGGCCGGCCGCTCGGCAAGCATGGCGCAGAACCTATTCTGATGCTTTTTGCCGTCATGCTCCAACTGCCAAAAGTCCACTGGCCGAAGAGCTAAAGACAACCCCGTCGCGTCGCTAAACACTTGCTCGTATCTGCGGAAGAGCTTTGAGCGCCGCAGCGTATCAATCAGCTGCTTATTCGAATCTGAGTGGATAACTTCAGCCGCAACCATGTCGTCTACAATACACCGATCATCCCAGCTTGGAAAAATGGCGTCAATTGCACGGATTGGTTCTTACTCGGATATTACCGCTCTTAGTCGCGAACGCGCGTCACCATCGGCGCTCACGCAATGCGCAAATTCGAATAGAGCGATAGCATTTGGTCATGCGCAGCCTGCACGCGTGTCACCATCACCGCGCTGATCCGCTTGAGAAGCTCGTATCCTAACGAGTGGTCCTTCTCGCAATATTCCCGCAGGATCGTGGCGAAGAAAAACAGCGCGGTAGTCGGCGTCATCGCGCGTGCTGTAAATTGCCACACGTATGGCGGAAACATCCACGACCAGCCGAGCAAATCTCCTGGGCTAAGGATTTGTACGGGGATCGGTTCGCCAAAACCGGCCCGTGACTCGACCGCTATTTTACCGGTCTCGACAAGGTAGAATCCATTCGCAAACTCGCCTTCGCGAAGGATCGTCTGGTTTACGTTGAACTGTCTCGCCACCGCACAATCCGTGAGCAGCGTGAGTTGTGTATGATTCATGCCAGCTAAAAAAGGATGAAGCATGACGCGCGTGGACAACGGTTCGATTTGTATCTCGTGATTGAGTATTTGCGGATTCATAAGCTGCTCCGATCTATTTAAACAAACTCATGTTCTTTTTCGCGGACGACCAGTACTGGGCAGGGCGCGGTGCGCACGACGCGCTCGGCCGTGCTGCCGATGCAAAAATGGCGCCAGCTCGTATAGCCGTGGGTAGCAATGACAATCAGATCAACGTCAAGCTCCTTGGCGACTTTGTTAATCTCGTTAGGCGCATGCCCGACGCGCACCAATGAATTAACCGAATGTGCGCCGCTGGTGTGCGATTCGGTCGCGAGCACGGCCAAATCCTTTTCCGCCAGCGAGAGCTCGTCTTTCTCTGTGAAGGGTTCGACAGCGATTGGCGCGCCAATCATCGGCGTCGGGGGTTCGACGACGTATAACAGAGCGATCTCGCAACCAAATTGCTCGGCGAATCGCACGGCGTATTGAACTGCTTTCTTCGATGTGTCCGAGAAATCGGTCGGGACGAGAATTCTTTTCAGATGGAGGATCTGCGGTACCAGTTCGATGGTGTCCGCGGTTTCGATGCGTTGAGCTGCGGTTTTCATGTGTGAAGTTTTAGCCGGCGAATAACACCGCGCTCCGCAGCTCTTGCGGAATCGTGTGCATTTTTTGGCGTAACGGATGGGGCCCTGGCGTGCCGATTTCTGCACAGCTTCAGCGGGCGAGCAAGAAACAGTCAGCAAATCGCAAACTCTGCAAAGCAGAGCGGTGGGAGAGGCAACAACATTTCAGCATGAAAACTGCACTGGCTGCGATCAGTCCAAACGGTACGGGCTCCCGGGAAAACTCACCGATCCACAACGCACGGACTCGCCGGACAGCCCTAAAGAAAAATCACATTTTCACTCTCGGCATAGAGGAAGAATTTCAAATCATCGATCCGGACACGCGCGAGTTGCGTTCACACGTCCAGCAGATTCTTGCGGGCGGCAAGATGGTTCTGAAGGAGCACGTAAAAGCGGAGATGCATCAATCAGTGGTCGAACTCGGTACTGAAGTTTGCGGAGACGCGAGAATCGCACGGCAGCAGGTGGTTCAGCTTCGCAGCCAGTTGGCCACGATCGCAGAAGCTGAAGGCCTCAAAATCGCTTCGGCTGGCACACATCCGTTTTCACACTGGATGGACCAATTGATCACCGATCACGAACGCTACGCAACGATCGTCAAAGACATGCAACAAATCGCGCGCGTGAATCTTATCTTCGGCTTGCATGTTCATGTCGGAATTCCAGATCGCGAAGAAGCAATCGATATTATCAATCAGGCGCGGTATTTCCTGCCGCACATCTACGCGCTTTCGGTGAACTCTCCCTTCTGGCTTGGTCAAAACACGGGCTTGAAGGCGTATCGCCAGATGATCTTCGAGCGCTTTCCGCGCACTGGAATTCCCGATGCTTTCGAAAGCCTGTCGGAGTACGACGATTACTTAAAACTATTGGTTTCCACCGGCTGCATTGATAACGCGAAGAAGATTTGGTGGGACATCCGGCTGCATCCGTTTTTCGACACCATTGAATTCCGCATCTGCGACGCGCAATCTCGCGTGGATGATACAATCGCGCTGGCAGCGTTGATGCAGACCATTGTGGTCAAGCTGCACAAGCTGCGTAAACAGAACATCACATTTCGAAACTATTCCCGGCGCTTGATCGAGGAAAACCGCTGGCGAGCCGCGCGCTATGGGCTCGACGGCAAGCTGATCGACTTCGGTCGTAAATGCGAAGCGGAGGAGCGCGACTTGCTCGAAGAGATGCTCGAATTCGTCAGCAAAGAAGTGCAGGAACTGGGCAACGAGCGCGAGATCGAGCACATCGAACGGATCATGCGCGAAGGCACCGGCGCGGACCGGCAACTGATGGTATGGGAACGCACGCACGACGTGAAGGCCGTCGTCGATCACATTGTAAGCGAAACGTACGAAGGTTTGGACATTTCGGCCTGAGAAGCTGGCGAAACGAGACTTTCTCGAGATCACGCCACCCAATCGACCGCAGAGTTTGCCTGCGATTGGTTTCCGAGTAAATCTCTCAACTTTCAGGTATGCCAGACCGCACTTATCTCCACCCAATTGACCCGGAGCTGGTCCCGGGCGCCCGCAACGCGGTCGAGGTGTGTCTTCGATTGAAACCGGAGGAACGGATCACCATTATCACCGACACCGCCACGCGCCAGATTGCAGCGGCACTCCAAAAAGAGGTCGAGCGCGTCGGTTCAGATTACAGCCTCTTCGTGCTCGAGCATCATGCGCCGCGGCCGCTCAAGTACATGCCGGAAATTATTCTCGATGATCTCGCGTTGTCACAGGTCTCCATCTTTGCCGCGCAGACGCAGCCGCGCGAACTCGGCTCGCGAACGGAGATGACCAGCGTCGTAAATCATCACCACATCCGGCATGCCCATATGGTGAACATCAATCGCCAGATCATGCTTGAAGGCATGCGCGCCGACTTTTGCGCAGTCGACAAGCTAAGCCAGCGCTTGGTCGAACACGCGCGTCAGGTCGATCGGATCACCTGCAAAACGCCTCATGGCACCGAGTTCGTGGCGGAGCTTTCGCCGAAACTCAAGTGGCTTAAAACCAGCGGTATTATTGCCCGCGACAAATGGGGCAACCTGCCAGGTGGCGAAATCTTTACCACGCCTATGAACACCAACGGCGTGTTTGTGGTGGACGGCGTGGTCGGTGATTACTTGTGCGAACGGTTTGGTGATCTCCAATCGAATCCACTCACGATTGAGGTGGAAAATAATCGTATCCGAGCGCTGCATTCGGAAAACAAAGACTTACGCGACGAATTTCGGGCCTACACGAGCACCGACGAAAACAGCAATCGCGTGGGCGAATTTGCGATCGGCACTAATATCGCCTGCACGCACGTCATCGGGCATATTTTACAGGACGAAAAAATTCCCGGCGTCCACATCGCCTTTGGTCATCCCTACGCCGAACACACCGGCGCGAACTGGGCTTCCAAAACGCACATCGACTGCGTTGGCCGCGATTTCGACATCTGGTTCAACGGCCAACAGGTGATGCAAGGCGGGAAGTTTTTGATATAATCGAGATATGATTTCGGATGTGCGCGAGCGACTTGATAAGGTACCGTTTGAGCCGTTCGCGATTCGGTCTTCCGATGGCCGTGAGTATCCGGTTCCCTCCCGAGATCACGCGCACATTTCTCCACGCGGTAATCGGATCGTTGTATTTTTGGACGAAGGCGCCGCTATTACTCTGGGTCCGCTGCATGTGAACAGCATCGTCGACCTCAGGACGAGCTAGGACGCGCGGTTTTGTGGATCCACAGCTTCGTTCTCGTTTCAACGCCGACTTTACGTCGGACAAATACAACGCGCTGGTGCGCTGCGTAAATGATTCCGAGAAGTGGCCGGCGGATTTCCGGATTTCCGAGACACCGATTTTCTTAACTCGCGAGTTCACAGAAGAAGTGACGCGCGCCGCGAATGAAATTGTGGCGGCAACGCGCACGCCGGAATTTGTCAGACATTCGGCAGTGGCGGTTCCGAAGGACTTCGAAGTGCCTAACGAATCAGCGCACCCGAGTTTTCATGTCGTCGATTTCGCAATCTGCGCCGAAGGCGATCGGTTGGTACCCCGTTTAATCGAATTGCAGGCATTCCCCAGCTTGTTCGGGTTTCAATTGATGCTGTTGGATTGCTTCCGCAAAGCGTACCCGATCATTCCACGCAATTGGACCTCCTCATTCGGTGGAATCAAAGATCACGCGTATCTCGAATTGCTGCGGCGCACCATCATCGCAGATTCACCGCTGGAGAGTGTGGTGTTGCTCGATATCCAGCCGGAAAAACAAAAAACCCGCGTGGATTTTGCCGCTACCGAAACCTTTCTCGGGGTGCGGCCGGTTTGCGTGACGAAAATCAAGAAACGCGGCCGCCAATTATTCTATGATCGCGACGGGCACGAAGTCCGAATTGAGCGAATTTACAATCGCGTCATCTTCGATGAACTGAGTCAACGGCACGATCTGAATTTACAGTTTCGTCTTCAGGATGATCTCGATGTCACGTGGGTCGGTCACCCGAACTGGTATTTCCGGATCAGCAAGCATTCATTGCCATTTCTCAAAACCGAACACACTTCGCCAACCTTTTTCGTTGATGAATTTCCATCCGACGAAAACATCGATGGTTACGTGTTGAAGCCGCTCTACTCATTCGCCGGCCACGGCGTGGACATGGAGCCTACCCGAGAGAAAATCGCTGGCCTGCAAAATCCGCACGAATGGATCTTGCAGAGGAGAGTCGATTACGCGGCATTTGTGCCGACCATCGACGGTCGCAAATCGAAGGCGGAGATCCGGATGATGTTCGTGTGGCCGGATGAGGACGGGGATCCCACGCTCGTAAACAATCTCGTCCGGATGAGTCAGGGCAAAATGATGGGCGTAGATTTCAACATCGAGAAAACCTGGGTGGGCGCCAGTATCGCACTGCACGAATAGCGAGTCGTTAGGCGTTACAAACTGACGCCCTTCGGGTTGAGGAGATCAGCCGCTCGACAATCACGACGTCAAGCCAGCGACCATCGAGGCGCGCATGTTTTTCGTACACGCCAACTTCGCGGAAACCGTGTTTGCGGCACAGCGCGCGACTGGCCTCATTGAAGGGAAAGATGCGCGATACCAATTTCCACAACCGTAGTTGTTCCGCCTCTCTGATGAGGGCAGAGACCAACAGATCACCAACGCCTCGGCCTCTCCAATTGCGACGTACATACATCGAAAATTCGCCGATGCCGCGATAACATTCCCGCTCCCGGTACGGTACAGCGCCGGCCCAGCCGATGATTTGCCCGTCGATCTCCGCAACAACGGCAGGATAGCGACCAGCGATAGATCGAAGCCACGCCAGTTGATCGTCCGCAGATCGGAGCTCCGTTTCGAAGGTCGCGACACGATCCTCGATGCCTTGATTGTAAATTTCAGCAATCGCCGCAGAATCGTCTACGCTCGGGATTCGGATGTGGATGCCGTCCACGCTTAGACGTTCAGTCGCGCGATTATGTCGGCTCTGTTGACACGGTTGTTTCACCGGAGCCTTGTTCAAACGCCTGCTGCACCGCGCGCCACGCCAGCATGGCGCATTTCACCCGTTGGGGGAATTTCCGAACGCCCTGCATCGCGCGAAGATCGCCGAGGGTTTTCGTCGCCTCGCTCGTGTCGACTGTTACGAGATCGTGAAATGCTCGGAGCATCTCCATGACTTCTGTCCGGCTTTTGCCCTTCAATTTCATTGTCATCAGTGACGCCGACGCCTGGCTAATGGCGCAACCGTGTCCGCTGAATTTGATGTCTTCCAAGCCTCCGTCTGCATCGAACTTTACGGCCAGATGAATTTCATCTCCGCACGCTGGATTATCACCATGCACGAGCACGGTAGCGTCGCGCAGCTCGCCAAAATTCCGCGGCCGCCGCGAATGATCAAGGATCACTTCCTGGTACAGCTCTTCAATTTCCGGGCTCATGACAGAGGGCGGACTGCCGCCTTCGCCGAGGCTCCGGCGCCCAAGGAAGACCGCGCCTCCTTGGGAGAAAAGAAACGCACGGCGCACTGGAGGATCTCAATCATCCGATCGATCTCCTCCATCGTGTTGTAGAAATAAAAACTCGCACGCGTCGTGCCAGATACTTGAAAGCGACGCATCAACGGCTGGTTGCAATGATGTCCACCTCGCATCGCCAGGCCATATTGATCCGCGAACGTAGTGAGATCGTGTGGATGCGCAGCTTCCATGACAAAGCCAACGAGCGCGCCGCGCTCTTGCTTTGGACCAAAGAGGCGCGTTCCCGGTAATTCGGTCAGGCGGTCAGCAGCATAATGCGCAAGCCGCGAGTCATGCTCGAAGATTGCAGAGCGTCCGATCTCCTCGATGTAATCAATTGCTGCCGCGAGTCCGATCGCTCCAGCAATGTTGGGCGTGCCGGCTTCGAATCGATGAGGCGGTTTCTTGAACGTGCTTTTATCGAGCACGACGCTTACAATCATTTCGCCGCCGCCCTGCCACGGTGGCATGCAATCCAAAAGCTCCGCCCGTCCGTAAAGCGCGCCAATTCCAGTCGGCCCACACATTTTGTGTCCGGAGAAGGCAAGGAAATCGCAGCCCAACTCCTGTACATCGAGCGGCATGTGTCCTGCACTCTGGGCGGCATCGACCAACGTCAGCGCGCCGACCGAGCGAGCTTTGGCGCAAAGCTCGGCGACTGGATTGATTGTGCCGAGCGAGTTTGAGATGTGCGTGAAAGCGAAAATTTTTACTTCTGGTGTTAGCAAGGGAGAAAGCTGGTCAACATCGAGAGTTCCGTCGTCGCGAACCGGTAGAAACCGAAGACGCGCGCCCCTGCGTTCCGCCAGCAACTGCCATGGCACCAGGTTGCTGTGATGCTCCATCAGGGTCAGAAGAATCACGTCGCCTTCGCGCAGAAATTTTTCGCCCCACGCTTGCGCCACCAGATTGATGCTCTCCGTCGTGCCACGCGTGAAGATGATTTCGTCAGGACTTGCCGCGCCGATATACTCGGCGACGCGCCGCCGCGCGTGTTCGTAAGCGTCAGTCGCGCGCCCGCTCAGCGTATGCAATCCCCGATGAACATTCGCATTGTCGTGTTCGTAATAATTCCGCAATGCCTCAACGACAGCACGCGGTTTTTGCGAACTTGCCGCGCTATCAAAATAGATTAGCTCATGGCCGTGTACCTGCTGATGCAAGATCGGGAAATCCTCGCGAAGAGCAGTCCAATCAGCGGTCTTGGTGGCAACCTTGTGCACCTCCTAATCTGCTATACGTGCTGGCAAGCGCCAGTGCAGAAGATGGTAGCGCCCACGTCCACGTCCTGGCGATCGCAAACTCTTCCTTCGCGTTTCGAAAGCACACGACCGACCGCGAGCAGAAAAAAGATTGTTTCGGCGCGACGCCGAAACCAGCACTCGAGACGCATGCGCTACCCCGAGAGACGCGACGCGTCAGTTACCGATTCAGGTTGCCTTTAATTCCTCGTTCACTTCAGCGAAGGCATTAACTGCGAATTCCAAGTCTTCCCGCGAATGCGCGGCGGAAACCTGTGTGCGAATGCGTGCGGTGCCGTGCGGCACGACCGGATAAAAGAAGCCAATCACGTAAACGCCTTTCTCCAGCATGCGCGCGGCGAACTTTTGTGACTTTGCCGCGTCGCCAATCATGATGGGAACGATTGGATGCACGCCGGGCTTGATCGTTAGGCCCCGTTCGGTTAGCCCAACTCGGAAGAACTTTGTGTTTTCTTCAAGCTTGTCGCGCAGTTCGGTCGACGCGCTCAGAAGCTCGAGAGCTTTCAGGGAAGCAGCAACAACTGGTGGCGCGATTGTGTTCGAAAATAGATAAGGTCGTGAGCGTTGCCGCAGCAGATCGACAATTTGTTTTCGCCCGCTGGTGAAACCGCCGCTGGCGCCGCCGAGAGCTTTGCCAAGCGTGCCCGTGATGATGTCGATCCTGCCCATTACGTCGCGATATTCGTGTGTGCCGCGTCCGGTTTTGCCAAGAAAACCGGTGGCGTGCGCGTCGTCGATCATCGTCAATGAATTGTACTTTTCGGCGAGATCGCAAATGGCCGAGAGATCCGCGATTGTGCCGTCCATCGAGAAACAACCGTCAGTGGCAACCAATCTGAAGCGCGCATCTTGGGCGGTGCGGAGTTGCGCCTCCAGATCTGCCATGTCGTTGTGCTTGTAGCGAAACCGTTTCGCTTTGCAGAGGCGAATGCCGTCGATGATGCTGGCATGATTCAATTCGTCGCTGATCACCGCGTCTTTCTCGGTGAGTAGCGTTTCGAATAATCCGCCGTTGGCGTCGAAGCATGACGGATAAAGGATGGTTCCTTCTGTCCCGAGAAATTTCGTAAGCGCCGCTTCCAGTTCCTTGTGAATGTCCTGTGTGCCGCAGATGAAACGCACACTGGCCATGCCGAAACCATGTGTCTCGAGCGCTTCTTTAGCAGCGGCAATCAGCGCCGGATGATCGGCCAGGCCAAGATAATTGTTAGCGCACATGTTTAGCACGCGTTTGCCGCCCGTAATCGCGATGTGCGCATCCTGCGGACTGGTGATGACCCGCTCGGTTTTAAAGAGGCCTTGCGACTTAATTTCTTCGAGCGTCTGAGAAACTTGTTTTTCGAATTCCGCGATCATAGGTAAACCGCAGATTACGCAGAAAAGCTCAATCAGGAAACTAGGAAGCCATGAATCTGACCAGAAAAAGCGCGCATAAAGTCGTTCGTGATTTCGTGGCTTCCAGATTTGTATAAAGAGGCCTGTGCACTACAAGAGCGAGCTGAATAAAGCGTTGACATGAACGGTGTGCGCTAAGCACTATTCGCGTCTTACAGCCCCGGCAGGAACCTCCAAAGGTTTCCCCAAGGAAGCTCTCAAGGTTTCCCCTAAACTGCCGGGGCTGTCCTTCCATTAGCGCCATTTCCTGCGCCAGACCTTTCCGGGCTCTGATTTTTTCGGCGGCGCGGTACTCGCGTCGCTCGGGGCATTGCATCGTGAAAGGGTGTGTTGTAAAGAGAACCGATGCCGCCTCGAGCCGCATCGTGCCGGCAACGCCCGCTGAAGGCGCGATATGGACTAGCTGAAAGCGCGAAGGTGGATCGGCTTGTCCCCAAGCCAATGAGATGGGTTTCCTGCCAACCGATGAGGGACAACCGGTTCCACCGTCGTGCTACCATCGACACTTTCAAGTAGCAGTACCGCTGAATGGTTAGGGCGACGTCGACGATTTTTCTGACAAAGTTTCTTGCCAAATTGTGAATAACTGTTAATAACTCGCCTTGGTGATACGCCTTGACCTACGCTGAGCGTCGTAACCTTGCCTTAATCTTGCTGGCGGTTTTCATCGCCCTCATTCTGCTTACCGGCTGCGGTACCACTCATCATCATGCCTTGCCGGCTTACGAGCCGCCGCTAGCGAAAACCAATTTTCAACAGGTGCGCACGACTGCGTACACGCATACTGAATCCGACCATCGCCAGTACAGTAATCACAACGCTCTCGGTGGAGAACTGCACGCTGCAGGTCCGGCGATTCACCGAGCCGAAGTTGTAGCGCGGGCCACGCTGGCGTACGAAGGGCCGCGCGCGATCCCGGTGAATGAGAGCACCTCATACTCCCCACGGCTGCAACGGTTCTCAATGGATGACCGTGAAGCGGTGACACCCGGTCCGAAACGTGCGCCGAGAACAACTCGCGCCATTAGACGTGCTGTAGTCGTATCCGCTCCGCCGCAGATCGGCAGCGCAGCGGCGGATTGGTCGCGCTGGCCGGCCGGCACTGTCTTTCGCCTGCTCTCGACCGGACAAAACTATCGCGTGGAAGATTACGGTTGGGCGCTTTCGGGGCGCAACACCATCGATCTCTACATGGCAAATCAACGTGAAATGAACAGCTGGGGCGCGCGTGCGGAGACGATCGAAGTTCTGAAATGGGGCGATCCAGAAGAGAGTCTGCAATTCCTACGCCGCCACCAGGATTACAGGCATATCAAACGGATGGTGCTTGAACTCGAAGGCCGACAGAAAGAAGCCGCGTCTCTGCGGTGAAGGTTTTACATCGGCGCGACTTTCGCGATTTCGCGACCCAATAATATCCCCCGATAGGCAAATTCATTCTCGCGCAACGCCCTCGCGTAATTGGGAAAGCCGTTTTGCCCAAACGAGCCTCCGTGCATCGGGTGAACCCATGCGAGATTCATCTTCTCCAGCCGATCGATAACCTGGCGAATCGGTAGTTCATGCGCGAAAATTCCGGCTGCGGGATATAAATCGAGCATTGGCATCGACAAATTCTCTGTCACCACCGGTGGCTGATCGGCGGGTTGAATAAACAAATCCTACGGAAACAGACTGCGCGACGTTTCATCGATGACCATCATCGATCCCAATGGTGCACGTGCGGCGTTTCCAAAAATCGCAACTTGTGCGTTCCCAAATCGAGCGTCTCTCCATCGCGAAAGCCACCATAATCGGTGCAAGCGGAATGTTCGCGCAATCGTTCGTCTATTCGACGGGCTCGGAAATTATTCGAGAGATCCTTCGACTCCGCTCAGGATGACATTGATGCGCCACGACAATGACAGTCCCTACTTACAATTCGCTCCAGTTAAGGACAATTTTGCCGGAGTTTCCGGACTTCATTAACTCGATCGCTTCCTTGAACTCTGTGTACGAAAAGCGGTGGGTGATGACTGGCGAAATGTCGAGGCCGCTCTGAATCATAGCCGTCATTTTGTACCAAGTTTCGTACATTTCGCGGCCGTAAATGCCTTTGATGGTGAGCGCGCTGAACACGACGCTGTTCCAATCGATCGCAGCGCTGCCGGGCATAATGCCTAACAAGGCAATTTTGCCGCCATGAAACATGTTTGGCAAAATGTCAGCGAACGCTTTCGGATTCCCGGACATTTCCAGCGCGACATCAAACCCTTCCTTCATGCCGAGCTTTTGCATCGCGTCGGCAACTTTCTCGGTGCGCACATCAAGTGCGCGATCCGCGCCCATTTGGCCGGCAAGATTTAAGCGATACGAATTTACGTCTGTGACAACTACGTGCCGCGCGCCCGCTCGTTTGCAAATCGGAATCGCCATGCAACCGATTGGGCCCGCGCCAGTGATGAGCACGTCTTCTCCGACGAGGTCGAATGACAACGCGGTGTGCACCGCGTTGCCTAACGGGTCAAAGCAGGAAAGCACATCCAGCGGAATCGATGGGTCAGCGTGCCAGCAATTGTCCTGAGGTATCGCCACAAATTCTGCCCACGCGCCGGGACGATTGACGCCGACACCAAGCGTATTTGGACAAAGATGCCGCCGTCCGGCCAGACAATTGCGGCAGTGTCCACAGGTGATGTGTCCCTCACCCACCACGAGATCACCGCGCACAAATCCTCTCACGTGGTCGCCGACAGCATCCACGACACCGGCAAACTCGTGACCGATAGTCATCGGCACTGGAATTGTTTTCTGTGCCCAATCATCCCAGTTGTAGATGTGCACGTCGGTACCGCAGATCGACGCCTTCAACACGCGGATCAGCACGTCACCCCCGCCAACGTCTGGAATCGGCACGTCCTGCAACCACAGACCTGGCTCGCGCTTCGCCTTCACGACCGCTTTCATCATTTTTTGCACGACACGACACTAGGCCAATTAGAAAAACACGAAAAGATTTTTGCGGCTTCGAATGAGCCAGTGGGCATCACCTGCTCCCTGTTTTTTGCTTTGACACTCATCGGCGTTCTTGTCACAAGTCTTTGAGACGGAAATCAGTAACGGCTAGAAATGATTAGGATAGTGCCGCTTTTCCCCTGCGAATGCCGGGCTATGCGACCGGGAAAATCAGAGAAGGCCAAAAAGAAAGAACAAACTAAATCAATGAAAAATCCAAATGTTATATTCGGAGCAATCCTCTCTGTGGCGGTCTGCTTTCCGCTTGTGATAAAAGCGCAAGCGGCACCAGAGACTGCCTTGCCGGGGCTTAATACAGCCGATGGGGACCGTGCGCTTTTTAATATTACCACCGGCACCGCGAACACAGCAGTGGGCTGGCGCTCGCTAACGAGCAATACCGAGGGCAGCTTCAACACCGGCCTTGGCGCCGGCACACTGGCCCTGAACACCACCGAGGACAGCAACACCGCCGTTGGCGCAGCGGCGTTGCTGCTCAACACCGGGGGTATAAGCAATACGGCCGTTGGACGGACCGCCATGCTTAACAACGCAACCGGTAACGAAAATACGGCTGTTGGCGTCGGTGCACTCTCAGGCTGCACTTCGGGCGGCTTCAACACTGCCATCGGTGGAATCGCAGGTGCTGCCATAACTTCAGGTCAATTCAATACGATCATTGGCGACATCGCCGGGCTCTTCGTAACAACAGCCAGTAACACAATCTGTATTGGTGGTTCAGGCATAAACGTCAGCGGTACCTGCCAGATCGGCCATATTCGCGGCGTGCAAACGGTAAATAACGACGCGTTGCCGGTCGTGATTGACTCCGCCGGGCAGCTCGGCACTCAAAGTTCTTCAGGTCGATATAAGAAGGACATCAAACCGATGGACAAAACCAGCGAAGCGGTCCTTTCGCTTAAACCGGTGACATTCCACTACAAGAGTGACAACACCAACAGGCCTGAATTTGGGTTGATCGCCGAAGACGTCGCTAAAGTGAACCCCAATCTGGTGGCACACCAGGATGGCCAGATCTACACCGTACGCTATGAGGCAGTGAACGCGATGTTGCTCAACGAGTTCCTTAAAGCGCACCAAAAGCTCGAGGCACAGGAAGCGACCATTGCAGAGTTGAAGTCAACAGTCGCGAAGCAACAGAAAGGAATGGAAGCTCTGACCGCACAGGTGCAAAAAGTGAGCGCCCAAATCGAGGTAAACAAACCCGCCCCGCAACTGACCGCAAACAATGAGTAGCAGTTAGTTAGAATTAAAGTCAAAAGGCCTTTACAAAGCCGCCACTTTTCATGAAGTGGCGGCTTTTCTTTTATCCGGTCTTGCACCGAGAGATGCGACCCAGCTCGTGAGGCATGGCAGGAATGGTGGTAAACGGCCACTACGAACAGATCAACAACATGTTGCTTAACGAGTTCTTCAACGAGCACAAAAAAGTGCATGCCTCGGAAGCCATCATCGCCCGCGACAGAAGGGAATAGAGGTCCTCTGGCCCAGCTCAAACGATAGGCCTCGTAAATCCAAAAAGTGAGCGCGCGGGTTGAGATGAATGCGCCAGCGACAAAGTCGAAAACAATCGATAAAGCATTCCCAACAGCATGCAGCCGGGTCATCACCTTCGCCACAGACCCAGTGGATAATAGGCGGACCCGGCGACGGCTGGCTCGGCACTAAGGCACCTCGTTGTCCTAAGGATTAAACCCTGTGTCGCAAAATGCTTCAACGCCGCAAAGCCTGCTAATGTTCGGTTTATGTTGACATTTCGTCCGCAGTCTCGGTAAAAGCTTTTAAGCGGAATAACAAGTTGCCGAAAATGAATTCTAACGAGGCGGCTCTCCCGCGAGTGCGGGCTTACCGGTATGAGGGAGAATTCACGACGGTCAAAAAAAAGAGGAAATCAAATCATGAAAAATCAAACTAAGATGTGGATGACCATTCTGCCGATGTTGGCCTGCTTTGCGCTATTACCAGCGCAAGCAGTTAGTCCGGCGCCAGATGGGTGTTATCCCAATCTCACGACTGCGGAAGGATGCGAGGCGCTCAATTCCCTGACTGGCGGTGCTGCAAATACAGCACTTGGTTGGCGATCGCTCTTTTCGACTACCGACGGCAGTTTCAACACTGGTGTTGGCGTAGGAGCGCTGGTCCTCAACAATGGGAGTTCCAACACGGCAGTGGGCGCTGCTGCGTTGTTGCTCAACAGTACCGGCTCAAACAACACAGCCGTTGGAAGCGGTACGCTTCTCAACAACACCACGGACCGCAACACGGCTGTTGGCGCAAATGCGCTCGGTGCCGACAACAGCGGCACCGACAACTGTGCGGTCGGTTTTGAGGCACTCACGTCGGACACCACCGGCGGAGCGAATACGGCAGTTGGCCGAGGCGCACTTGATCAAAATGTGACCGGGAATTTCAACACGGCGATCGGTAAGGATGCTGGCGGCTTAGCCACCGGCAGTGGGAACGTCTATATTGGTCACTTGGTGGCAGGTGTTGCCGGTGAGAACAATCATACCTACATCAGAAATATCCAAGGCACTTCCGTCAATGGTACGGGTGCCGACATTGTTACCATAGATTTGACCACAGGCTTACTTGG
>DASYSX010000300.1:0-3195 GCA_036002955.1 Candidatus Udaeobacter sp. | reverse complement strand
TACAAATATCCATTAAAGTCCAAATGCTTTCCCGAGTGCTTACTCTTTGCGTCTGCCTTCGATCGTACTCCATGTCGTCTGACGACTGATGAAGAAGAAAATATTGATTCTCACGGCCGGTTTCGGAGAGGGTCATAACAGAGCTGCAAGAGGAGTCCGCGACGGTCTCGCTCGCGTTGCTTCGGATCAGACTACCGTGGAATTGCGGGATCTATTTGCCGAAGCCTACGGACCGATCAATGACCTGGTGCGCCGAAGCTATCTGGCGCTGGTGAATTCTGCGCCACGCGCCTGGGGATTCGTTTATCGTTGGCTCGATCGGAAGACAGATTACAGCACGGAATTTCGGCGACTGAGAAAGTTGAAGGCGCAGTTTGCTCCCGTGCTCGATCGATTTAAGCCGGACGTCGTGGTCTGCTCTTTTCCCGCTTATGCCAATGTGCTCCACGAAATCCTGGGCGCCGACAGAGTCTGCAAATGCGTGGTGGTTGTCACTGACTCGATCACTATCAATGCATCCTGGTACCGAAGCCCGGCAGATTATTTCATTGTTGCAAACGAAGAAAGCGCCACCGTGCTGCGGAGTGGCGGAGTTGCGCAGGAGAAGATCAAGGTCTTCGGCTTTCCTGTCAGTCCGAAATTTGCAGATCTCACAGCAGATCGGCCATTGCCTTCAAACAATTCTAACCGGCGCGTTTTGTACACGATCAACGCCGCGAAGCGCGGTGCGGCAGACTTGGTGCGTATGCTCGCGAAGCTTGATCTGGATCTCACAGTCACGATCGGTCGCAATAATGGACTCCGGCACGACATTGACGCGGCCGCAGATGGTCATCCGATAAAGGTTATTGGCTGGACGAACGATCTCCCCCGCATGATGCACGAGAACCATTTGCTCATTGGCAAAGCCGGTGGCGCGACCGTGCAGGAAACGATTGCTGCAAAATGTCCTATGATCATCAACCACGTCGTCGCCGGTCAGGAGGAAGGCAACGCCCGGTTGATCGTGGAAACCAATTCGGGCGCGATGGCCCGGTCGCCAGAAGAAGTTGTCGCGCAGGTGCAGCGCGCGTTCGAAGACGGCGCGAAACAATGGAGAGAATGGGCCGGCAACATCAGCAAGCTAAGCCGCCCACGCGCAGCGCTCGACATCGCCGAATTTCTGATGTCGCTATAGTTTTGGCATTAACACCGTGGCTTTAGCCAGGTGTTTTGGGAAGCGCGTCAACCGAGCCGTTTTAACGGCTTACTCCAAGGAACCGTTGGAAACGGTTGCTGCTTGCTGTGTGCTTTTTGTTCACCGGGCTAAAGCCGCGGTGTTAATGAGACCAAATTTGCTGACCGCAACGGAACGTCCGCACCACTTCCAACTGCGGCGAGAGCACAATCAAATCGGCGTCCGCTCCGACGAAAAGCCGACCTTTCGTTTCGAGACCGATGGCCCGTGCGGGAGTTTCCGTCGCCATCCCGATAGCGTCATTCAACGGAATGTTCACCTCGCGCACCATCGTTCGCACTAAATCGATCATGCGCGCGGCGCTGCCTGCGAGCGCTGAATGATCAGCCAGTACGCAAACTCCGTTTTCCACCATGCAGTCCTTGCCGAAGAGTGCGAATCGCGATCCTTCCCGCAACCCGGCACCAGCGGTTGCGTCAGTAACTAAAGTGATTCCTTTCGCGCCTTTGGCGCGATACAACATTTTCATCAGCGTGGGCGAAACGTGATGACCGTCGGCGATCAGTTCACAAACGATCTCTGGTTCGCTCAATGCGGATTCGAGCAAACCGGCAACCCGATAAATGCCACGATGTCGCGCGCTCGACATGCAGTTAAATGTGTGCGTCACGCTACGCATACCACGATCGAATGCCGCCCTAGCATCTTCATCCCATGCATCGCTGTGTCCGCCGCTCACACTAATCCCGTGATCATGGAAGACTTCGATCGCTTCAAGAGCTCCAGGAAGTTCCGGCGCGATCGTCACGCGCTTCAATACGTCCGCGTGTTCGAGCAACTGCCGCACAGCAGCTGGTGACGGATCCTGAATGAACTCGGCGCGTTGCGCTCCGGCTTTCGCTTTCGAAATGAACGGTCCTTCTGCATGCACGCCAACAATGGTAGGGACAGCGCGCTGCGCTGTCCGGACGCCGCAGCGCGGCGTCCCTACCACGTACCGCTGCTCCATCGAATCGCGAACCGCTTGCAAGACCTTGACGATTTCGTTAAGAGGCGCAGTAGCTGTCGTGAGCAGAAGCGATGTCGTGCCGCCACTCGCGTGGAAATCGCAAATAGAACGAAAAGCTTCGACCGAGGCTTCCATCGTGTCGCGGCCAAGCGCGCCGTGCACATGAAGATCGATAAAACCAGCCGCGAGATAATTTCCACTGAGATCAACGATCTCATGTTCACCGTGCGCGAGGAATCGCTCGCAGATCGCAGCGATTTTTCCTTCTTTAACGACAACTTCAAGCCCATCGCGAATTCCATCGCCAAAAATCAAACGCCCGTTCGTGAAGATCATCTCGTGATGCAGTCAATCCTGCCTGCACCGTAATGGAGGCTCAATCGAAATAGTCACTGCGTCGTACGAACAGCTTGCAGGCAGCATTAGCTGCATCGCCCGACGAGCTTGCTCTGAGGCAGTATAAAGGCCATTCTCTTCGGACGATGAATTTCGATTACGACGTCGTGATCATCGGGGGCGCGTTTTCCGGCGCGGCAACGGCCCTCATGCTGAAGCGCAAATGTCCTGAAGCGCGCGTCCTGATCATCGAAAAGGGGGCTGCGTTCGATCGCAAGGTGGGCGAATCGACCACTGAAGTGAGCAGTTGCTACATGACACGGATCCTGGGTCTGACGCATTATCTTGGGCATCATCAGTTACCCAAACAGGGATTGCGTCTCTGGTTCTCAAACCGGAATGATCAACCGTTTGATGATTGCGTCGAGATCGGCACGCGTTATCAGAGTCGGCTGCCCGGCTTCCAAGTGGACCGCGCAAAGCTCGATTCGCACCTGCTTGACCTCGCCCGCGACGCGGGCTGCGATTTATGGCGCCCCGCCAAGGTCACGAGTTTTGAACTAAACGGCGACCAGGGACAAAGAGTGAATGCTGTCGTCGATGATGCCCAGCGTGTGGCCAGTTGCCGCTGGATCATCGATGCCACGGGCCGCGCGGCGATGTTCGCACGAAA
>DASYSX010000299.1:0-9482 GCA_036002955.1 Candidatus Udaeobacter sp. | reverse complement strand
CTTCGCCGGGCCGCGTAATCAACTGCTTGATCGAGTCCGATCTGTCCGACTCCGAAATATTTCGATTCCGGATGCGAAAAATAGAGCCCGCTCACGCTGGCTCCGGGATGCATTGCAAACGACTCAGTCAGTTTGATCCCTATGTTTTTCTCTGCGTCGAGCAAATTGAAGAGCGTTTGTTTTTCGGCGTGATCTGGACAGGCGGGATAGCCAGCCGCGGGGCGGATGCCGCGATATTTTTCGCGGATGAGATCAGTGGTCGACACTTTTTCCTCACGACCAAATCCCCACGCGACGCGAGCTTCTTTGTGCAAATATTCTGCAAACGCTTCGGCTAAACGGTCTGCCAACGCTTTAGTCATGATCGCATTGTAGTCGTCGTGCTCACCCTTGAACTCCTCCGCGAGTTCATCCGCGCCATGAATCGAGACGGCGAATCCGCCGAGATAATCGTGGAGTAGCGTTTGCATCTCGCTTGCATTTGCAGAGCGGGCAAGCCGGACGTTCGCACTGCTCTTTGGCGCGACGTAATCCGCGAGACAATGATTAAATTGTCCAGCCGGCTTTTGCATCTGCTGACGCAGAAAATAAAAGGTGGCGATTTTTTCAGTGCGGCTGTCGTCAGCATAAATATGAACGTCATCGCCGACTGCGTTTGCGGGCCAGAAAGCGTAAACACCGCGAGGGATCAGGAGATCTTTCGCCGCAATGCGCGCAAGGAGTTCCTGCGCATCGGCGAAAAGTTCGCGCGCTTGGTTGCCGATCTTTGGGTCATCGAAAATAGCCGGATAACGGCCACGCATTTCCCACGCATGAAAAAACGGCGACCAGTCGATGTATTCGATCAGATCGCGCACTGCGATTGATATTTTCCCCGCGCCGTAAACTTGCACTTCGAGAAGTTCGGGTTTCGGCGGCACATAGCTACTCCAATCAATTGGTGTTCGATTGGCGCGCGCCTGCTCAAGCGTTAACAGCTTTTTCCTTTCAGTTTTTGCTGCGTGTTCACGGCGCAAGCGCTCGTAGTCTTCGCGCGTTTTTTTATCGAAGTCCGATCTTAGTTGCTCATTGAGCAGCGCGTTCACGACTCCTACCGCGCGCGATGCGTCGAGCACGTGAACGGTGCTGGCGCCATAATGCGGCGCAATTTTTACCGCGGTGTGGGCCCGGCTGGTCGTGGCTCCCCCAATCAGAAGCGGCAAACGAAATCCTTCGCGCTCCATCTCCTGCGCGACATGAACCATTTCGTCCAGCGATGGCGTGATCAGACCACTTAAGCCGATCGCGTCCGCCTTTTTCTCGCGCGCTGTATCCAGAATCTTCGCCGCGGGAACCATCACGCCCAGATCGATCACGTCGTAGTTATTACATTGCAGAACTACGCCCACGATATTTTTGCCAATGTCGTGCACGTCGCCTTTTACCGTCGCCATGATGATGCGCCCCTGCGGCTTCGCATCGGCGGATTTTTCGGCTTCCATAAACGGCATCAGATACGCCACGGCTTTTTTCATGACCCGCGCGCTTTTCACTACTTGCGGTAGAAACATTTTGCCCGAGCCGAACAAGTCGCCAACCACGCTCATTCCAGCCATGAGCGGACCTTCGATCACGTCCAGGGGGCGCTTGCATTTTTGGCGCGCCTCCTCGGTGTCGACGTCGATGTGATCGACGACGCCTTTAACCAGTGCGTGCTTCAGACGCTCTTCGACGGGTTGCTTTCGCCATGTCTCGTCGGCGACCGGCGCTTTGCCTTTCGCCTTTACGCGTTCCGCAAATTCGATCATGCGTTCCGTTGCGTCGTCGCGACGATTTAACAGCACGTCTTCAACGCGTTCTCGCAATTCGGGTTCGATCTCTTCGTAAACTGCCAACTGCCCGGCGTTCACGATCGCCATGTCCAGGCCCGCACGAATCGCGTGGTAAAGAAAAGCGGCGTGCATCGCTTCGCGCACGGTGTTGTTGCCGCGAAAAGAAAACGAAATGTTACTGACGCCGCCGCTGACGCGCGCACCTGGAAGGTTTTGTTTGATCCAGCGCGTCGCTTCGATGAAATCGACGGCGTAATTGCGGTGCTCGTCGAGACCCGTCGCGACTGTCAGAATGTTTGGGTCGAAAATAATGTCGTTCGCCGGAAAGTCTGCTTTTTGGGTCAACAGCTCGTAAGCGCGCGTGCAGATTTCGGTCTTCCGTTGGAAATTATCAGCCTGACCCTTTTCATCGAACGCCATCACGATCGCGGCTGCGCCGTATCGCCGGATCAGTCGTGCATGGTGAAAAAATTCTTCTTCACCGTTCTTGAGGCTGATCGAGTTCACGACCGCTTTGCCCTGGACACATTTGAGTCCCGCTTCGATGACGCTCCACTTCGAGCTGTCAATCATGATGGGAATCCGTGCGATTTCCGGTTCGCTGCCTATTAAATTCAGGAAGCGAACCATCGCCGCTTCCGAATCGATCATCCCTTCGTCCATGTTTACATCGAGCAGGTTCGCGCCGCCCTGCACCTGCTGACGCGCGACAACCAATGCGCCTTCGAAATCGCCGGCGAGGATTAGCTTCGAAAACTTCGGCGAACCAGTGATATTCGTCCGCTCGCCGATGACGGCGAAGCCAAACTCCGGCGTGATTTTTAGCGGCTCCAGCCCGGATAATTCCAGGGCCATGGAACTGCGGTCATCCTGAGCCCCGAACGCTTTCGGGGTCGAAGGATCCCGCGAAGTTATACTAATGTGTTTTTCCACGGGATTCCTCGACTTAGCTCGGACTGACGGATGCAACGCGTGGTTTGCACTCGCGGACGCGATCCGCGATTGCGCGAATGTGTTCAGGCGTCGTGCCGCAGCAGCCGCCGACAATATTCAGCCAACCGTTTGCTGCCCAAGTCACAAGCTTGGGTGCAAATGATTCTGCGGTTTCAGGAAATCCTGTGGGCGAAAGCGGATCGGGCAATCCCGCGTTTGGATAAGCGCCCACGTAAAACGGCGCGATCCGTGAAAGCTCTTCGATGAATGGCTCCATCTCATCCGGACCCAGCGCGCAGTTCAAACTAAGGATAAGCGGTCGCGCGTGCGCGATTGAAACGAGGAACGCTTCAACGGTTTGGCCGCTCAAATTCCGTCCGGATTTATCGATCACCGTCCCTGAAATCATTAACGGCACACTGCGGCCGGTTTCTGCCGATGCATCGCTGACAGCGAACAACGCAGCCTTGCCGTTAAGCGTATCGAAAATTGTTTCAACGATGAGAAGATCGACCCCACCTTCGAGCAGCGCCTTCGCTTGATCGAAATAGGTTTGGCGCAGCTGATCGAATGAGACCGCGCGAAATGCCGGATCGTTTACGTCAGGTGAAATTGAACCAGCTACTGGAAGCGGTCCCATTGATCCGCCAACAAATCGCTGTTGACCGGTTTCATTCGCGACCTGATCCGCAGCGTGACGGGCGATTCGCGCTGCTTCGAAATTAATTTCCTGAACGAGCGCGCGAAGATCAGCATCGTCGATCACTCGTTGGAAGAATTCCTGATCTTTGCGCCCGGCGTTAGGTTCGCCTTGAAAAAGGAAATCGTGGAAACCGATGGTTGTTCCGCTGAAGGTGTTCGTTTCGATAATATCCGCACCGGCTTTCAGGTAGTCAGAATGAATTTCACCAACCACCCGCGGCTGCGTCAGGTTCAACAGTTCGAGACTGCCTTTCAGATCTTTGCCTTGCCAATCGCGAAAGCGGTCGCCGCGATAATCCGCTTCCGACAACTTGCATTGCTGGATCATCGTTCCCATCGCGCCGTCAAGCACGACGATCCGCTCGCGCATCAACGATTCCAGAGGATGAACGCCGTTTGCCGCCATAATGTCCGGCAATTAAATGGCGTTTCGCTTGTCGATCAAGAAACAAATTAACGCATCATGATGCGTAGATATGTTACAACTCTTATTGGCATGCCAAGCCGTAGCCTCGGGCGAAGACGCGAATTCCTGGTCGTAATCATTCCGCGGGCAGGGGACTGCCCGCCCCACCTGGACTGACTGGTGTGTAGAGCGGTTGCGTCAACCGCCTGACTTTTGTAGGGCGTCTGTGTCAGACGCCAAGGTCTTTCACAGAAACGCCCTACAATTGATTTCAGCCTTACGGTGCTATCCGATCCGTGAGCGTGTCGGTATGAAAGTCGGTGTGATCACGCAAACGGTTCCACGGACCATCTTTCTTGGAAGTCTGGCCGACGGTATTTTTCTCACCTTTGGCATAATCATCCCAGGAATTGTATCGAGCGATGGCGAGAAATGTCCAGTTGGCTCCTTCCAGGTGCTGCATCAATACGTTGCCGGCAGTGGTGTCGTCTGACGCATTGGGCAATTCACCGAGCATTTTTTCCAATTGCTCGCGATGACCAGGGGCTGGGCGATAATAAGAGACGGAATAAACCGAACCGGCTGTCTTCGATTTCGAGTCCGCGTCAATGCCCATGGCCTTGGTGAACTCTTCCCATGAAGGACCGTTCACGAACGTATCAGTGTGCCAGGCACCCAGTTCGCGTTTGTCCGGAGGCACAGCGGTTCCGGCAGCTTCTACGGTTGCTTTTGGGCCGAGATGCGTAATCACGGCATAATCCCAAGCGTCACCGTCCTGATGACGAAAAACAATGAAATGATCGGGCATCGGGTTGGTGGGATCCGGCGTTTTGAGCCAATCGCCCAATTGCAGTGCTTTGCCCACCGCGGCTTTTGCGAAATGGACGTGATAAACATCGGTGCGCTTGCCAGCTCCGGCGGTCGCGGCCTGTTTTTCGCCTGCGGCGGGTTTTGGCGACGTCTGGGCGCAAACGAACGTCGCTGGTAATAAGCCAAACAATGTGATGGCGACAATGGTAATGGATTTCATGATAATAATGTTTCTTTCTGTTTTGGGTTGAACGCGATTCCGTCTGGGGTTGCGCGCCGTTAGCAGTAGCGAGCCGGATTACAGCCGCGTCTGCTGATTTGCTGCGTGCAGCTATGCTGGGCGCTGGTGCAGGTGTCAACGCTTATTTCCGCCGCCAAGATTGCACGCAAGCGTCGGTCGACTGTCAGTTCGCATCGTTACCAATTCCTTGAGCAAGGGAAGAGGACGGCAGAAGACCGAAGGGATTCGAGATTACCTAGAACGACGGACAATTAGCGGCCACTACCAATGTGTTATTAGCTTTGCGTCTTAGCAGCTCAAACAAAGCGCAATCGCCGTTCAATATTCGACGAAGGCCTCATCTGGGTAGCAGTACAACCAATGCTCGCCCGGCTGCGCTGATGCGATTACGGGATGTCCACTGGCGTGCGCGTGTTTGCTGGCGTGCTGATTCGGCGAGCTGTCGCAGCACAGCGTGACTCCACACGTCTGGCACGCCCGCAGATGCACCCAGTAGGAACCGATCTTTATGCATTCTTCGCATTCGCGGCGATCCGGCTGCTTGATGGACTCAATGTCAATCGCATCCAGATGAGAACAGCCTCTCGTACTCATGGTCGATTAGTGCGATGATTTTGCATTTGTTGACCCGTTCCGTCGTGATACCAGGCTCATATGGATTCCGGCGACGGCCATTCCGCCTTCGCCGACAGCCGCCGCGCAACGTTTCACTGATCCAGAGCGGACATCACCGGCGGCAAAAATTCCGGGCAGACTGGTTTCGAGCGGAGCGGGGCGGCGTTTGTTTTCGCGCCAAGCGGGTGCGTCCGCGATATCGTTACCAGTTTTGACGAATCCTTTTTGGTCTCGCTCAATTTCCGCTGGCAACCACTCTGTGCATGGGCGGGCGCCAATCATCGAGAACACTGCCGGCGTTTGAACGACTCGACGCTCACCCGTCCTGGTATTTTCCAGTTCGATTTGTTCCAATTTTTTTCCACCGGACATTTTGCGGATCTCAGTGTTGTAGACGATCTCAATGTTTTCCTGGGCCTGCACCCGACGCGAAAGATAGTCCGACATCTTGTTAGCAATGTTGTTCCCCCTAACGACAAGTAGTACTTTGGTCGCGCCATCGGAAAGGAACATCGCTGCCTGGCCCGCTGAGTTGCCGCTGCCGGCGACGACAACAGTTTCGTTGCGACAAAGCTGACCCTCGAGTGCCGTGGCAGCATAATAAACGCCGGCACTTTCGAATTGATCACGACCCTCGGCTTCGAGCCGGCCATAATTAGCGCCAGTCGTAATCAGGACGGCTTTTGCGCGGAGGACTGCACCGCAACCTTCCGTCTCGAGGCATGCACGGTACTCGCCATCAGGGTGGTATTGCAGGGAAAGAGCCTCGGCCGGTGTGGAAAATTTCGCGCCGAACCGGTAGGCCTGCAGCTGAGCGAGCCAGGTTAATTCGCCGCCACGAACGCCGGTCGGAAATCCGAAGAAGTTTTCAATGAGTGACGAGGAACCTGCCTGTCCGCCAGGCGCATAACTTTCCACAACCATTGTCTTCAGCCCCTCGGAGGCAGCATACACCGCTGCGGCGAGGCCGGCCGGCCCAGCGCCGACGATTGCCAAGTCGCAAAAAACTTCGGTTTCATTTTCTTTGGCGAGCGGCCGCAGCAAACCGGCTTCCCTGGCAACTTCGCGCAATGAGGGCTTGCGCAAGCGCGCACCGGCGGCCGTGATCAAAACCGGTAAATCACGAGTCGTTAGGTGAAAACGTTCGCTTAACGCCTGTCCCTGTTCGCTCTCAAATTCTACCAGCCGATGCGGGATGCGGTTTTTATCGAGGAAATCGTCGAGCTGATGTCCATCACGCGTGTCGCGACTAGCCAGAATGCGCATTCCCGCAAATTCGCGGTCACGGCTAAGCCGCCGCCGTCGCATGATCAATGCATCGACGATTGTCTTGCTCACCGCGGGAATTTCCGCCAGCGCGCGCCGAAGTTCGGCTGCGGGAATGTTCAGTATCTCGGCCTCTTCCGATACGACTCTGCTCGAGGCGAGGGCCGATGTGCCCTGGAGCATTGCGACGTCACCCACGAAATCGCGCTCCTCGGCGGTGGCGAGAATTTGTTCGGTCCCATCGCGCGTCTCGAACGCTTCGATTTCACCCCGCAGAACAATCGTTAAACCCAGATCACGTTGCCCAGCCTTGAAAACCACGTCACCGCGTTTCATCACCCGCCGTTCGCCCAATGGCTGAAGTAGCGAAAGCTGATGATCGTTCAGTTTTGGAAACGCGATGCTTTCAGTATCGCGATAAAACTGTTCGTCTTGCTCGTCGTCAGTCACCTGCGAAGCTTACGCGCGACTTAACACAATCCAAATTCACTCATGCCCGCGCGCACTTACGAATTTGTTCAACTTGATGTATTCACACAGACGCCGCTCGCCGGTAATCCGCTGGCGATTTTCCCTGATGCTAGCGGATTGAGTGATGCCGAGATGCAAGCCCTGGCGCGCGAGATGAATCTTTCGGAAACGACTTTCATTTTCCCGCGCGATGCCGCTACTGAGGCACGCGACGGAAAGAAAGTTCGCATCTTCACCGTCGAAACAGAATTGCCGTTTGCAGGACATCCGACAGTAGGCACAGCGCTGTATTTATACGCGTCAGAACCCAATCCAAAGGAGGCCGCGGAAATCATTCTCGATTTGAAAGCCGGAAAAATTCCCGTGCGTTTCACTGCGAGTTCCGAAAACGCCGGACCGCGAGTGGACGGTCACGTGTTCGGTGAGATGCGCCAACGCGATCCTGAATTCGGAACGCCACTTGCGCGAGAAGAGGTTGCTCGCGTCATCGGAATCGCGGACGACGAAATTTCCGGGGAATGGCCCGTACAACCGGTATCGACAGGATTGACATTCGCGATAGTGCCATTCCGTAATCGACAGACGCTTTCCGATCTAAAGTTTAGTTACAGTCAGGCAGCGGAATTTTTAAGGAAAAGTGGAACGAGCTTTTTCTACTTTCTCTGTCCCGAGCGACGCGAAGGCCAGCTTGAGGCTCGAGCTCGAATGTTTTTTTACGGCGGCGAAGATCCAGCTACAGGATCGGCGGCAGGTTGCGCTGCCAGTTGGATGGTTCAACACGGCGTCGCAAAAAGTGATGAACAGGTCGTGATTCGACAAGGCGACGAGTGCCGCCGCCCAAGCGAAATGCATGTGCGAGCGACGCGGGAAGATGGACGCGTTAGCAATGTCCGCGTCGGTGGTTACGCCGTCGAAATATTGCGCGGAACAGTGGTGTTGTGAGTGATCGCGCATGCCGGTAGTCCTTCAAGACGCCTGTGACGAGAATATAATTCGATCTGGCGCAGCAGCGGCGCCGTGCTCGAAAATTCGCGGTCGTTGGATTCTCGCGGCAACCATTCTCGCGTCGAGTATGGCGTTTATCGACGGGACGGTCGTGAACGTGGCGTTACCCGCGCTGCAAACAAACCTCAATGCCACCGCCACAGATGTGCAATGGGTCGTCGAATCGTACGCACTTTTTCTTTCTGCGTTGCTGCTCGTCGGCGGCTCGTTAGGCGATCATTACGGCCGTCGTCGCATCTTTTTGCTCGGGACCGCGATCTTTGCGGTTGCATCAGCCGCATGCGGTCTCGTCGGGAACATTCAGCAATTGATCCTGGCCCGCGCTTTTCAAGGGTTCGGCGCGGCACTGCTTGTTCCAGGCAGTCTTGCGATCATCAGCAATTCTTTCTCCGAGCAGGAACGCGGACGCGCAATCGGATTATGGTCGGGCTTCAGCGCAATCACTGCCGGAGTGGGGCCGGTTTTCGGCGGATGGTTGATCGAGCACGTTTCGTGGCGCGCTGTGTTTTTCATCAATCTTCCCATCGCATTGCTTGTGATATTGATCTCGCTCCGCCACGTCGCAGAAAATGCGGATAGAGAGAGCAGTCGTGTCGACTGGTTAGGCGCAGTCCTGGCAGCACTCGGTTTGGGCGCGCTGGTTTACGGATTGATCGAATCGGCCCAAGTCGGTTTTAACGATCGCTCAGTGATCATGGCGTTGGCGGCAGGCGTTGTCGTTTTGATTTTGTTTTTGTTCGTCGAATCTCGCCTTTCGCATCCGATGTTGCCGCTGACATTGTTTCGCTCGCGGACGTTCGCCGGAACGAATCTTTTAACATTTCTGCTTTATGCCGCACTCGGCGGAACACTCTTTTTTCTGCCGCTGAATTTGATTCAGGTTCAGCGGTACCCACCGACTTCCGCCGGAGCGGCTCTGTTGCCGTTCATACTGATCATGTCGTTCCTTTCGCGTTGGTCCGGCGGACTTGTTGCGCGTTACGGTCCAAAGCTTCCACTTGTAATTGGACCCGTCATTACAGCCCTTGGTTATTTACTTTTCCTCCTCCCGGGAATTGGCGGCAATTACTGGACAAATTTTTTTCCTCCGGCGGTTGTTCTGGGATTAGGAATGGCAATCACCGTAGCGCCGCTCACCACGACCGTTATGAGTTCGATCGGGCAAAAGCGCGCAGGGATCGCATCCGGAGTGAACAACGCCGTCGCGCGCACGGCGAGTCTT
>DASYSX010000298.1:0-6776 GCA_036002955.1 Candidatus Udaeobacter sp. | reverse complement strand
GGCAATTCAATCGCAGAACGCCGTCAGCCGTAAAGCCTGCAACAACTTTCTGATGCGTAAAAACGCACACAAGATTCCGTGAAAAACTATGTGTCAGACAAAATCCGTTGGTGAAACCGAAGGATGCGCGAATAGTGGCGTTAGTGCATCTCCCGGGCTGTGACCTACCTGAAGGCTTGGCCTCATCAAGAAAGACTGAGAAATTTCGGGTGAACCCTTTCGCAAAGGTCCTTCTCTGCACGACCAGCCTGTTGGCGGCCATCGTTGTGCTACCCTCTGCGATTTTCGCCTCGGTAGACCCCACCACAGTATATGCGCGGGCATTTGCTCTTCTGGCAGCAGAACCCTATGTAGAAAAAGGATTTCAGGTGCGCGAGGATTATTGGGCAGGCGAGCTCGCTTCGGGTGAAAGGAAAGCGGTGCGACAACAATTGTTTAAAGGGAACGAATATTGGTTCTGGCTGGGAACAGAAGTCGATCATGCAAAAGTGTCCGTTCATATTTATAATTCGGACGGAAAACTCGCGGAACAGCCAGACAGTTGGGCGAAAGACCACTTTGCGGCTGCGCACATCATTCCGAAAGCCACAGGCAGTTACTTTATCATCGTTCGCGTGGAGGAATCACCAGCAGCCCGCACGCATTGGGCGCTGGCGTATGGTTTCCGATAAAGTTGACTTCCTAGCCGGTAATCGTATGGGCGCGATGCCCGATACCGCGAATTGATCATGCTTGGGACTCAGTCCCACAGTTTGAGAGGTATCGCGCTTTCCAGCCGCTCTTAGTCTAATCATGGAGACATCGGGCGCGGTGCCGGGGAAGGGCGAACTCGCGGACTCGGTGTCGGTCTTGGAGGCGTTGGTGAACATGGGGGTCCTTGGCACCAGCTAATATCGATGGAATCGACGCGCCAGCCTTCGTCTGAACCATTGTTGTCGCTGGCCATCCGCCAGCGAAGGGTGCCATTCATAATAATGGATGGTAGGATAACTGTGGTCGTAATGAAACCATCAGAGTTGCCACTCCAAGCCTGACGACCGGCAATCGGGCTGCCACGATCAGTGCTGATGGTGCGGTTATAGCCGCCTGTAACGAAAATACCGCCCGCCTCAAGGATGTCGTGGAACGTTTGCCCTTGGTCAACACTGATCTCCAACACGCCACCATCGAAACCGACATTGGGATCTTCGGCAGAAGCTTCGAGATTGAAGTTATGCCGGAATGTCAACTGCTGACTGATCGCCTCAAAGACAGTGAGGCCTGGCAAGTTCAGCAGCTTGTCACTTACCACGCCCGGATCATCGATGAATGCCGCATTTGGCAATGTATCTGCTGGTGGACTCGGCACTCCAGAGTTGGATGTTACCCACATCGGCGGCGGCCCTTGCACGTTCGTTGCAACCCAGCCAGGAGGCAACGTCGGCGGCACCACGCTGTCAAAGTTGTCACCAAATTCAACTGGCTTCCAACACGGGGGACAGTGCGGCGGATTCGAAGCGACAGCGTCGGGAGAAATATCGGAGCGTCCCGAGCCATCATTCGCACGCGAGGAGCTAATCACACCCGTCGCTAGCGCACCCACAGCAGTTACCAAAATCGCAAACGTTGCGGCCCGCCTCATAACGTCGCCTATTTCAGCACGTCAGCGGGCTCGCCGTCGAGCAAAATTGAGAGCCCGGGAAAATTTCCGCAAAAAACTATATGTGATATAAAAATCGGTTAGATGAACGTCTCTCGTCCCCAGCATCATTTTATCGGGCGAAGCATAACAACCGAGTCTTTGTCGCCCACTTCCCGCTCGTAGACCTTCCAGCCGTTCTTTTCGTAAACCGGCGCGGTCATGGCCAGGCAATCGATATACAAGCCTTTCACGCCAGCTCTTCCGGCGATGGCTGCTGCCTCCTGGAGTATGGCAGAAGCGATACCATGGTGGCGCATCTCCGGTTTAACAAACACCGCGGCGACCCATGGTGAATATTGCGGTCGGTGCAGACAGTCGTTGTCGATAACGGAGCAGCTACCCACAGGAATCCCCTCGACAAGTGCAACTACTGTATACGGAACCTTGTCTTTTTGCGTGTGGGTGCGCAGCCAGGCTATCACAACTTTAGCGGAGTCATGGCGCCGGCTCCACCACTGATCGAAGATCCAGTTCCCAACTGCTTCCAGGTGCTGCGGGCACTCCGAGAGTTGTTGCACTTGCCATGTCATCGCCCGTCACTCCAGTTTGCCGAACTAAAAGTAGACGGCAAATTGTCATCTATCTCTACCGCCATACAGCTAGTTGTCGGAAAAGACGCCGGGACGTCGACGCGGTCCTGTTGCAAACCCGCGCCATAAAAAGTTCCGCAAAAAACTGTATGCCATAAAAACACGCGATCAGTGACGGCAACTCCGATGCAATTTCGCTTATGACGTCACGGGGTTGAGCGAGGTACCGGAGTAGTGATAACAGCGGGGATACCGACGAATATACCAACAAAGATGATGAGCGCCCCGACACCAAGCAATCGAACAATACGCCACCATCGTTTCTGTTTCTGAGGCTTGGAAATCATACGAGGTGGAGAATGCCTAACTCTAATTGGACTGCAACCTGCAATCTATTTCTGCCGTCCATACAAAGCAGTTTGCCGAAAACCATTGCGGAACGTCAACCGCAAATCCGAGGCAAAACCCGTCGCCAAGAATTTCGTAGAATTCTAGTAAGACAGCCGTCATTAGTTCTTCCTGTTCGTTTTCTCCCGGACCTTGAGGATGAATGCAATCAATAGCTGGACGAATCCCATGAAAATGATAATCGCTGCAATTCCGGCGAAAAATTCAAGCGGAATTGCTCCCGCGTAGCCGCCATGATAAGGAACCTCCCGAACGCCGGATCAGCATCAGCAGCAGTGCCACTGTACAGAAGAAGCCGCCACAGCCGATATACCAGATTCCAGCTACAGCGTGGGATCGTGCAGAGTCTTCGTTACCGGTGCTCATCCTAACGAGAAAGAGACAAGCGAAGATTAAGACTACACAATGGGATGTTCACCGTGCAAGGAGCGGCGTTTACTGCTACCAGGACGTTAAGAGACGCGCTGGGGGCAATGATTAATGTTGCCGCTCGCGTGATCTTCATTCTCCATTATTAGTTTGTCGTTGCCGTGTGATCAATCCCCTGCCCTAAAACACTATCCACCGGTTGGGTCGCCCACGAATGCCGTTGATCCTGATGGGATATTCTGGGTTACATCGGATTCTGGAGTTCCAGCCGTCTCGCTTATCGTCGAGTTAGACGGTTGACTTCCAGCCGTGAATCAAGCCACCAATGATTAGCCCACCAATGCCTCCCAGCACCAGAATGGGGAGGTACTTGTGCGTTATGATGGCATCAGGGAGACTGATCAGCAGCCCGAATAGAAGTCCCACGACCCAACCAGGCAACCATGGCAACTGCACGCAGCCGATGACAAATCCGATAGTGAAGCGGCTAGTAAATGCGCCGAGCAGAGCGGTAGTTTTGTCGGAGAAGGACATGGGCAGCATCAAGGCGACATCCAATGCGCCGAAAACCAGACCAGCAATAAGACCTAGAAAAAGCTTCGACATAGTCCTGGGTGTTTATTCAAAACGGCGCGCGCGCACAACATCTAACAGGACGATCCCCCACCGAAAATTTCTGTAAAAACTCTATGTGAGCGAACTTCGGCTGGGCCGTTAGGCGTCATCGATTGGTTGATGTTTCCATTCGCAGCTCATTGATCGAATGAATCCGGGAAGATCATCTTTCCGTTTTTATCGAATCCGAAAGTCACGCCAGATGAGCCTCCCTGTACATCAGTAGCGAACGCGGCGTAAACGCGGCCGGGAATGAGCTTCTGCGGTTGAATCATCGTGGTAAAACCAGGCGGCGTAACTCCGTACTCGATCGGGTGTGTCAGGCCAGGGCCGCTCAAGACGGACCACATCGCCTTCCACCTGTCATCGGCGGTCCGCATAGAAACGGTGAATGACCTGATATCCGTCTTGGGACGTGTGGTTGAATCATAGTAAAACTCGAAGCGAATCGGCCTGCCCAATCGCCCGCTCGCTTTGGAAACGAACGAGTATGACATCGCCTCAGCAGCGATGCCCGCGCAAAGCAATAACATGACGGCAATGACGCGCATTAACATCTAACAAGACAGAGATAAGCCGCGGCAGGGTCTCGCTGCAACTCCATTGAAGTTGTTTCGCAATTGGCCAGCCCCGCTCGCGCATGCCTTCGCAGCTGTCTTCATCGAGCGGTTAGATGTTGCGCCCGAACTATGGGCGCGGGCGAGGAGTCGGACGTGGCCGCGGTGTCGCATGCAATCTCGGAGTGGGCGTTGGTCTGGGTGTCGGTGTCGGACTGCCTGAAGCGGTGGCTGTGGCAGTTGGCGTCGGAGTCGCTGTTGCCGTCGGAGTGGCCGTAGGCGTGACAGTGATAGTCGGAGTGGGCGTTGGGGTTGGTGTAAGTGTGGGTGTGGGTGTGGAGGTGGGTGTTGGTGTTGCACCTCCAGTTACATCCAAGAATGCCGCACTAATCGGCCCCCAGGTCTGGAAGCCTTGGAAGTCGTTAACACCGCGTCCCCGCACGAAAATAACATGTCGGCCTACGGACAGGCTGGCAGTGTTTATGGTTGCGTCAACGGCGACGGTAGGCGAATTGAACGTGCCGTTCATTGGGATGGCCGTGCCACCAGCCCAGGGAGGCGCGTCAATGTAATATTCTGCTGCGCCGACGTTCTGGCTGAATGTGTTGTTTGACCAGGCGAAGTTAGTGCTGGCCGTTAGCTGGGATGGCACGCCTTGCGGCACTGATGCCGGGGTGGTGACAACGGTGTTGGCATCTGGTCCGTGTGAAGTCAGATAAGGCGTGCGCGCTATCTTTGCCAGGTAAAGAAGCATCCCGCGATTTTCCGGCCACAGTCCCTGCGACGAGCCGCAACCTGGATTATCTATACACGAGTAGGGGACAAGGAAGTCCTGGCCGCCCAACTCGGTGGAGAAGGCCGCCATGCCCAGCTCACCGTACGCCCAGTCAATCGAGCCTCCATCTACCGGATACAACTCTTCGATGATCGAGCCATAGGCGTAACCGTTACCGCCTGCGTTCGGCGCGGCCATGTGCGCGGCGATGTTGCGCGTCTCAGCGTAGTTAGGCATCTGTGTGCTAGTCCAGCCCCACGTAAAGAGGTTGACAGCCGCATTCGTGTGGATGTTCTGGTAAACGCCTGTGGCAGTTATAGGCGCCGGGTCAGTGTCGCCGGGGCCGCGCTGGTCGGGCACGAGGGTACGAATCATGTTGACGATAGCCATATCCTCCGGGTCCGATCCCGCCGACGTCCCTCGATAAGTCTGGTCACACACAGAACCGCTCGAGCCGCCGCAGCAGCCCCACTTGAAGGGGAAATTGCGATTGTTGTCTACGCCAAAATGGTCAAATGCTGTGGGAGGCCAGGAGCATCCGCTGCCTCCGACATTGTTGCCGTTCTTGCGGTAGTAATACGGGCTGTTCCCGCCCCCTCCCGCCTCAACGATGTGATGCCCGTCGGGGTTGACTTCGGGCATAAGCCAAATGTCGTGATAGTCCACGAGCCAGTGAGCGTCGGCATTGGTATCGTAGTTATTGAGCAGGTAGTCAATCATGCGCATGACGACTTCTGGCGTCGCGATCTCGCGGGCGTGAATGTCGCCGTCCGCCCAGAAGACCGGTTTGGGGCCTGGTATGTTGCGGTTCGTAATGTGTAGCACAAAGAGGTCGTAGCCGTTCCAGGGACTGGGTAAGACGCACGAGCCTGGGTGGGATTTGCACCAGGAGTCGCCGATGTTGATCTTCTCAACCAGATCGGGGAACTGCGCCACCTTCTGATCGAGGAAGGAGTATATTTCTTCCACCGTTTTGTAGCCGCCGTAGAAAGTGAAGGGTAGGATTTGAGGATTGCTGAGGTTGCGACTGCTATTCTCGTCTATCTCGACATGGAGCCCGCGCGCGATCAGATCATAGTAGAGCTCGCGATCGCGGATTACGGTGAGATAGCCTCCTGTTGTGAGCACTTCTTCCGCGTTGAGTTCCTGGGCCAGCCGGTCGCGCTCGGCGCGGTCGCGGAAGTAGATGCGCATTACCAGCGTGTTGTACTTCTCGGCTATTGGATTCTTGCCGCTTGTTGCATGGAAGTGGATAGAGGGGTTTGAAGCGTGAGAATTCTCCGCAACAATCTGCGATTTGCCGCTTCGGACGCTCCGGTGCTCGGGTCCAGCCGCCAAAGCGACACCGGCCAGAGTGACTGCCGCGAGTACGCCGAAGGCGCGAAAGAGGGTCTTTGCTCGCGTCGATGATTTCTTCGTCGTATTTCCTATGTGAAGATAGTTGTTTTTCATTTTGGATGGTGGAGACGCATAGACCTTAAACGCCAGCCTGCAATCTATTTTTGCCTCCAGTAGAGGCAGTTTGCCGGAAAACGTTGCAGCGGGTCAACCGCGATTCCGGCGGAAACGGACTCCTGAACATTTCGCGCAATGGTTAGGCCTCGGGTTCGTGGCAAACCACTTCGATGTTGTGCCCGTCCGGACCAATGACGAAAGCTGCATAGTAGTTCGCGTAGTACTCCGGGCACAGACCAGGCGCACCATTGTCTTTGCCGCCCGCCTCCATGGCTGCGCGATAGAAAGCTTCAACTTGCCGGCGATTCTCGGCTTTGAACGCCAGGTGAAGATGCGCCGGCTTCTCCTTGGTTTGGTACAGGCACAATGAAGCTTTACCCTTTGGG
>DASYSX010000297.1:0-3755 GCA_036002955.1 Candidatus Udaeobacter sp. | reverse complement strand
GACCAGCAGCCGCAGCTACAACCTAAACGTTAATGGCTCGATCTGATGCGCGGCAGCGCTACGCGATTCGCGGAGGCAAAGAAGGCAAAGAACGTCTCGATCTGCTCGCTCGCGTGATACTGCCGACGACGATGCAATTACTTGATCGTGTGGGTCTGATCAAAGGAATGAAATGCCTGGACGTCGGCTGTGGCGGTGGTCACGCAGCGATATTGATGGCTCGCATCGTCGGACCTGAAGGACGCGTTATTGGCACAGACACAGACGCGGAAATTCTCGCGTTGGCCAGAGAAGATGCCGAAGTGGCGAAGGTCGCCAACATTACGTTTCAACAGCTGGATGCTTGCGCGTGCTCGTGGCGCGAAGAATTCGATATGGCTTACGCGCGTTTTCTGCTCTCGCACTTAAACAAGCCGGAGAAATGCCTCAGAGCGATGGTCGAGGCGTGCACGCCGGGAGGAACTATTGTCATCCAAGACACTGATTTTGAGGGGAGCTTTTGTTATCCAATCTGTGCCGCCTATGAGCGTTACAAAGAATTATATCAAAAGTTGGTGCAGCGAAGGGGTGGCGATTCAAATATAGGACCAAAATTGCCGGCACTGCTGCGCCGGGCCGGTCTCGAGGGAGTCGAGCTAAACGTCGTCCAACCAGTCCACATTCATGGCGAAGGCAAATTGATGGCGCCGATCACCATGGCTCGGATATCCGATGCGGTAACCGCCGAAGGACTTGCTACCGAAGGTGAAGTGCAGCACATCTTGACCGAATTAAATCGAGCGGCAGTAGACTCCGAGACCGTGATCAGTTTGCCGAGGATCGTTCAAGTGTGGGGGAAACGCGCCGGCTAGAACAACTCCAATGTCTCCGCCGGTGCATTGACAATTTGGCCCAACGCCTTCCTTAGACGAATCGCCGCCCGCGGTGCGTAATCAAGATTGTTGTTGTTAAAAATCACATGCAGGTCGCGCGCTTCTTTTGCAAGTTTTCTGCTGCGCTCCGCAACCTGCGCGATTTCTTTCTCGTCGTAATCGTAGTCGAAACGCGCGGCCACCGTTTTTCCAGTGGTGTAAGCTTTTGCGTTGCGCCCGTGCAAGCGCAGATAAGCCACATTTGAGTTTGTCACTTCGTCCACATCTGATCGCATCACGGTGAAATGATCTGATGCGGGCGCGTCCACGTTGACAAAAATCGCTGCGTGCTTCCGCACGAAATGAATTGTCGATTGCAGTTGATCGCCAATTGCCCAATTACGATTTCGAAACTCAATCGCCAGCTCGCACCCATCCAGCATCCCGATGAGCGGCTCGAGCTCGTTCAACTCGTGTTTCCGCGGCGAAAACGCGGGTGAAAGTTGCAAAAGCAGGACGCCCATTTTTCCTGCACTGCGAAAGATTGCAGTCGCGCGCAGAAAAGATTTTAGCAGCGCTTCCTGCACGTCTCGTGTCGGTTTAACCTTTCCTTTTGCATCGGTCTCCGCGCGGCTTTGTAAATCTGGAGGCAACAGCTTTGCCGCTGTCGAGTGAAATGAAAACAATTGATGCAATTTTACGTCGAATGTGAACTCATTCGGCGTCGCAGCACACCATCGCTCCACCATTCTCGGCTCTGGTACGGAATAGAATGTCGAGTTCACTTCGACCAAATCGAAATGCTGCGCGTACCACGCTAACCGGTCGCCGGCCGGCAGTTTTTTCGGATACCAACGTTCCACGAAACCGGGGTCCGACCAACTGGCCGTGCCGACAAGAATTTTCCCACTCACCTATTCAACGAAATCGCAATGGGGCCAAAGACAAATCCGTTTCGTGGACCTGGAGCGTTTTTTCGATTTGCGGAGAGTTGATGTCCACGTATTTTCATCGCGCGGGGTGGAGCAGCCTGGTAGCTCGTCAGGCTCATAACCTGAAGGTCGCTGGTTCAAATCCAGCCCCCGCAACCAAATTTCTTAAAGGGAGCGCTGCGTGAGCAGCCTTTCTTTTGTACCAAAGCAGCTTGCCCTGCGTGAACGGTGAAGCAAGAGTATGCTTCGCGTCACCTAAAGCGATCCAGAGTAGCTCAGTGGTAGAGCGGTCGGCTGTTAACCGATTGGTCGTAGGTTCGAATCCTACCTCTGGAGCCAAGCCGCTAACGCCGAACGTCGCTTGTGATCTTGGGTACATATAGGCGCATTCGCTCTACCGGCTACGAAACTTTAGGTACCATGAAAGCGTTATTTTCAATATTTCTCGCGCTCGGTCTTTGTATTGGCAGCGTTCACATCGCTCAAGCTGGGCCTGTCCACACGGCGAGGAACGTGGCGAAAGGCACGGTGATTACCGCCAAGAACGTTGCGCACAGTACCGTGAGAGGCACAAGGAGAGCGGTCCACACCGTGGTCCGCGCGGTAACTCCATAGTCGAATCCCCGAGGTGGAATTAGCAATCGCGCCGTTTTTAAACGGCTGTTGTTGAGGCGACGGGCGATTAGATGAAATACAGTTTCGAACGCAAAGTGCTAGAAACTGTCGAATCGGGGTTCGTCTTTTCAATTTGGGGGAATGATCGCACAATCGCTTTGGGGTCGTACAATAGTCTCGGCGCGGGGTCGTGAAATAGGGCTCCGCATTTTCGCGGCTCTTTTCATTTTCACTCTTTTCGTCGGCGGCGTTCAGCTTCGCCGTTGGACCGGTCAAAACACGCGGCATGTTCGTTATCAGCACGACATTGTAAATGCTTTTTACTGGGGGCAAGAGGCCCTGAAAGAAGCGCGTCGCTTGTCGCCCGATGATGCGTCTGCCAATTCGTGGACGGGATTGTTTCGCGGATATCTGGGTCTCTACGATCGGGTGAAGGAAAATGCGTACAACGACGATTACGGCCTCGATTATCCGCCGCTCCGACTCTTGACCATGGCCATCTGGAGCAAAGAAGTGCGCGATGGATTTCCGTGGGTCGACAACGAACATCCCAAACTTGTAAATCCGCTGTTGAAAATCAACCTGCTGTGCGAATTGGTTTCGGCCGCGGCGATTTTCTTTCTCGTCCGCTTATGTGTGCAACGCTCAGTGCACGCGCACTCAACGTGGCCCACCTGGTTATCGCGAGAACATCGCGCCTCAATTTGCGGTCTCGCCGCCGCCAGCGCGGCTTGGCTTGAACCATCTATGATCCTCGATGCGCATGGCTGGCCGCAGTGGGATGCCTGGATCCTCCCATTCTATCTCTTCGCCGCACTTGTCGTTTTAAAAAATCGCTGGTTCTGGTGCGGATGTTTGCTGGCGTTGGGCGCTATGCTTAAAGGGCAGCTGTTGTTCGTCGCGCCGTTTTTTCTCATTTGGCCCGTGTGGCAAAAAAGATGGATGAATGCAGTGCGTGTACTCGCCGGGTTCACAGCAACTTCAGCGTTGGTCGTTTCACCATGGCTTTTGCGAACTCCCGGGGCGTGGGTCGCAATCGCTGCTGTTGCTAGTATCACTCTTTTGCTTGCCGTGCGGTACAAGTTGCCGCATCGAGGCACGTGGCTCGCCGGAATTCTGGGGGCCGCCGTGTTCGTAATTGGCGTGTTCGCCGGCGGCAGCTTCGCGTGGTTCGAAATCGGTTTTCTTTATGGCACCAAGCATTATCCGTATCTTTTTATCAGTTCGTGTTACAATCTTGCATTCCTGCTCGCTGGGGCGGGTTGGTCCTTAAAAGACGACTTGCTGTCGGTTCACGTCGGGCACGTTCATTTTCATCTCACTCTGCAATGGGCGCTTCGTCTGCTTTTCCTTAGCA
>DASYSX010000296.1:0-6283 GCA_036002955.1 Candidatus Udaeobacter sp. | reverse complement strand
TAACGGTAACACAGCGCCCTTTGGAGGCGTTATTCATGGTTCGAATCCATGCGGGGTAGCCACGTATCTTAGATTAGCCAACACTAATACGGGCGAATCACAGATATTACGCAGTGTCAGCAGCCTGCGCTTCGGCAGGTAATTCTCCTCCGACTCGGGGCGGGTGAGTCGTTCATGCTTGTCGGCCGTAGACGCTGCGAACGCCTACACCCCTCGGAAGGCGACGGCTGCGCCCGATGATGGCCGCGTTAATGAGGTTCACGCAGTTGATGGCTTTCAGGGTCCCGCCGGCCCCGCACGACAGCTGGGTCTTCAGCGACGAACCGTGCGTGACGCTGCCATTCCGCCGAGCCAAGAACTATGTCACCAAAAGCCGTTAAAACGGCTAATGCCCGTCTTGTAGCACACGCACCGGGCTGAAGCCCGGTGTTAATCCGAGCACGACTCCCGACGCACCGATCGGACGACTTTGGAGCGAAGCAATCTCATTAACAACCGGCTTTTAAGCCGGTGTGTCACAACACGTTCAGACATGGAAGCTGTTTCAACAGCTTGTTACCTTTAGCGCGTTTGTTGGCGCGGTGCAGGGTGTCGAGCGGGACTGGACGACGTAAAGAGTTTGTTCTAAAACCGGCGCATGAAAAAGTTCATCCCAATTCTTTTGCTTGCGACAATGACGCCATTTTCGACACGAGGACAGCAGGCTGGCGGCACTCTCACCAGCGCGCTTGCCAGCCAGGGACTTGCCGGCGCGAAGCTGGAGCGACGCTATGGCAATCACTTGTTGGTTCCGGTTTCAATAAATAATCGGCACGGCGCGCTGATGATCGATACCGGATCGCCGTACACCCTTATCGATCGCAACAGTGTGAGTACGTTCGGTCTCGTTGTGGAAAAGACTGACTCAAGTGTTGGCGGTCTGTTTGGTCGCGCCTGGGAACGTTACGGGACGAGCAAAGTGAAAAGCATCGCCATGGGCAATTGCATGGTGACAAATGTTCCTGTGGCAATCGCCGATATATCCAGCATGAATCCGGACCGCGACGCTACCGCTACCGGATCGCATATCTCCGATTCGAAACCCATGGCACATTTCAACGGTGTGCTGGGCTCGCGTGAGATGGCGAAGTTTGGAATGATCATCGATTGCACCCGGCAAATGCTTTACATCAATCCTAACGGTGCAAGCTCTGCGGTGAGCCAGAGTCTCGCGAATTTCCTGGCCGGTCGCGGGTTTACGCGAATTCCGATGGGACTCAACTCGAATGCTCATTTCGATGTTGAAGGCGCGCTGAACGGACACGCCACGCGGTTTCTGGTAGACACCGGTTCGACAACGACGCTGATCGACAAACAAGTCGCAGTAAAATCCGGAACCGGTGTAACCGCGCTTGCGGGCTACGGCGTAGGCGGCGCCGGCGGATTGGTTGAAGGAGTGAATCGCGCCGCAGTGAAGGAAATGGCGATCGGAAATTTCAAACTGGCAAATGCCGAGGTAGTCGTGGCGCACGTATCGGGCGACATTTTGCTCTCGAAAACGACGGCAGAATCCAATGCGGGTGTACTAGGCCAGGATTATCTGGCGACCAATTTCGCGGTGATCGACATGGGCGGCAAAGCGCTCTACCTGCGCCGGCCCGATTCGCGCTGAGTTTTTGTCATGTTGAGCGGAGCGAAACATCTCTGGCAAAGGTCTTAGCAGGTTGGGCACAGAAGATAATCAGAGATTCTTCGCTTCGCTCAGAATGACAGAAAGCCTCTGCTGCTGCGCGTTTAGCGCCTAACGAGTTTCGGAACCGTCGCCTGGGCGAGACTCGTGAATGCGGCGACCGCGCTATTTGCTGCTGAATCGCTCAGCCGCAACAGACCGATATCCAACCCAAGATTTTTCCCACGCAAACGGATCGCGCTTAAGTTCAGATTTTCACGGCCGCGCAATGCGATCTTTGGCATCAACGCGCCGGCTTGCGATGGACCAAGCGAACGAAGCAGAGTTTCAATCGCGTTGATCTCAGCAATCACGTGCGGGCGCACCATATGTTTTCGACAAATTTCGTCTGACATTCTGCGCATCACAAAACTGTCCGGCAATTGAAGCAAACGTTGCTGGTGTAATTTTGCGAAATCGACCACGCGTCGCTTCGCCCACGGATGGTTCTGCGCAACGATCAGCGCAAATTGATCCGTGCAGAGACGTTCGTAACTGAGGTTTGGAGAGTGGCGAGTCAGGAAACCCAATCCAACGTCCATTCGGCCTTCTTCGAGTGCGGTCTCGATCTCGGTGGACGAGATTTCTTCGATTGTGATGCTGATTGCAGGATGATCGGCGACAAATGCACCAAGAAGTTGCGGGATTAGCGGCACATTCAGCACCGGAATCACACCCAGGCGCAACGCGCCGCGTAATTCTCCCGGCTCACCGTTCAGTTCATGGAGAAGATTTTCCACCTGATGAAGGAGCGCACGAGCGTGCTCCTGAAAAATCAAACCTCGTTGAGTGAGCAAAATTCGTTTTCCACGGCGCTGGAACAGAGGCACGCGAAGACCTGCTTCCAAATCCCGCATTTGCTGCGAAACACTGGGTTGCGAAATTCCGAGCCGGTCAGCCGCGCGGCTAAAGCTTCCCGCCTCAGCGACCGCGAGAAAATACCGGAGATGGCGAATGTCCAACGGCTCCGACATGCGAGAAGCAATATTGTTCGGCGGTCCTGTAAAATGCAATCAGGAGCTTGATCACGGGCGAGGATTCTGCTTGCATAGGCAAAACTTATCGCGCCATTTCCAAAACCTTTGAACACTACAATGATCGCGAAGCTGACCCTCGTTGCCATTTCCTTGAGCTTTTTGGTATTGGCAGGCTGTAACAAGAAGTCTGGATCCACCGTTCAGAATTCAAATAAAGTCCGCGTCGGTTACATCGGTTTAACCTGCGAGGCTCCGATCTATGCAGCTTACGAAAAGGGATTCTTTAAGGAGGAAGGACTCGATCCCGAACTGGTGAAGTGCAGTTGGTCAACTTACAAGGATGCACTGGCGCTCGGCAGCTACGACATCACTCACCATTTGGTGATGTACTTTCTCAAGCCGATCGAGCAGGGCCTGGATGTCAGATTTTTGGCTGGAATCCACCGCGGATGTTTGCGCGTTCAAGCGGGCGTAAAAACGAACATTCACACAGTTGAAGACCTGAAAGGAAAGCGAATTGGTGTACCCGGCATGGGGACGCCTCCGTTCGTTTTCGCAAACCGTGTCTTCGGCGTTCACGGCATCGATGCGGGCAAAGATATTACCTGGAAAGTTTTTCCAGCGGGTGAGTTGGGTCTGGCGATCGATAAAGGCGAAGTGGACGCAGTCGCTAACGCAGAACCGATCGGAAGCCTCTTAATCGCGGAGGGCAAAGTAAGAAACGTTGCCGACCAGGTAACGGACGCGCCTTACAAGGACGAGTATTGCTGCGAAGTGATCGCAAACGGCAAATGGGTGGATGCCAATCCCGATACGGCGGCCAGAGCAACACGTGCGTTGTTAAAAGGCGCCAAATGGGTCGAGACCAACCCAAGGGCTGCCGCGATCATGGCTGTGGAGAAAAAGTATCTCGCTTCCACGCCTGAGCTCAACACCGTTGCGCTCGCTCGCTTGCGCTATATACCAAGTGTTCAGCTAGCCGAGGAGTCCGTGCAATCCGCCGGCCGGGAAATGAAAGTCGCCAAGATGCTGTCGCCGGAGACCGACACCGCAGCGCTGGCGAAACGCGCTTTCATGCATCTTCCCGGCGTGTCGGACGAGTGGATTAAGACCATCGAGGTCGAAAAAATTGCGGGCGCCCAGGTTTCAGCCGGCGAAGACATCCGTCTGCTCGCGGCGTTAATCCAAAAAGACAGCGGAGATTCGTGCTGCCGAAGAAAAATGTTTGATCAACCCGACCAGGATGCGCCGAATCTCGCCGACCCCGACGCGCAGTGTCTTCAGAAAAGCACGGTGGCTGCACAGAAATAAGCCGAAGGCGGGGGAACGACTGATAATCGCGCTGTCATGTTGAGCGGAGGGAAACATCTCTGTCTATTATCCGCAGATAGCCGCCGCAATTAAATCCGAGATTCTTCGCTTCGCTCAGAATGACATCGATCGGACGAGTAATGAATGCGCACGCCACGGCTCCCAACAAACTGTCGATATTGCCCTGGCCGATGCAGCTGGCTGTTCCGGTCGCCAGTTTAATTACGTTCGGAACTCACCTGTTGATCGCACCAAAAGCGCCGCCACTCGAGACGCATTCTTACATGCTGCTGTTTTGGGAAATTCTCGGCGTCTCAATTGTTCTCTCAATCGCGCAAAGATTCTGGCCAGCGCTGCGCAAATGGATGCGCCACATCTGGCCGATTTTTTCCGCTGCCATTCTGTTAATTGGAGCCTGGGATGTGATAACGGCAGGCTTGCATCTGCTTCCGCTGCCGTACTTTCCGGGACCTGCAGCGATTTTGCGAAGTCTGATTAGCGACCGGGCACTGTTGCTCGATAGCACGTGGCACTCGCTTGTTTTGCTCCTAAGTGGCTACACACTTGGCGTAATCGTGGGACTTGTTAGCGGAGTGTGTATCGGCTGGTCGAGTTCGGTCCGCTATTGGGGAATGCCACTGCTGAAAGTTGTAGGGCCGATTCCAGCGACAGCCTGGATCCCAATTGCGATGGTAGTGTCGCCTTCGGCAATCATGTCTTCAGCGGGATTAATCGCGCTCGCGGTGTGGTTCCCAGTAACAATGTTGACTGCCTCTGGGATTTCTAACACGCGCGCATCCTACCTCGACGTCGCTCGAACCCTCGGCGCAGGACGCCTCTATCTAATCTTTCGAGTTGCCATACCAGCCGCTGTTCCAAACATCTTTATTGGCTTGTTCATGGGACTCGGTGCCTCGTTTCTAACTCTGGTGGTCGCGGAGTCTCTAGGAGTTAAATCCGGTCTCGGTTGGTACGTTAGTTGGGCCCAAGGCTGGGCTGAATACGGCAAAGTTTTCGCTGCGCTCATTATCATGGCGGCCTTCTTCTCGACCGTTATGACTTTGCTGTTCAAGCTGCGCGATCGAGTTCTGGTCTGGCAGAAGGGAATGATCAAGTGGTGACGACAAATGTTTCGGACCCGTCAGGCGTTCGTGCGCACGCAATCTCCAAAAGTTTTGCGCTGCCAGACGCACCAGGCACAAGGCGGCTCGCTCTGAGCGGCATATCGTTTTCCATGGCTGCAAGCGAACTGGTCTCGTTAGTCGGGCCGAGCGGTTGTGGAAAGTCGACATTGCTTCGACTCATCGCCGGGTTGGATGTTCCCGATTCAGGTGAGCTGCTTGTGGGCAATGAAAAAATTCTTGGACCGAGTGCGGAGCGTGGTCTTGTTTTTCAAGATCCGAATCTGTTCCCATGGCTGACTGTTCGCCGCAATATTGAGGCCGGCCTCGCGGCACGTGGAGTGTTGCGCGAAAAACGAAATGAAGTGGACGAGTTCATGCGGCTGGTCGGACTGGAAGCATTTGCTAATGCGTATCCGCATCATCTTTCCGGTGGCATGGCCCAGCGGGTTGCGCTTGCACGCGCACTCATCAACCATCCCAAAGTCTTACTGCTCGATGAACCGCTCGGCGCGCTTGACGCTTTCACGCGGATGCGCATGCAGGATGAAGTACTAAGACTGTGGGAAAATCGTCGCACCACGATGCTGCTCGTTACGCACGACATTGATGAGGCGATCTACATGAGTGATCGCATTCTCATCATGACCCAGGCGCCGGGGCGAATTGATCGCGAGATCGATATAGACCTCACGCGACCACGTGATCGCACCAGCGATTCATTTCTACGGTTCCGCAGCGAGATTCTCGAACATCTGCATTTCGCCGGTAACGTCGCCCCGCGTTCCTCTCACTGCTGATAGATTAAAACGGTAGGCGAGGTCACTGGAAGTCAGGCAGCTTGCCTGACTCGGCTGGCAGGCTGCCAGCCTGCCGAGACAACCTGGCAGGTTGTCTTCCTAATCAGCGGTTCTTTTCAAAAAAGTAACAGAATTGTCTCTTTTAAGGCTGCAAATTCGTTTGAAAGATAACAGGGAAGGATAACACGTATGGAAGCCATGTATGCTAAACAGAGGAGCCAGGGATCGGAGAGCCACGACCTATACGAGGTTCGTCCGCGCACGGACAGAGATGGCTTTGATTTAATCAGTGAGCTGTTCCGATACGGTCCGATATGGTATGCAGGACCCGACGCGATCCGTAACGCGATCGCTTACGCAAAGTAT
>DASYSX010000295.1:0-6624 GCA_036002955.1 Candidatus Udaeobacter sp. | reverse complement strand
GCGAAGAAGTTGCTGCTGCTCGTGAGCCATGATGTTTTGCTGATGCAACGCGATTGCCAGCAAAGCGCGATCTTCATCGCTGCCTTCGTTTCGGTGGAGATACAATTCCTGCGACTCGTTTTTGTAATCGTCGCCGGTCTCAGATTGGGTAAGCACGAAAAGCGCGAAACATTTTTGAAATCGCGATGCCGGCACCTGGGCTTTGACCATTTTCTTTACGGCGCCTGTGAGTTTCTCTTGTAAATCCGACGGCGGCTCAAAACCCGCCTTGACCGATTGATTGACGGACCAAAGCGCCTGACATGTGACAAAACCATTGCCTGTATTACCACCGGGCCAATAAGGGAGCGTGCCATCCTCCAGCACCGAGCTGGCATACTGTTTCATTCCGCGCTCCAGCGTGGCGCGATATTCGGGATCGCGTTGCTGAAAATCCGGCAGGTACGCGAGAACGTTCGCGAGCAAACTGTACCCCAGCAGTTTGGTCGAAATTTGTTCGAAACAGCCGTGCGGATATTCCAAAATCACAGGAAGCCCCGACATCTGTGGCAGCCACGACGAAGTGGAAATCGTTGTGGTGAATTGGCCTCGGCCGCGCTTCCATACTTCGGGCATTGCGCGGCGAGCATCGAACTGTGGACCATTGAACGAAGCGGCCACACTTTCCTTGCGCACAATCGTCGGCGCTTGCACCGGAATCGTGATCTCCACCGCGTCGGACATTTGTTTGTTCGAGTCCGAGACGGCTTCGAAGCGCACCTTTGTTGGCGCGAGATTGGGGTCGGTGACTTTTGCCTTGAAACGAAACACCGTCGGCGCGTCCCGTTGCGTTGATTGAGTGGTCACATCGCCGCCTAGTAACTTAATATTGGCGTCCGTCACACACCGCGTCGTGACGCCGTCGCTGTCAGCGAAGTTTTGCCGGACGACAGCGCGCAATTCGACTTCATCGCCCTCGCGCAGAAAACGTGGCAATGCCAGATCGATCAGGAGTGGTTTCGATATTTTTACCGTCTCCGTCGCATCGCCCCCGAATTGATTCACCTTCGTCTCGCCGACCGCCACGATGCGATATGTGGTCAGGTTATCTGGCGCGACGAATTCGAACGCGACCTTACCGTCAGCGCGAGTGTTTAAGCTGCCCTGCCAAAACGCCAGAGTGCGAAATTCTTTGCGAACATTTTTGATGTTCGAGATCGATTCTTCTCCGCCGTCGCCGATGACGAATCCTTTTTCGGTCAAACTAAGTTTGGCGAGATTCTCGATGTAACCATGGAGAGCCTCGTACGTTCGCACTGAGAAGCCATTCCTTAAGTAAAAGCGCCCGCCAATGTTCGGCAGTTTCCAATCGCCCAGGGTCAGAACGGCGTCGTCGACTGCGAACACGAGCAGATCGGCGTCGGCAACTGGTTTGTCTTGCGACGTCACCAGCACTTCACCGCGCACCACCTCACCAGGTTTCGCGGTGTTGGTGGCGAGATGCGGCGCAACTTTCAGTTCGCGGTCAGGCCGGCGAACATCGATCTCACTGTAAGCGAAACGTTCCAGGGGAAGCTGGTTTTCGCCGCCCGGTTTAACGAGATAAATCGAAACCGTCGCGTTCGGTGCGTAATTTTCTTTGATCGGCACTTCCACCCGACCGGCATTGCCTTTTACCGGGACGAGCAACGTGTCGAGCACCTCATCTGTTTCGACGGATACCCATGCGACGCCACCGAATGGCGCCTGTATTGTGAAGGCAGCTTTCTCACCCGGCAGAAACGGCTCGGCGCGACGATCGATCTTAAACGTGGTCTCATTGACGACCGGTAGTTGTGCCGATTGTTCACCGGTAACGGTCGTTTCATCACTAACCATCGGTGCTTTGACTTTTGTGGCATTGACCGCAACAACGTAACGGCCGGTCTCGGTCGTTGGGAAGATAAGTTGGGCCGGCGTTTTCGATTCTTGTGATGCGACTTTCGCGAACTGGTCTGTGTTACGATAGCGATAAACAAACGGCGCAAGTTGTTCTTTGACCGTCTTCGTGGTGACGTGAAATAGATCGGCGCGAACAAGAACGCCATCCTGTTTCTGGTCCTCGGGATTGAGCGCGTCGATATCAACTTTTATTCCCGCCTGCGCCGAGGCTCCGGCGGGCAGACCGGCGGGTTCGGTAGCCTGCTCTTCGGCGCGGATCCCGAGACGAGTTTCTGTCGCGAAAAGTGTGGCGGTTTCGCCACCGCTAAGGGTTTGTCCATCGATTGAAGTGACATCTGCGCGCCAGATAATGCTCGTGCGGCCGACGGCAGGATTGTCTTTGAACGGCGATTCACACGCAATGGTCGCGAAACCATGCGCATCGAGCTGCGTATCGCCTTCGATTGTTTTGATGTCTTCACTGTCGACATCGAGGCGGGGACCAATCTCGGAGTAAGAATTGAAACGCTTTCGATACGGTTCGTTGGAATCCCTGGCGAAGTCAGCCATTGTTGTCCAACTCGCTTTCCAGTGCACCCGCGCTCCTGCATTCGGTGCCCCGTGAAAATATGCAGAGGCGATCCGCGCATGCGCGGTGGTACCAACCTCTGGCGTGGTTGCCTCGACCATGACCGAAAACAGCGGGACCCGGTACTCCTGAACGCTGATCACAGTCACGCCCGCGTAGTCATTGCCTCCCACCGAGCACCGCACCTCGTAACTCCCGAGCTTTGCCTTTTCTGGCACATTCCACTCCGCTTCCCATCCGCCATAAGCCGATAGCGTCGTGTCTCCTTCACCAACAACCCGGCTGCCGTCGCTTTCTTTTATGCTCCAATGCACGGAGGCGCCCGCGGGAATCGTGAGGTCGTTAGAGCTGATAACATCGCGCACCAACCCCTTCATCTTCACGGTATGGCCCGGACGATAAAGATTGCGATCGGTGATAATCTCGGCGTGCGCTCTGTTCGGTGAAGAAGCGGAATCAGTTCCCGAAGGATATGCTGTGGCTTCAGCAAATTGCAGCGCTGGGCCAGTCGTAGTGTCGGCGATGAAGAGATGCGTATTTTTCGCCTTAGAATCACTGGTTTTCGGAAAAACCTTATCCTTCGGAAATTCTGCGATGCCTTCCTTGTCTGTGACTGCACGCGCGAGTTCGATGTTCTCGTCGGTGAGCGCGCGAATTGTGACACCGGCCACGGAATTCGCGTCGGACATTTTCGCGAGACGCATGATCACTTTGGTCGGCGTTCGTTTTTGCGTGAGCAGGTAATCGTTAACGCAAATGATCGATCGATTCCCAACGATGCGGCCGTCCGTCAGAGTTGCGCTCGCTTCGAAAAGATACGGACCCGCGAAAGCTTCATTTGCTGGTGGGACGCCCGGCTTTGCCGAGGCTTCGGCGGGTGTGCAACGGACATCGCGTCGTGTTTCACTGTCGTTACTCGTGGCTTCGAAGACGCCGCTGCTCGCCACCGGCAATTGAAACGCTTCGACGAGCAATTCAGTCTGAAATTCTTTCGCGAATCCTGTGCGCGGATCAATTACCACATCGCCGGTGATGGGATCCCGGGCGTCCTTTTCAAATTCTTTTACGCGCGCGGTGACAGCCGACAATTTCTCGGCGGGAATGCGCGCCAGTTTCCATGTGACTTGTGGGGTGTTGACTTGGAAGAAGGCAAAACGCAGTTCCTGGCGCGCGCGGGCAAACACCTGACTGGATGGGAAGATCAGGCACGACTCCTTCGGTCGAAACGTTGCGCCCCAACGCGATTCAGACTGGACTCCATAGCCGCGGTCGCCTTTTAGTTCCGGCGAGATGCTGACTTTGTAGCGCTGCCTGGGATCGAAATCGCCTGTGATTTGGATCTGATCGCCGCTCGCAAGCAGTTTCATTTCTTCCACCGCAGGCTCGACACGGACTCGCTCCGGCGTGACTTCCACAGGATCGATCGTGTCGTCGAACTTGATGCGAATGGTGGGCTCATCCAGCGGATGATTGAACGCGCCCAGCCATTGCACCTCGAGCGGTTCGGTTTTACCGGCGGGTATCACTTGCAAATACGGAAGTGGCCGCCGGCTTTTGGCGTCGAGCAAGCCATTCACGATAAGATCGAATGTATGTCCTACTGGAAGCGGAGCGCGCGGCGTGACACGAAACCCGCTCGCTTCCAGCGAATTCGCGGTCTTGTCTTCACCCGTTTGAATTACTTCGACTGGAAAACGTTGGTGTGCCTCGCGGTCTTGGAAGTAAATGTGCTGCGCTGCTTCATCGAGACGAACCGCGTAGGTTGAGTCGAGATAGATTTGCGGCCGCGCCGCCAATTGTTTGCGCTCGCTGAACTCCGTCGTGATCGCAAACTTCGGAGTGTTGAATTCGGCGCTCCAATCTTTCACCACGAACGGTTTCCCCGTCGCGTCCTTCAGCCCTGGAGCCAGCGTCAATCGATGTCGCGCTTCGGCCACGACGCTGGTCACGGTGAAAACGCCTTCAGTCTGACTTTTCCAAAGAAACGTGCCCGCGAGCTTCGGCTCACTCACAAAAGGGCTCGGCTGATCACCGACATCGATGAGATCGGCGGCGACCATCGAGACGGGAAACGTGATCGTGATTGTGTCGCCTTCGGCGATCTTCCCGCTCGACGGATCGATCACAATGCCGCCGGCATCGGGTTTTGCATTCGATGCTTCTTCTTCTTCGTCCTGCGCGAAACTCGCGCCGGTCATGGCAATCAGCAGAACGCAAACGAGAAAAGGTATGCATTGGCGAAATGTGGGAGGGGCCTTAGTGCCCCGACGGATCGCCGCGCTAAGGCGGCTCCCACATTTGCAGAATGGCTGGTTCATCATCTTTGTGGCGTCAGTTCCTGTATCCGGCGAAGATCGGCATCGGCTTCGGCTGTCTTTCCGATCCGCCGTTGGCATTGCTCGCGCTCGTTCAATGCGACCAGTGACTCATTAATTTCAATTGCGCGTGTCTGCGACGTAATGGCTCCTGCGAAGTCTGCGCGCTCTCGTTCGAGTACGCCGCGGAAGAACCACATGTCTGGATTGTGAGGATCCAGTTCCGTCGCGATGCGAACATGCAAGAGCGCCTCCTTTTGCCGGTCCAGACCGTCCAGATCTTGAGCCGCTTCAAAATGTGCGGCTGCCGATTTGTCATTAATCGCCAGCGCAGCATTTGCGTCTGCGAGTGCCAGCGTGAATTGACGCAGGTCTCTCAAAATTTTGGCCCGCGCTACAAGCGCATCTGCATCCTTGGCATTCGCGGATAAACGAGCGTCCAGCGTTCCAAGTTCCTTCAATGCCTCATCACTAACGAGCTTGTCTTCTCCCCGACGAAGAAACCTGTCGACCTGCAACTTTTGGGCGTCCTCTGCTTGGCCTGCATCCAGCAGTGCTTCGGCTAGTTCGATACGCGCGCGCATCGATGCTGGCTGAAGTTTAAATGCGCGCTCGGCGTCATCGATTGCCAGCAACGGACGCCCGGCAAGAATAAAAACGCGGGCACGTTCAAGCAACAGTCCCGCAACGGCGCGATCATTTGGTGATTTTGCGATCTGCGCATCGAGCGGTTTGATTTGCGGTATGAATTTTTGTAACTGCTCGAATTGCGGGAGCCACTCCTTCACTTGTGGGTCGGTGGCGTCCATCTTATTCGCTTTCGCCATGTCGGCATAAGCGGCATCCCAGTTATGGAGGCGCAGAAAAGCGGTCGCACGCAAAACGCGCCGCGCGGCGGTGTCCTGGGCCGCGATCGCTTTCGCCCGGTATGCCGCATGGTCTGTCCAACGCGCCTGCTCTGCGCAGACTTCCGCGAGATTGTCGTAACCGGTCGCCAGGTCCGGGCGCGGCGGTTTCGTAGCGATATACGCAAGCCAGTGCTGCTCGGCACATTGATAATCCTTGCGTTTGAAGCAGAGCTCCGCGTGAAAATCTTCGATCGCTGCGATCGGTCGCTTGGTCGCTTTTTGCCACGCCTCGAGCGTGCGCTGTAAGTCATCGAGTTCTTCGCTTTCGAATTGCGTCTGCGCGAGCGTATTCCATGTGCCGGAATCATTCGGAGCGATGGCCACAATGCGTCGGCTCAATTCAATGATTGCGGGTTTGTCTTCCGCGTCTTGAGCTTTCTTCAGTTGGTCTCGTAACTGCTGAAGCTGCGGGACTTCAGCGGCGCCGAAAGCGCTGGCAGTCAGCAGAATAAGAACGGCGATAGCGAACGTTCTCAAGTGGGTCGCGATCTTGGCTATCGCGGCGCACAGGTTCAAGCAATTTCGCAAAAAGGAGTGACGGCTTCCCAGCCGTCACGTCGTCGACGGCTGGGAACCCGTCGTTCCCTGGGCCAGCGCTTTGCCAGTGCGCAGGAAGATCTTGCCACTGGGACAGAGCTTGAATACTTCGCACTGGCTGCAGTCCGGCTTGCGCGCGTAGCAACGGCGGCGCCCGTGCCAGATGAGCCAATGACTCCAATCCGTCCAATGCTCGCGGGGCACGAGCTTGATCAAATCCAGCTCAATCTTTACGGGGTCGTCTTGTTTCGTTAGGCCAAGGCGCTGCGACAGGCGCATCACGTGTGTGTCGACTACGATCCCTTCATCTATGTGAAAGGCGTTGCCGAGCACGACGTTCGCAGTCTTGCGACCGACTCCCGGCAGTGCGCATAAG
>DASYSX010000294.1:0-6201 GCA_036002955.1 Candidatus Udaeobacter sp. | reverse complement strand
GGTATTGCCGTCGCGCTGGAAGGAGACCGTCTCGCAACAGCCGTGATCACAACTTCAAATCAAAGGAGCTGGCCCGAGTTCATCACTACTTACAACGAGACCGTCGCTGCTACACGCGGTGGTCGCATTGACGCCATGAACGCGCCGGTCGTGATCACGAGTCTCGGCGCGTTTGAAGTGAAAGCCGGCGCGCCGATTGTTGTGCCGCCTTCGGTCGGCACGCTGTTCGTTGGCACCGCGCACCGCGAATTAATTTCGAACAAAACCAAGAACGAAAGCGCTGAAGTCATCACGCTTTCGTTGACATTTGATCATCGGGTTGTGAACGGCGCTGGCGCGGCGGCGTTCGCAAACGAAATAAAAAAACAAATCGAGGGATTCGAAATCCCATTGGCAAACGCACGCACGCCGTCGCGGTAACTGAGTCGGGGAAGCGCAATCACAATCACCGGGACATCACGCGATCCGCTTTGTTACGAATATTTCAGCGCCACCTGCAGAATGATGTTCCCCGCGTCGCGGCAGCGGTCGATCACTTTTTCAAGGAGACCGTAAAGGTCGTGCAGAAAAATAATCTGCTTCGCGGCGTGATCGCCTTGGAAAAGATCGCGCAGGCGCTCCAGTTCGAGCTTGTCGGCATCGCCTTCAATGCCTTGCAGTTTGGCGTTCATCTCGCGCGCGGTGCTGGCGTCGATCCCGTGGCGCAGTTGTTTCACCATGGCTAGCACCATTTCGGCGGCCTGATCGAGCAGCTCAACTTGCTTGCCGAAACTTTGTCCTACGAGATCTTCGGGGCGGATCAAGATACGCTCGCCAATCTTCTCGACCGTTTTCGGTATTTTATAAAGTGCGGCCCCCAACTCCTGGATGTCTTCCCGTTCGAAAGGAGTAACAAACGTTTTGGAAAGTTGCTCGGTCAATTCCTGCGTGATCCGTTTATCCTCACGCCGGCTGTGGGCGAATTGTTCCAGGTTTTCCGGTGTGTCGTGCTGCTCGAGTTTTTGCAACAAGCCGATCAGGTGGTGAACGCTTGCGTCCGCCTGCTGCGCACTGGCTTCGAGCAAATTGTAAAACTTTTGATCCCGCCCGATCAGCTTTTGAATCGAAAACATGGCCGTTCAGTCGTACTCGACCATGCCGATTGTTGCAACGTCAGAACTTCGTTCGGCCACATCAGGTGGAACGACTTGTCCCAAAGCCGTTGACAATGGCCCGAGCCATTGCGTTGGGGACAACGCGATTCACCCGGTGCGCGCGTGGGATAGCACGCGCTGGACTAACGCGGCCGGAAAATTCAACGTGACCGAAGATCCTTCTTCATCAGTTTGTGTGCCCGCTTGCATAAACATTTCTCTCAGGGAACTCTAAACAAACCGTTAGAAAGAAAACATTATGGCCACAAAAGATAAATCCACAGAGTCAGTTTACAGAGTAACGGAAGTAATCGGGACGAGCACTCAATCCTGGGAAGATGCGGCAAAAGCTGCCGTGCAGACTGCGGCGGGGACGCTGCGTGATCTGCGTATTGCTGAGGTTGTGAAAATGGATGTAAAGATTGAGGACGGGAAAGTGCTCGAGTTTCGAACGCGATTGCAACTGTCGTTCAAGTACGAAGGCTAGGTCGCACGCGGAAGAATCTGCGCAGCATTAAGCGAGGATTGTCACCGTCCTGATGGACAGGAAAATCCCGGGACTGCATCACGTCACTGCGATCGCCACGGATCCGCAGCGGAACCTCGACTTTTACGTCGGGCTTCTCGGTCTGCGCTTCGTGAAGCGTACGGTGAATTTTGATGATCCGGGCACCTACCATTTTTATTTCGGCGATCGGCACGGCGCGCCCGGAACAATCCTGACATTTTTTCCGTGGCCTGGAGCGCGACGCGGAATTCGCGGAACCGGCCAAATCAAAGCGACAGCGTTCGCGGTTCCACCGAGTTCGATGGGTTATTGGCTGGAACGTTTGAACCAACAGCACGTGACGGCTGAGAAAACAGTTACGCGTTTCAGAGAAGAAGTAATTCGATTGATTGATCCCGATGGACTTATGATCGAACTGATCGGTTCTGCTTTTCACACACAAATTGAGCCGTGGCCGGATAGCCCCGTTCCAAGTGAGCACGCGCTTCACGGCTTCCATAGTGTGTCCGCTGCGTTGGAAGGTTACGAGAGAACTGCGCGGTTACTTATTGAAAGCTTTGGCTATCGATTGGTTGAGGAATCCGGCAATCGGTTTCGGTTTGTATCTGCGGATGAGTCTGCGTCCGGCCGGATTGTCGACCTGCTGTGTCAGCCCGACGCCGCAATGGGTCGTGTGGCGGCCGGTTCAGTACATCACATTGCGTTTCGCGCGAAGGACCAAGCCGAACAACTCCAATGGCGCGAGCATCTCGTTGATCGTGGCTACAACGTCACGCCAATCATCGATCGCACTTATTTTCATTCCATCTATTTCCGCGAGCCGGGCGGCGTTCTGTTCGAAATCGCGACGGAACCACCCGGCTTTACAGTCGATGAAAAATTATACGAACTCGGCATGCATCTACGTCTTCCGCCGTGGATGGAATCAGCACGCTCGCAGATTGAAAAAGTTCTCCCGCCGATTCGCGTGCCTACCGCACTGAGTTAAATAGCCGTTGTAGCCACGACCCTGTGGGCCGTCTTGCTTATGATAACAAACAGTTCCGCGCAGACCCGTGGCTACAAACTTTGCTAATTTTAAGCCATGATCTCCGATTTTATTCACGAATTCGTTCCCGGCAGCTCGTCACGCATCCTTTTGCTTTTGCATGGCACGGGCGGAAATGAACGGGATCTCATTCCGCTTGGACGAGAGCTCGATCCGAATGCTGCGTTACTCAGCCCACGCGGGAAGGTGCTCGAGAATGGAATGCCGCGATTTTTTCGACGACTGGCGGAAGGTGTCTTCGATCTAGAAGACCTAAAATACCGCACAAATGAACTGGCGGATTTTATCACAGCGGCCGCTCAACATTACGGATTCGCTACCGATCAGTTAGTTGCCGTCGGATATTCTAACGGCGCCAACATCGCGGCGAGCATCCTATTATTGAGGCCGGAAATTTTGCATCGGGCAGTTCTATTTCGCGCGATGGTGCCGCTGATTCCCGACGCTTTACCCGAGCTTTCATCTGGACGCGTTTGGATCGGTGCGGGGGATCAGGACCCAATTGTTCCCGCATCCGAGACGAAACGCCTGGGAGAACTTCTTCGTCGCGCAGGCGCAGATGTGACAATTCGCTTCTTCAATGCCGGCCATGGCCTAACGAATGACGATGTTGTGACGGCACGAGACTGGCTAAAGAGAGTTGTAGGGGAAGCTGACAGCTTCCCACATAAATAGATGCGCGAAGCAGGATGAAAACGAGCCGACTGGAAGCGTTTAGCGATGGAGTGCTTGCCATCATCATCACCATCATGGTACTGGAATTGAAAGTGCCGCACGCGGTTGAACTTTCGGCTTTGAAGCCACTGCTACCGGTGCTTTTGAGCTACGTACTAAGTTTTATCTACCTCGGCATTTACTGGAACAATCACCATCACCTTTTCCAAGCCACGGAACAGGTCAGCGGCGGAATTCTCTGGGCCAACCTGCATTTGTTGTTTTGGCTGTCGCTCTTCCCTTTCACCACGGCTTGGATGGGTGAGAACCGCCTGGCTGCCATTCCGACCGCAGTATATGGGTTCGTTCTGCTGATGGCAGCTATTGCTTATTATATTCTCGAGCGCGCTATCATTGCCAACGAAGGTCGCGACTCCCTTCTGGCGCAGGCCGTTGGCAGGGATCGGAAGGGCCGCATCTCACTTGTGCTTTATTTCGCCGCCATTCCACTCGCGTTTGTTAGTCCATGGATTTCCAGTGGATTGTATGTATTCGCGGCGCTCCTCTGGTTAATTCCTGACCCTCGAATTGAGCGGAAGCTGGAGAAACGCAAAGAATGAAAACAAGAGCGGAGATCAAAACCAAAAATAAAAATATGAAAATAGTCGTCCTCGGGGGCACAGGTCTAATCGGAGCAAAACTAGTAGACTTGCTGGGTGCGGAGGGTCACGAAGTCATCGCGGCATCTCCTTCGCGGGGCATCAATTCGATCACCGGAAAAGGGTTAAGCGAGGCACTAACTGGATCGCAAGTGGTCGTAGACGTTACAAATGCTCCTTCGTGGGAAGACAAGGCCGTGCTGGAATTCTTCGAAACTTCGACCGGCAACGTCCTCGCCGCCGAGGCGAACACGGGCGTGGGCCACCACGTTGCACTTTCCATAGTCGGCTGCGACCGGCTTCCCAAGAGCGGATACTTGCGCGCGAAAGTTGCTCAGGAAAAACTGATCAAAGCTTCACCGATTCCGTACACGATTGTCCGTGCCACGCAGTTTTTTGAATTCATTGGCGGCATTGCCGATTCTGCAACCAACGAACGGACCGTTCGCCTGCCATCGGCGTTATTTCAGCCAATCCTCTCCGACGACGTCGCCGCCGCTCTGGCCAGGATCGCCGTGGCGAAGCCCTTGAATGGAATCGTTGAATTGGCCGGCCCCGACGCTATTCCATTCGACGAAGTCGTCCGCGAATACCTCACCGCGCATAACGACTCGCGCACAGTGGTGACCGACGAGCAAGCCCCCTACTTCGGCACGCCACTCGAGAAGCGCAGCCTGGTTCCTGAAGGTGAGAACCCCCTACTCGGTTCTGCGCGTTTCGCGGACTGGCTTAGCCGCACCACCGCTCGGCACTGAACCGCTGAAACCAACTCTCAACTAGCAAAGAACCGAATACAAAAAAGACATCACAATGAAACAAATCCAAAATTCAAAAACAATTAGGCTACTGCGGTTCACCTGTACGTTTATCATTTGCACACTCATCCTCGCTACTCTCGGCGTCCACTCAGTAATAGCCGCCGACAAAGATTCAAAGGTGACTCTCGTCTACCAACATGCTCTGCCAAATGTGCCGGGTAAAAGCATCAAAGGTGTGCTCGTCGAATATGGTCCCGGCGGTACCTCGTCGGCTCACACGCATGCAAAGTCGGCTTTCATCTACGCAACAGTTCTGGAAGGGGCGATCAAAAGTTCGGTCAATAATGGGCCTATCGTTACCTACCGCAAAGGTGAGAGCTTCTCCGAGATGCCCGGTGACCGACACAGCGTTAGTGAGAACGCGAGCAAGACTGAACCCGCGAAACTGCTGGCCGTGTTTGTGGTCGACACCGACGAGAAGGAACTGACAACGCCGCTCGAAAAATGAGGCAGCTGTTGACTGAATCCAAGCATTACTGCTGCGGCAGTGTTCTTCGCCTCAGACGACTCGAACTGGGCCGGAGAAATGCTTCTCATTTCTGGCGGCCTACGTTAGATTGTACAGGCAAACGGTTCAGCAACAGGAAAGGAAACGGAAACATGAAAACAAAATTGTCTGCCGCCGCGCTTGTTGCGAGCGCGGTCACGATTGCTCAAGCAAACCCAGGAAGTGTTCACACAGTGGCGGGCGGATCTCACAGAGGCGCGGTTGTTCGCAGTGCCCCGACGGTTCACGCTCCGATGCGGCCCGGTGGTGTTCCATCGTTCCGCTCAACGCCCATGCGGTCATACGGCCGTACACCGTTTTATTCAGGCCAACGCCCTTCCTCGTTTGGGATGCGTTCGTCACCATCCTCCGCGTACCGGGGGCCTATGTATTCGAGTCGAGGTTCGTTGACGCGTTCTGGTCCATACACGGTAGCAACTATCCCGCAAAGCAATCGTGTCGCGCCGTACGCGAATCACAGAAACCCAGCTGTCACACGCGTGTGGAACCAACGAAACACCGGAACCCAGTTCCGGAATGGAAACAATTTACGGACTACAAACAATCTGCGGAATGCAAACAATGTCTGGAACGGAAACCATTTCCGAAATGGAAACAATCATCTGCGGCGTGACTGGCAAAAACACGTTTTCGGTCACCAATCAGGGGATTGGCATCGCGATTGGAACCGCAATTGCGACCACTGGTGGAACGGTCACCGATGCTCTTTCATTAATGGATCGTGGGTGATCTTCAATCTGGGGTTTTCCCCGTGGTGGCCTTCGTACTACCCGGATGATTACTACTACGACTATGGCTTTCCGAATGATGGCTACGGCTCGTCGACCTACGGTTACGATTATCCGAATTCGTACAATTACGACCCCGGCTACT
>DASYSX010000293.1:0-3873 GCA_036002955.1 Candidatus Udaeobacter sp. | reverse complement strand
TTGATCGGCTGGTTGGTCGCTGCCACGAATGCGACTTGTTTGCCGTCGGGACTGAGGGATAACGCGCCTCCGCCCGGTCCGAATTGTGTGTTCAGATCGATGCTCGTGATCTTCGTAGGGTTACCGCCAGCCGCCGGCACGGAGTAAAGATCCGTTCTCGGCAGTTCGTAATACGGTTCGTCGATCCGGCTCGAGGTGAAATAAATTTGCGAGCCGTCCTTCGACAAAATCGCATTGTCTTCATCGAAGTGACCGCTCGTGATCTGGCGCGGTTTCACTTTCTCTTCGGCGCTGTGCGGTGCGGCCACGATCCAGATGTGAGCCGGATGCTTTGGATCGATGTAACCTTCGTTGTCCTGTCGATAGACCGCGCGGGTAATCACGCGCACATCGCTCTCGTGCTCATCTTTAGGTGCAGTGACGTTCGCCGCCGGAGTTGGCGTGGCCTTGTTGCCCGGCTTGTCCGCCGGAGCCTCGGCGGAGGCGGGAGCCTTGGCGGCAGCGGATTGCTCGTGTTTTTTCTTTTCCTGTTTCGCAAGGTCCTCCGCGTTGGTATCGCTCGCGAACGCGATGTTTTTTCCGTCTGGCGCCCAGACCGGACTGCCAGCGCCTCTCGGCAACTCGGTAAAAACAAAGGAATCGCCACCGGCCATTGGCAGCATTGCGAGCTGTGGCGGTTCAGGCTTGCCATCTTTTTCGGTCGAACGCAGGAACAGCAGGAGTTTCCCGTCCGGCGACCAGCGCGGCGTGGTGTCATGATCGCCTTTCGTCAGTTGCCGCGGCGCTTCGCCGCCGGCGACAGGAACTGACCAAATGGAAGTGTTATAACCTTCTTTCTTTTCGTTAACGGTGACACGCACAAACGCAACACGTGATCCATCCGGCGACACCTGCGGGTCACCGATCCAGACGAAATCCCAGAGATCTTTCTCGGTGATGGGCCGCTTCTGTGCGAAAAGTGGAGTGACGCTTAGCGCGAGAAGAATGACGAAGCACGAATGACGAATGACGAATGGCTTCGCCGCGTTGAATCGTTGAATCGTTGAATCCTTAAATCGTGAGAACGATGCAACGATGTGACGGTGTAACGAATTACTGTGCTTCCTCATTAGTTCGTCATTCGTCATTCGGATTTCGTCATTTCGCGGCTGCTCCGCAGCCGCGCTCACATATGCTCGATCACGTTATCTCCGAACTGCGAGCATTTGATCTCTGTCGCGCCTTCCATCAAGCGCGCGAAATCATACGTGACGCGTTTGCTTTCGATCGCGCCGCTCAATCCTTTAAGAATCAGGTCGGCAGCTTCGGTCCAGCCCATGTAACGGAACATCATTTCGCCGGAAAGAATTACCGAGCCGGGATTCACCTTGTCCAGGTTCGCGTATTTCGGTGCGGTGCCATGTGTAGCTTCGAAAACGGCGTGACCGGTGATGTAATTGATATTTCCTCCGGGTGCGATGCCGATTCCTCCCACTTGCGCGGCGAGCGCATCGCTCAGGTAATCGCCATTCAAATTTAGCGTGGCGATGACGTCGAAATCTTCCGGCCGGGTCAACACCTGTTGGAGCGTGATGTCGGCAATCGCGTCCTTGATCACAATCCCCGCACCCGGTTTTCCCATCGGAATTCTGCACCATGGCCCGCCGTCGAATTCTTCCGCGCCGAAATATTTTTTTGCGATTTCAAAACCCCAATCGCGGAATGCGCCCTCGGTAAATTTCATAATGTTGCCCTTATGAACCAGCGTCACGCTCTTGCGCCGGTTTTGAATCGCGTACGTAATCGCGCTGTGAATCAGCCGCACACTGCCTGAATAACTGACCGGTTTGATCCCGATTCCTACACACACGTCATCGCTCTCTTGTGCGCCGACCATCTTCCAAAAGCTCTTTGCTTTTTCTTTCGTGCCGAAACGAACCTTGTCGAACTCCTTCGGAAATTCCTTTTGCAGAAAATCGAGAACTTTTTGCGCCTCAGGCGTGCCGGCCGCGTATTCGATTCCGGCGTAAATGTCTTCCGTGTTTTCGCGGAAGATCACCATGTTCACTTTTTCCGGATGTTTGACGGGTGAGGGGACGCCTTTGAAGTACTGAATTGGCCGGAGACAAACGAACAGATCGAGCAACTGCCGCAGCGCAACGTTGAGCGAGCGAATGCCGCCGCCTACGGGCGTGGTTAGCGGACCTTTGATGCCGACCAAATATTCGCGGAACGCTTCCACCGTGTCATCCGGCAGCCATTCATCGAATTTGTCCTTCGCTACCTGACCGGCGAAAACTTCGAACCACGAAATTTTCTTCCTGCCGCCGTAGGCCTTCTCGATTGCCGCATCGAACACGCGCACACTCGCCGCCCAGATGTCCGGTCCCGTGCCATCTCCGCGAATGAAAGGAATGATCGGTTGATCCGGCACATTCAGCCTGTCGGTCCTGGTAATTTTTTCGCCCGCGGGCGGAGCAATATCTTTGTACGGCATAGGCGCAAAGTGTAGAGGCGGGTTTCTCGAGTCGCAACCAATCCTGCCGATGTTCGGCAGCGGGCCAAAACCTGCCGGCTAAACTCGAAAGCGAGACACAAACTGGAAGCTTAGTCTCTCACGAAGTTGTCCAATGAAACGGCGATCTCTGGAAACTCCTGCAGGACCTGGCGATCTGCCGTCACCAAGTGAACCCGTTCCGCATCTGCAAGAGCGACGAACTCGCAGTCGTAGGCTGTGCAGTTAGACCTTGCCACCAATCGCAAAACAGTATCAGACGAGACAGCAAATTCGCAGTGTTCGAAACTTGCCTCCGCTTTGCGCACGATTTCCTGCGCGACAGGGATTGTGATTGCCTTCTTCCTGATTGCTAGAGCCACAATGTTACGGAATTCCGACCGCCATAAGACCGGAGCGATCCAATGAGGGTCTTTGGCTAGAACTGCTTCAGCCGCAGCGTTGTTCGGAGACGACATCCAGCGGTAACAGATGACGTTTGTGTCGACGACAATCACGGCCGCCCGGCGCGCTTCCAAGCATTGATCTCAGCGTCGCTGATCTGGCGCGTAAATTTTGCGCGAGCCGCGCGCGCTTCACGGATCATCGCTTCTACATCGACGCGGTGTGTTCCGCTCGCCGCGCCTTTTAACGTCGCGATTATTTCCCTGTTCAGGCTGCGATGATGTTCCTCTGCGCGTTTCTTTAATTCCCGGTGCAAATCTGCCGGGATGTTCTTCAACGTAATGGTCGCCATTGCGGAACCGTAACGGTTCCATTATGGTTGTCAACGTCGCCGAAACTTTTGAATCTTCGGATGTCTGACTGCTCTCGCTAGCCGCGGTTTCTAGTCGCCGTTGGCCTTTTCAGGCGAATTAACCTGTGGCGTGAGCGGACTGATTATGTACGGCGGCGGGAAGAAATTTTCCGGGCACGGCTGTGCGATTTCCTTCCCTTTGTATTCTTTGTAATCTTTTGCGTCTTTCCCGTAGTAGTGCCGCGATGGTAGCGCGCTCCTCGACGCAGCTGTGATCCTGTCTGCAAGATCAGGCCGGGCGTTCACAGCTCCAGCTACCAGCATGTGCCGTTCGCTCGGAGGGTAACGAACAAGGAGCGAACTAAATCCTGCCATAAATTGGTCCGGCGTGGCGCTCTGGATGTTGGGCGCTCCTGCTGCTCTGACCGCCTGGTCCAAATCGCCATTCGGGGCCGCAACCTGATGCTGACTTTGAATTTCTTCCTGGATCAGCCCCGCACTGGGCAATGTGCGAAAGTCTCGAACCAGAGGAGAAGTGAGTTGCTGTTGAAGATCAACATAAACCGGGTCTTCCAATCTCCCGTACACCGGATCGTAAACCAGCATTTGACCTCCCATGACTTGCACAGCCTGGCCCACGTTG
>DASYSX010000292.1:0-26513 GCA_036002955.1 Candidatus Udaeobacter sp. | reverse complement strand
TACAGCGTTGAGACTCGTGCACTGAAGCAAGCGGTGCGACGTAACCCTGACCGTTTCCCCCGCGATTTCATGTTCGAACTGTCCGAACAAGAGATCGACATGGTGGTATCACAATTTGTGACACCAAACCGGCGAAAATTCGGAGGTGCCAAGCCGATGGCCTTTACGGAGCAGGGCATCGCCATGCTTTCCAGTGTTTTAAACAGTGAGCGCGCTGTCAAAGTCAACATCGCGATAATGCGCACGTTTGTTAGACTGCGCCAAACACTCGGAAGTAATCGCGAGTTAGCACAAAAATTTTCGGAACTCGAACGGCGCGTCGACAAGCACGATGACGAGATCGCCGCGATTCTGGAGGCGATTCGGCAGTTGATGGCGCCACCCGAAAAACCAGGACGGGAGATCGGATTTCATGTGCGCGAGCGGACTGGGCGCTACCGGGTGCGTACACGCGCATGATCGCCTGGACAATTTACCTCACGTTTGGCGGCGCAGTTCTGTCGCTGCTTTTGCCGCGGGCGTTTGCGCGTTGGATCGCACTGCTGACGGCAATCGCAGGCCTAGCGCTTGGTATGGTCGTGTTTGTCGGCACGCCGATTCCAGAGCTGGCGCAATTTACAACGATCGTGCGCGTCCCCTGGGTTCCCGCGCTTGGGATGAATTACCATCTGGCGTTTGATGGCGTGAGTCTGACGATGGTTCTTGTCACCGGCATTTCAGCAGTAAGCACGGTGCTGTTTTCATGGGATACGGAACATCGGCAGAACGAATTTTTCTTCTGGCTTCTGCTGGTTGTGGCCGGTTGTTACGGCGTGTTCCTCAGCGCCGATCTGTTTTTGTTATTCGTGTTCTACGAGTTGGTGATCGTACCGAAATATTTTCTCATCGCGATCTTCGGCTCGACCAACAAGGAATACGGCGCAATGAAGCTCACGCTGTATTCCTTCTTCGGCGGAATGTTGGTGTTCGTTGGAATACTGGTCGCATCTGTCGCTGGAGGATCGTTGGATCTGAATCAGCTGTCGCAGTTCGAATTCTCATCACACCTACAATCGTGGGCCTTTCCAGTGTTGTTCCTCGGCTTTGCTGTGTTGGCGGGTATCTGGCCGCTGCACACCTGGGCGCCGACTGGTCATGCCGCTGCTCCGACTGCGGGTTCGATGTTGCTTGCGGGAATTGTGATGAAGCTAGGCTCTTACGCTGGTCTGCGTGTGGCCATGAACCTTTTTCCGCAGGGATTTCAGATGTGGAGCAAATGGATCGCTGTGCTCGCCGTGATCGGAATCGTGTATGCAGCGGCAGTGGCGCTGCGACAACGCGATCTGAAATTTGTAATCGGTTATTCGAGCGTGAGCCACATGGGCTTTGTGCTGCTCGGTTTTGCTACGGCTAATGCGCTCGGGGTTTCCGGTGCGGTGCTGCAAATGTTTTCGCACGGCGTGATCGCGGCCCTCTTGTTCGCTGTCGCCGGACGCATGATTTACCGACGCACACGTACGCGCGAACTCGATGCGCTTTCTCGGATGAATCTGAGTCACGCAATGCCCTTCGCGGCTTTCACCTTCGTGGTCGCGGCGGCTGCGTCAATGGGCATCCCGGGTTTCAGCGGATTTGCGGCCGAGATCACGATTCTTATTGGCGCATGGAAAACTTACCCGATTGCTGTTTGGATCGCGGGAGTTGGCATAGTTCTCGTCGCTGCGTTCACGTTGCGCGCGCTAAAGCTTTCGTTCTTCGGTGAGAAAAATGTTCAAACCGAGGTTACGACGATTACAACGTCAAGTCGGGAGGTTTCCAATCCGATCACGATCCCGGAGAAAATCGGCGCGTGCATGCTCATGCTCACAACATTCGCCGTCGGCGTTTATCCGAAACTACTGCTCGACCGCATCACGCCCGCGATCGAAACCATGAGGTTTTTGAAATGAAATGCGGGCCTCCTGTTGACCGCAGCAATGCTCGAAGGCGCTAACGATGTCTTATTTCGAGCTTCTCAAATTTGCATCGCCGGAAGGGGTCGTAGTTCTGACCGCGCTGGGTGTGCTTTCGGTCAGTCTCGTTTCGAAACGCGCGACAGCAGCGTGCGCATTTGTTGCAGTGTTGGGACTGGTGATTGCAATCGTGGCAGTCACGTTTTTGCCGCGAAACGAAACGCTGTTTGGCGGAATGCTCGTGATCTCGCCCCTGACGTCACTGTTCAAAATCATTTGCCTCGCCCTTACATTTTTCACGATCCTGCTGGCGCAGGCACAAAAGGCGCCCCGCCATCACGGCGAATATCTGGCGCTGGTTCTTCTGGCAACGGTAGGCCTGATGCTACTCGTCGGGAGTGAGGAACTGCTGATGATCTTCATCGGCCTCGAGCTGCTTGGATTGTCGCTTTACATCCTGGCCGCATTCGATAAAACCGACGCGCGCTCAGCGGAAGCCGGTCTGAAATATTTTCTGTTTGGCAGCACATCAAGCGCGTTCACACTTTTCGGGATCAGCCTGATTTACGGCATGACTGGAACAACCAGTCTCGCCCAGATCGGAGCAAGATTGGCGACGACACCAGTGCAATCGCTGCTTGCGGCTGGAATCGTCATGACCCTAGTCGGCTTCGCATTCAAAATCGCTGCTGCGCCATTTCATCTATGGGCGCCTGACGCGTACCAAGGCGCGCCCGTTCCGAGCGCTGCGTTCATTGCTTCGGGTTCGAAAGTTGCATCTTTTGTTGTGCTGGGAAAAATCGTGCTTGTTGGCTTTGCGCCCGTGCATGGCAGTGCCGGGTGGCACGCGATGGTGGCCGGTTGGTCGCCTGTGCTTGCGACACTAGCGGCGTTATCAATTGTAATTGGGAATCTCGTGGCGCTTGCACAAGTGAACGTACGCAGACTGCTTGCCTACTCAGCGGTCGCGCACGCAGGATATACATTGATTGGAATCGTCGCCGGCGATCGCGAAGGCTTTTCTGCCGCCCTTTTCTACACGACCGTTTATGCGATTACGCTCATCGGCGCGTTTGGCGTTGTCGGCGTCGTACGACGCGAAACCGGCGGCGACAATTTCTCGAATTTTCGGGGATTGTCGTCCCGTTCTCCGTTGCTCGCAGGATGCATGGCAATCTTTATGTTGTCCCTTGCAGGCATCCCGCCGTTGGCTGGATTTTTCGGAAAATTCTATTTGTTCAGCGCCGCGTTACACGCTGGCGCGAATCAGGCGCTTCTTTGGCTCGTCGCGCTTGGACTCGTTGGTAGTTTCGTCTCTCTCTATTATTACCTTCTCGTCTTGAAAGCGATCTTTGTGGATGTGTCGTCGGTTGCGTCCGCGGAACCGAGAGAGCGCATGCGGGCTGTTTCTTTACAGGAAAGCACGGTCACTCTGCTTGGCGCAGCAGTTGTTTTGCTCGGCGTGATGCCGAACATTTTGGCATCGCGCATTCTGGCCGCGATTCCGTAAATTTTAAGCAAAATGCAATTAACGCTTGACCCGCGCACAGTAAGTTTTGCATCAAAAGTGATAGTCCCCATTGCGAAGTTGATAATGTGAAGATGGGCAGCATCAGCGAATTTATTGAGCGCCATTTCCGGCATTTCAACGCGGCGGTGCTGAAAGACGCAGCCGACGCCTACATTGCGCATCTTGATCGCGGCGGAAAGATGATGATCACCCTGGCGGGTGCAATGAGCACCGCCGAACTGGGCGTTTCGCTCGCCGAAATGATTCGCCGTGACAAAGTGCACGCCATCACCTGCACCGGTGCGAATCTTGAGGAAGATCTCTTCAATCTCGTTGCGCGCAGCAAATACGAACGCATCCCCAACTATCGCGAACTCAGTCCGCAACAAGAGCGGGAGCTTCTGCAGCGGCACCTCAATCGCGTCACCGATACTTGTATACCCGAGGAGGAAGCGATGCGACGCATCGAGCGGGTCGTGCTTGAGGAGTGGGCAGGCGCTTCAGAAAACAATTACAGAAAGTTTCCCCACCAGTTCCTTTACAAAATCTTGCGCGAATGCCGGCTCAAACAATTTTATGAGATCGATCCCGCGGATAGTTGGATGGTCGCTGCTGCGAATAGTGACCTTCCATTGTTTGTGCCGGGCTGGGAAGATTCGACCTTGGGAAATATCTACGCGGCGCGCTGCATCACTGGGGCGATTGGCAATGTGCAGGCGGTCCGTTCGGGCATCGAATACATGATCGAACTCGCGGCGTGGTATCGCCGGGTATCAAAGGATTCGTCCATCGGCTTCTTTCAAATTGGCGGCGGGATTGCAGGAGATTTCCCCATTTGCGTTGTGCCGATGTTAAATCAGGACGTAGTCAGCACGCCCGTGCCCGAGTGGGCGTATTTTTGCCAGATAAGCGATTCAACCACCAGTTTCGGTTCATACTCGGGCGCTGTGCCAAATGAAAAGATCACGTGGGGAAAACTGAATGTCGATACTCCGCGGTTCGTGATCGAATCTGACGCCACAATCGTTGCACCGTTAGTGTTCGCGAAAATTTTAGGCTGGTGATCTGCGGCTTGTGGCGCGTCAACCGCCTTCCGTCATTGATTCGATGGCGTCGGACAAGCTTTGAACCGAGGATATTGGATGCTTTACGTGGTGGCGACGCCGATCGGCAATCTGGGCGACATCACCTTGCGGGCCCTTGAAGTCCTGAAGAGTGTTGATCTTGTGGCTGCGGAAGACACGCGGCATTCCGGGTTGCTGCTAAAACATTTCGAAATCAAAAAGCCTTTTGTCAGCTACCACCAACATAATGAAGCGGCGCGCACCGCTGAGTTGGTTGAGAGGCTTGGCCGAGGCGAAAACATTGCGTTGATTACAGACGCCGGCACGCCTGCTCTTTCAGACCCAGGGCTGCGCCTTCTTCGCGAATGCATTAATCGCGAACTGCCGTTTACGATCGTTCCAGGACCATCGTCGATTCTGATGGCTCTGCTCGGCTCCGGATTTTCAAACGAGAAATTCTCGTTCCGGGGATTTCTTCCAGTAAAAAGTGGCCGACGCGAGCGCGAATTGCGGATAGCAGCTGAAAGCGAGGAGACGACGCTCTTTTTTGAATCTCCTTACCGGCTTCTTAAAACGCTTCACGCCTGCAGTTCCATTATGCCGAACCGACAGCTGTGCGTCGCACGTGAGATGACTAAGAAATTTGAAGAATTCCGTCGCGCCACCGCTGGCGAGCTGCTTGTGCACTATGAGGCGCATCCGGCGAAAGGCGAAATTGTGCTGGTCGTCTCTGGCGCGTCGTAGTCCGGCAACCCAGGGCGTTGCCCTGAGCTACTATGTGAGTTGCGCTTCCAGCGCAGAAAAAGCAATGCGCGAAGCTGCCGGACGAAGCTACGCCAAGTGTCCGCGAATAAAGATATCGCAACTGCCGTCGAATCCTGTCACCGAAATCAGCTAAAGCGATGCGTTCCGATATTGCCACTGCCGAAAGATTCACAACTGGTCGGCGTCCTATCGCGTTTGCTATTTGTCCTGCGCTGCCGATCGCGATAACCAAACCAGTTTGGAGACATCGGCGTGGCGAGGCGACTTTCGCGAGCAGACGACGCAGCTTCTGCGATTATGAATTAATGATCCGCGTGCCACGGTTCTTAGCGCCATTGCTCGCGGGAGGCGCTATCACGCTCTTGCAGGTGGTAATAGCGGTGGCTCTGCTTGCTCCAGAAAAGCCGATCACTGAGCGCTACTCTGCGTTAGTTCAGCACGATAGTTATTGGTTCATGAACATTATCGATCGCGGATATCAAACCATTATCCCGCCAAGCGATCACAAAGTGATGGAAATTTCAAACGTTGCATTTTTTCCGGCATATCCCGCGATTGCCGCGTTGCTCCGAAATGCATTCAACATCAACACCGGCACAGCGCTTTTGATCACCGCTCAGCTCGCTGCGTGGGGTTTTTGGACTTATTTCTTCCTGTTCTGCAGGCGATGGGAAGTTGCGGCTTCGCTTCAGATTTGCGGGACACTCCTCATACTGGCGAATCCGGCGGCGTTTTTCCTTATCGCAGCTTACTCGGAATCGCTCTTTCTAATGGCGCTGCTTGGCTTCATCTATTGGAGCACCGCGGAGGGTCGCACGGCGAGAGTGCTGGCGGCTCTGCACGGAATGGTGATGTCCGCGACGCGAATTGTCGGGATTGTGTGCGCTGCGTTTCCTTTGGTGCGTTCGGCTTTTCAAACCGGATGGCGCGGTTTGCTGAAGCCTGGCAAATGGCTTCGAGAGAACCGGGCAGCAGTTGGATTAACGTTTTTGGCGGCCTGCGGCGGGATCGCTTTTTTCGCTTTATGCCAATTGCGCTGGGGTCATTGGGACCTTTACATGCTCACACAGGCGGCTGGCTGGGGGATCGTGCCCGATTATCTTGCAGTGGTTAGGCCCGAAAGCTATCGCTGGCTTGTGCCAGCGCTAAATAATCCCACTGAAATGAGCCAGTTATCCATGACACTCGGCGGAATGCTTTTTGTTGCCATCGCGGTTTGCGAATTGGTTCCAGCAATTCGGCGTCGCGCCGGTTTGCCGGCACGCGCGGGGATCTATTTCTGCGCGGTCACGATCTATTACCTTTCGGTGAGCGGCGTCGCCTGCGTCGACATGGAAAGTATGATGCGTTACGAGTTTAGCGCGTATGCCTTGATCGTGCTGGCGGTTTTGAATTTTCTGCGTCAATTTCGCATGCCGCCACTGTGGGTGCGCGCTTTTGGGACGGCGGCAGTAGCCTTGGTCAGCGCTGGGGGGTTGTGCATGCAGGGGTGGTATGTCTGGAATTTCACGCGGGGCCACTGGGTCGCGTAGCAAAACATGAAGTCAAAGATCGTCATCATTGGTGCAGGTCCGGCAGGTCTAACGGCCGGCTATCTGCTTTCGAAAAACGACGTTGATGTCCTCGTTCTGGAAGCCGATCCCGTTTATGTGGGCGGCATTTCGCGCACGGCAACTTACAAGGATTTTCATTTCGATATCGGCGGTCACCGTTTCTTCTCGAAATCCAAATCGGTCGAAGACTTGTGGACCGAGATTTTGCCGAACGACATGCTGACTCGGCCGCGCTCATCGCGCATTTTTTACGGCGGCAAATTTTTTTCCTATCCGCTCAAGCCAATTGAAGCGCTGCTGAAACTCGGCGTTTTCAAATCGATTTTGTGCATTCTTTCCTGGCTGAAAGCTCGTCTCCTCCCCATCCGAAACCCGAGAAATTTTGAAGAGTGGGTTAGCAATCAATTTGGGAAACGATTGTTCAACACATTCTTCAAGAGCTACACCGAAAAAGTCTGGGGAATGAGCTGCAAGGAAATTTCCGCCGACTGGGCAGCACAACGGATCAAAGGCCTTTCGTTAGGCAGCGCAATCAAGAACGCGCTTGTTCCGCAGCGTTACAACGGCGACCGGAGCAAAGTCATTAAGACGCTGATTAACTCCTTCCGTTATCCGCGCCGAGGTCCGGGAATGATGTGGGAGGCGTGTGCCCAAAAAATGACGGCGTTGGGCGGCAAATTGCAGATGGGCTGCAGGGTGATGCGCTGTTCTTATGACGATTTGTCCGGCCTATGGAATGTGGAATACAAAAACGGCAACGGAGATCGCCAAGTTATCGAAGCAGAACATGTCATTTCGTCTGCGCCGATGCGGGAGCTGGTCTGCGGTTTGTCGCCAGTCGTGAGTGAACGAACCAAGCGCGCGGCTGAGAGCCTCAAATATCGCGATTTCCTCACTGTCATGCTGATCCTGAAAGATCGAGAAATGTTCGATGACAATTGGATCTACATTCATGATCCCAGCGTTAAAGTCGGCCGTGTTCAGAATTTTCGATCCTGGTCGCCCGAGATGGTGCCTGAGAAGGACAAGGTTTGTTACGGTCTGGAGTATTTCTGTTTCGAACACGACGGTCTCTGGGACTCTAGTGACAACGACTTGATCAAACTGGCAAAGCGCGAGCTGATTCAGATCGGGTTGGCCGAGGAAGGCGATTTCGTTGATGGCTGCGTCGTTCGCCAGAAAAAAGCGTATCCGGTTTACGATGACGACTACGCTCGGCATGTCGCAACCATTCGTCAGGAACTGGACACGCGATATCCGAACCTGCACCTGGTTGGCCGTAACGGAATGCACAAATACAACAATCAGGATCACGCCATGATGACGGCCATGTTGTGTGCGGAAAATATTCTCGCTGACACAAAGCTCTACGATCTCTGGCAGGTGAACAGCGACGCGGAATATCACGAAGCCGGGCCCGCTGCGGCTAAGGAAACAAACGGTTCCGGGTTACGCCTGGTTCCTACGCGTGTCGGCACTCCGGAGTTGGCGCCGGAAGCGTAGCGCACGCGTGTCGCGTACTAGCGAACGCGAACTTTTCATCTGGCATCGCTCCGAGATGGAAACCACCGCACAATGAAAGACAATTTCGGGCGGGACGCCGAAACCACCACGCGAGACCGCGCTATTCAGTCTCAAACTCTTCCACCGGCGGACAGGAGCAGAACAGGTTCCTATCGCCGTAGACGTTGTCGATGCGGCCAACGGCGGGCCAGAATTTATGGTCGCGCGTCCATGCCGCGGGGAAAGCTGCCTGTTCGCGCGAGTAAGAGCGGTCCCATTTGTCGGAGGCGATTTGTCGAGCGGTGTGCGGCGCGTTTTTGAGCAAATTGTTTTGCCTGTCATGTTTTCCGTCGGTGATTGCTTGCATCTCCGCGTGAATGGAGATCATCGCATCGCAAAAACGATCGAGCTCGTGTTTCGGTTCACTCTCGGTCGGCTCGATCATCATCGTTCCGCCAACCGGCCACGAAACGGTTGGCGCGTGAAAGCCGTAATCCATCAAACGCTTTGCTACATCTTCGACTTCAATGCCTGCGTTTCTCCACTGGCGCAGGTCAACAATGCATTCGTGTGCGACGAGATCATTCTTGCCCTTGAAAAGGACCGGAAAGTACTGATCGAGCCGTTTAGCGATGTAATTAGCGTTGAGAATCGCCACCTCGCTGGCGCGTTTCAACCCGGCGGGCCCCATCATTCGAATGTACATCCACGTGATCGTCAGAATGCTGGCGCTACCCCAGGGCGCTGCTGCGACTGGACCAACACGATTGCTGATTGCTGATTTCTGATTTGTGATTGAACAATGCGTCGGCAAAAACTCGGCAAGGTGCTTGGCAACGCCTATTGGTCCCACCCCCGGTCCTCCGCCGCCGTGAGGGATGCAAAACGTCTTGTGCAAATTCAGATGACAAACGTCGGCGCCGTAATCGCCAGGGCGACAAAGACCGACCTGCGCATTCAAATTTGCGCCGTCCATGTAAACCTGGCCGCCATGTGCGTGAACGATGTCACAAATTTCGCGAATGGTTGGTTCGAATACGCCGTGTGTTGATGGGTAAGTCACCATGAGCGCGGCGAGATCGCGTGCGTGTGCGTCTGCTTTCGCGCGAAGGTCCGCAAGGTCGATATCTCCATCTTTCAAACAGGCGACTGACACAACCTTGAATCCCGCCATTATCGCACTGGCGGGATTCGTGCCGTGCGCCGAGGTCGGAATGAGACAAATGTTGCGATGCGCTTCGCCGCGCGACGCATGATATTCGCGAATGGCCAACAGACCTGCGAATTCGCCCTGAGATCCGGCATTTGGCTGCAACGAAACTGCCGCGAACCCGGTGATTTCTGCGAGCCAGTCTTCCAATTGCTGGAAAATCTCCCTGTAGCCTGCCGCCTGTTCGCCCGGAGCGAACGGATGCAATTTGGAAATCTCTGGCCATGAGATTGGGAACATTTCTGCGGTCGCATTGAGCTTCATCGTGCACGAGCCAAGTGGGATCATTGACGTCGTCAGCGATAGATCGCGCGATTCGAGCTTCTTCAGATAGCGCAGCATCTCGGTTTCGGTGTCATGCGTGTTGAAGATCGGATGCGTAAGATACTCGGAAGTGCGCAGTGCGAATTTCGGAATACGGATCGGCGGTTCGCCAATGGCGTCATCATCAAAGTCGCGGACGTTGGTGCCGCGGAAGATGGACATCAATAATTCAATGTCCGGTGGCGTTGTTGTTTGATCGAAAGAAATGCCCACCGCGCGTGGCCCAAGCGCGCGCAGGTTGCAACCCGCTTTGGCCGCGTGGTCCAAAGTGACTTCGCTCAATTCCACTTCGACCCGAAGCGTGTCGAAAAAATTTTCGTGGGTGACCGTGCAGCCAAGAGCGCGCAGACCATCCGCAAGTCGACTGCTTAGCCTATGAACACGCTCGGCGATCGCGCGCAATCCTTTGGGCCCGTGATAAACGGCATACATCGATGCAATGACCGCCAGAAGAACCTCCGCCGTGCAGATGTTACTGGTCGCTTTGTCGCGGCGGATGTGTTGTTCGCGCGTTTGTAAAGCGAGGCGATACGCAGAGCGACCTTCAGCATCGTGTGAAACGCCCACGAGTCGGCCAGGCATGTGACGTTTGAACTGATCGCGCGTGGCAAAGTACGCCGCGTGCGGCCCGCCAAATCCGAGGGGCACTCCAAAGCGCTGCGTATTGCCCACCGCTACGTCCGCGCCGAATTCGCCCGGCGGTTTGAGTAATGTTAGAGCAAGAATATCTGCCGCGATCGCGACCAGCGCACCGGCATTGTGCGCCTGCTGGAGGAAATCACCGTAATCGTAGATTGCGCCATCGGTCGCGGGATATTGCACAAGCGCGCCGAAAACTGTGCTATCGAATTTGAACTGTGAGTAATCACCAATCTTGATCTCGATCCCTAGCGGCTTCGCGCGCGTTTGAACGACGGCAATTGTTTGAGGATGACAATTATCGGCAACAAAGAACGTCCTCCGATCCGGAACGACCGCGTGACAAAGCGCCATCGCTTCAGCAGCAGCCGTTGCTTCGTCCAGCATGGAAGCGTTCGCAATGTCCAAGGCAGTCAAATCTATAATCATCTGCTGGAAGTTCAGCAGCGCTTCGAGCCGCCCCTGCGCGATTTCGGCCTGGTAAGGCGTGTAAGCGGTATACCAGCCAGGGTTTTCGAGAATATTCCGCTGAATCACAGGCGGCGTGATGCAGTCGTAGTAGCCAGCCCCGATGAACGAGCGCGCGATTTTATTTTTCTGTGCAATTGACCGCAGCTCAGCCAACGCTTCGCCCTCGGATTTCGCTTCCGGCAAGTCCAGTTGCTGTTTGAGCCGAATGTCTTTCGGAACCGTGGCGTCGATGAACTCGCCGAGACTGTGGAAACCCACCTCGCGCAACATCTCACGAACTTCTTCCTCGTTCGGCCCGATGTGTCTTCGCGCGAACGAATCAATATCGAAAATTGGTTCGCGCATTTGCATCGGAAGAGATTACGAAACGCGAGACGCGCTTCAACTCTCGAGCGCTGCTTGCGCCGCGGCCAATCGCGCGATGGGAATTCGAAACGGGCTGCAACTGACGTAGTCGAGACCAAGCCGGTGACAGAACTTGACGCTGTTTGGCTCGCCGCCGTGCTCGCCGCAAATTCCGAGTTTGATGTCGGGCCGCGTTTTGCGGCCGAGATCGCGAGTAATTTCCATTAAACGCCCCACACCTTTCTGATCGATTGTTGCGAATGGATTTGAACTGACGATGTCGAGTTCCGCGTACGCGGGTAGGAAGCTGCCCGAGTCGTCGCGACTCATTCCCAGTGTGGTCTGTGTCAGATCGTTTGTGCCAAAGCTGAAAAACTCGGCGTCGTGCGCGATCTGGTCGGCTAGCAGCGCCGCGCGCGGAATTTCGATCATGGTGCCGACGAGATATTTGAATTTTGTTCCTCGTTCTTTGGCCACTTCGTCAGCCACACGACGCACAATGTCGATTTGGAGCTTTAACTCGCGCGGGAATCCCACCAGCGGGATCATAATTTCGGGCCGGACCTTTATGCCTTCGGCTTGCACTTCGGCGGCGGCTTCAAAAATTGCGCGGGCCTGCATTTCGGAAATCTCAGGAAAAGTGATCCCGAGCCTGCAACCGCGATGACCGAGCATCGGATTAAACTCATGCAATTCGTGAACGCGCCGGGAAATTTGTTCAACCGGCATGCCGAGTTTGTTCGCCAGTTCGTTTTGCTGCGCGTGATCAGCGGGCAGAAATTCGTGCAACGGCGGATCGAGAAAGCGGATTGTTCCAGGCAAACCATTTAACGCAGTGAAAATACCGATAAAATCCCCCCGCTGGTACGGAAGCAGTTTTGCCAGAGCTCGCGCACGCTCGTCTTTTGTGCCGGCCAGAATCATCTCTCGCATGGCGTCGATGCGATCGCCTTCGAAAAACATGTGTTCGGTTCGGCAGAGCCCAATTCCTTCTGCGCCGAATGCGACAGCATTTTCGACCTGCTCAGGCGTGTCGGCATTTGCACGCACGCCGAGACCGCGGAATTGATCCGCCCATTTCATCAACTTCGCGTATTCCTGATACGTGACGCTTTTCTTCGGATCGAGCGAGCCGTCCACGAGCACCTGCACAATCTCGGAGGGCGCCGTGGCGACTTCTCCCGCAAACACTTCGCCGGCAGTTCCATCGATGGAAATATAATCGCCCTGCGCCAGCGTGGTGCCGTTCGCGCTCAGCATGCGCTTTTGGTAATCGATGTGAATGCCGCTGGCGCCGCACACACAAACTTTTCCCATTTGCCGCGCGACTAATGCTGCATGTGACGAAACACCGCCACGCGAAGTAAGGATTCCCTCCGCAGCGATCATGCCTCGCAGATCTTCGGGCGAAGTTTCGATGCGTGCGAGAACGACTTTGTCGCCTTTCTCTGCGCGCCGCACTGCTTCTTCAGCGCTAAAGACAACATGGCCGGACGCCGCGCCCGGACCGGCCGCCAAGCCGCTGCCAATTTTTTTTTGCCGCTTTCGCTGATTCGCGATCGAAGATCGGCGCCAAAAGATGAGCCAAGGAGTCGGGCGGAATGCGGCGCACCGCATCCTTTCTGGTTATCAATCTTTCGCGGACCATGTCGACCGCAATCCGGACGGCTGCGTGGCCGGTACGTTTGCCGTTTCGGGTCTGCAAAATATAGAGGCGATTATCTTCGACCGTGAATTCGAGGTCCTGCATGTCCTTGAAGTGCCCTTCAAGAGCTGCCCGAACTTTCATCAACTCGCTGTGCGCTGCGGGCATTTCTTTCGCCAGGTCGGCGATCGCATGCGGCGTGCGCACGCCAGCAACCACGTCTTCGCCTTGCGCGTTGATTAGATATTCGCCGTAGAAAATCTTTTCGCCGGTAGCGGGGTCGCGCGTGAATGCGACTCCTGTCGCACTGGTATCGCCCATATTTCCGAACACCATCGTTTGAACGTTCACTGCTGTTCCCCACTCGTGCGGGATGCCGTACTTCCGCCGATAGACGCTCGCGCGGTCGTTCATCCATGATCCGAATACAGCGCCGATCGCGCCCCAGAGTTGTTCGTTCGGATCCTGGGGAAAAGATCTACCGGCGCGCTCGTTGATCAAAGCCTTGAATCGCTGCACAAGCTCTTTGAGATCGGCGACGGTCAGTCGCACATCGGGGAAGTCGTGCTTTCCGTAACGCTTGTCCTTCAAGCCTTCGATCACGGCTTCGAAAGGCTCGTGGTCTTCGCCCGGCCGTTTTTGTACGCCCATCACCACGTCGCCATACATCTGAAGGAATCGTCGATAGGAATCCCAGGCAAAGCGTGCGTTCTTCGTTTTCTTCGCGACGATCTCGACCACCTCATCATTCATGCCGAGATTGAGAATCGTATCCATCATTCCCGGCATCGAATCCCGAGCGCCGGAGCGCACGGATACCAGCAGCGGCCGTTCCTCGTCACCGAATTTTTTGCCCGTGGATTTTTCGATCTTGGCTGTAGCGGTCGCGACTTGGGCCGCCAATTGCTTGGGGTACGCGCGATTGTGATCGTAGAAATAGCTACAAACCTCAGTGGTAATAGTGAATCCAGGTGGCACTGGCAGGCCGATCCGCGTCATCTCGTGGAGATTCGCGCCTTTGCCGCCCAGCAGCGCTTTCATCGTGCCTTTCCCATCAGCGTGGCCATCCCCGAAGTAATAAACGTAACGCGCCGCGCGCGTTCTCTTCCCGGTGGTCGCTTTGCGCGATCTGAACGCCGTCGACTTGCGCGCCCGTTGAAGTCGTTTTCGAAGATTCGATTTTCGTTTTGTGGCCATAATTTGCAGCCGCAGCGACCGCTCGGATGACGAAGCGCCAAACTAAATTCGGGCGTCGGGATGTCAACGATGCGCAGAGGTGGGTTGTCTTGTCCTCAAGACGATGGCAGCTGTTGCCGAAGGCGCAGATATCAGGCTGCGAGTCCGCAGCCGTTAGTGCCAACGCGTTGACGACAACGCGTTTCACCTTGTGCAGCGGTTAAGCTGGCGCAGTTTCGCCGTTTGTAAGAACTTCGGCAATTATCGCCGTGAATTCATCAACGCCCGTACTAGGCACGATGATGCTGTTGCGGCGGCCGTGAGCTTCCTCGGTGATACGCAAAAACCTGCCGCGCTCATTTTCGCGGAGCTCGACATAGAAGTGCTTGCGCTCAATCTGCAGTTCTTTCGCCTCGATGATGTTGTCCATTTTGCCTTAAGGGCGCCGAGTTTAGGCAGCCGAACTCTGAAATGGAAGAAAAATCGGCGGCTTTTGAGGGGAATTTCTTCCCGGGTCGCTGCTGGCAAAATCGAGGTAATTGACGGCTCCTGAGCGTTCTCGGCGAGGCACGGAGGGTTGCTGTGCTGCCTGCTCAACCTACAATCTGGTGCCAGTCTCATCCTGCGCCTTCGATCATGCCTCATTCCACCAATCCTGGTTCGTATCGATCCCCCGACCGCCAACGACCCGCCGTCCCGCTTCCGATCGAAACCGGGCCGAGAACCCACGATCCATACGCTGCATTCCGCTTTGGAGATTTCGCTCTGTTTACAGCCGGCAATTTACTGTCGATTACCGGGCGATTGATGCTCGCGATAGCGGTGGAATGGGAAATTTATGCCCGAACCCACTCAGCGACTGCACTCGGGCTTGTTGGCTTGGCCATCGCCGTCCCGGTGGTTACCCTTTCGCTGCCAGCCGGTCATTTGGCAGATCGATTCAGCCGCAAGCACATTATCCTCTGGTCGCAGGTCTTTAGCGCGCTGATGTCGCTGGCGCTTGCGTTAGTTTCCTGGAAACATCTTTCCATTCCTCAAATCGCGCCATTGCGTGAAAGTAATCACGCCCTGGCGGCTGTTGCCGCAATATTCGAGCGCCATCACCCAATATTTCAGTTCGATGATGCGTCAGTCCCGCTGATTTACCTGCTTCTCTTCATTGGAGCGTCCGCGCGCACATTCAGTTGGGCTGCCCGCAGTTCGTTTTTTCCGACCCTGGTTCCTCGTGACGCATTCGCGAACGCTGTCACCTGGAATAACAGCATTTTTCAAATCGGATCTGTAGTTGGTCCCGCTTTGAGCGGGTTCTTAGTCGCCTACGTGGGCTTCTCGTTCGTGTATCTGCTGGATGCGCTCTGCGCGGGCGCGTTTTTCCTGATGGTCTTACGCATTCGCCGCAGCACGCAAAAAAGAGACCAGAGTGACGCGAGCACATGGAAGAGTCTCATGGCCGGACTGCGATTTGTGTTTAGCAGAAAGGTGATCCTGGCCACGATTACCCTTGATTTGTTTGCCGTCTTACTCGGCGGTGCGACGGCGTTGATGCCGATCTTTGCGGACCAAATTCTTCATTGCGGTCCGGTCGGTCTCGGCTGGATGCGTGCGATGCCGGCCATCGGCGCGTTTGTGGTGGCGATGCTTATTGCGCATTTGCCGCCAATGAAACATGCCGGCAAAGCGTTGCTGTGGTGCGTGACCGGTTTCGGCGCCGCGACAATCCTCTTCGGCTTATCGAGGGTATTCTGGTTATCGCTTGGCGTGCTTTTTCTCATCGGAGCGTTCGACAGCGTGAGCGTGATCATCCGCGGATCGATCGTGCAACTGATGACGCCGGATGAAATGCGCGGTCGCGTATCATCGGTAAACAATATTTTCATCGGCACATCGAACGAGTTTGGCGCGCTGGAATCGGGATTGACGGCCGCGCTATTTGGGCCGGTGATTTCGGTGGTCGCAGGAGGGATCGGAACGATCCTTGTCGTGCTGGGTGTCGGGTTCCGGTGGCCGGAGACGCGGAAGATCGGTGCGCTGGATCGGACTCTGCGCTAAACGTCGCTCCTTGGGCTGCAATCAGAATTCGCCGTGCAACGAAATGGTTCCGTAAGGGGCGCCACCGTTCTGGTGGTAGCGTACTTCAGCGCGATAAAAATCGAAATCCCGGTATGGCTGATAGCCAACCTCACCAGTGAACGTCACCATCGGCGAAATCTTCCAGTCAAAGCCGGCGCCAGTTCTGATCTCGCTGTACGTTAGCACTGCATGGTTGAGGCGCGGAATTCCATGCGAGTCGCCAAAGGCGTCGTCGGTCCGGAAAGTTGCCTCGATAATGGTTGCTCCCGCATAGAGTGATACATTGCGATTCAACTCATACTGCAGGCGCGGCGTTGGCAGGACAGCATCCAGCAACCACTGTGGACCCAATTTCCAGCGAAGACCGACGGCAGGAATTACAGGATACTTCCGTTCCACGTCGACGCTGACGCCGAGGATAAGCTGCACGTTAGGACTGAAAATGTAGGTGCCACCGATGACAAAAGGCATGTTGAAATCATCCCAAAACAAATGACCGAGACCTGAATTATACAAGCCGGGCTGAGTTTCCGCTCTGATGAGTATGGAATCGGATAACTGCGTATCGAGCCCGATGATCGTGCTGAAAGACTGCAATGTGTTAGGCAAGGCGGCGCCATTTGGAAGACCAAAGGAGAATCGCTCCCATTGTGCGCCTAATCGCAGAACGCCAAGTTTGAATCGCGGCGTCAATACAGCGCGAATCTCCGAATCGATCTCATCAAAGTTGTTGACGTGTTTGCCTCCGCGCTGGACATCCCCTTCGCCAACATATGTGAGGTCAGCAGAGAACTCCCCCGACAAAGGCCAAAAACCGTTGCTCTCCTCAGAAATTGCCGTTCTGGTAAACAAAATCACCGCGGCGAAAATCAGAACACTCGCTCGCAGTCCCGACATTTTCATTCGTTCAGCGGCCCCCGGTCTCACGGCGAAAAAGGGTAACAGCTTTGGTGACATTTTTCATCATGACTGATTCCGAACCGAGCCGCTCTACACCACGCAGCGATCCGAGCGTCGCGGAAGAAATCATGTCACCACGCCAAACGAGCGTAGAAGGTTTTCCGTCGACGGTAACCGGCCATAACTGATGAAGCGTGAGACCGACATAGTAACCGCCGCTGGCATAGTAAAGAACGTCGGCGGATTGATACGTGCCGCCAGCTCCGCCGCGGTTGTAGGACGCGCCCAACGTCACAACACCGTGGTCATCAGCGTCGAGAAGTTCCCAGTAAAGCTCCGCCGGGAGCGAACCAGCGCCGCGTCCAATAGCCGTGGCTCCAAGTAGTCCTGAGAATTGTTGACGAATCTTTCCCTGGTCGCGCAGTAGCCCATTCACTTCATCACTCGCACGAACAGATGGACCGGCATGATCGTATGGCGGTTCTGCCGTCATTCCGCCGGATACAAAGCTTTTCGTTCGTGCGGTCAGCACATCTGTCCAAAACGCGACGACTGCCGGAGGTATAACGCCGCCGCCTCCTCCAGCCGCCGCAGAAAACCGCTTTGCCTCGTCCTTGCTAAGCTGGAGTTCGGGACTGAGTTTCTGAGTCGCGTTCACGAACGAGCGGACGGAGGCGTTGTCCGGCGCGTTCTTTAATCTTTCAAAACTGGATGGTCCTGGGTTTGATGTGAGGTCAGAGTGTAGGAACACCTTCAATTCGCGATATTTCGCAGGATTCCAACGCCTCAATGCCTCTATGTGCTGCGCGGGCGAGCCCGGTGCTACGTAGCAGCTCTGGATGGCGAGGAAACGCGAATTCCTCATCGGCGGCCCGTGCGCCGTTTTCACGTCGCCTTTTGCCAGTTGCGCCAGATCGACTTTGTCGAAGATTGAGAACGAAGCGAGTTCGGAAACAGGATCGGCGCACGCGCTTCTCAGGCCGGCAATCAACATTAAGGAAAGAATACCGGCCAAAGCAATCAAGCTCCGGGGCAGGCATCGAACACGTAAAATGGTTTCAATGTTCATGACAGATAACCTGTTGGCCAATGCGCAATGGTTGCAAATTTAAATCATCGCCGCAATAAGGTTTCACCATGAATGAACCAGTTATCGTGCTCGATCATTTGAGCAAGAGTTATGGGAACGTTCATGCGGTGCAGGATCTTTCCCTTCAAATCGAGCGAGGAACGATTTTTGGTTTTCTTGGACCTAATGGCGCTGGAAAAACCACGACAATCCGAATGTTGTGTGGCCTCACTCACCCGAGCGGCGGCCACGCCACCATTGAGAGCGCAGACGTCTGGAAAGATCGCCAGCAGGTGCGGACGAAATTTGGGTATGTGCCGCAACGCTTTAGCCTCTATCGCGACCTCACAGTCGCTGAGAATTTTCGATTTTTTGGCGGCGCGTATGGTGTGCCCGGCCCCGAGCTGGAGCAAAGAATACAGCGCCTGCTGCGTGTCATCGACTTGGGAGAAAAAAGAGATACGGCGGCGCAAAGTCTTTCGGGAGGAATGCGCCAACTGCTGGCGATCGGTTGCGCATTGATCCACGATCCGCGGCTGCTGTTTTTTGACGAGCCGACTGCTGGGCTTGACCCGGTTCATCGGCAGCAAATCTGGAACCTTTTGTACGATCTGAGCAATGAAGGAAAAACGATTTTCGTCACAACGCATTACATGGACGAAGTGGAACGCTGCACCGAAGTGGGCTTCATCGAGGAGGGGCAGTTGCTGGCAAAAGCTCCGCCGCGCGCTTTGAAGTCGAGCTTTCGCAGTCGATTGCTCGAGATCGATGTGGAACCGCTCATGCCCGCGCTCGTCCGGCTGCGGGGTCTTCCGGAACTGCTTGGTGTCTCATTGCGCAGCGGTGGTCTGCGTCTCTACGCGCCGGAACCTGAGAAATTGATCGCCACATGGCGCGAACACTGGCCGTTTCCGGATCTGCGTTTGCTGGGTGAACGCTGGGTAGAGCCCGACATGGAGGATGTTTTCACAGCGTATTCGCAAGGTTATCACGGCGTTTTGACAAAACTCGTTTCATGAAATGGCTGTCTTTTGAAGCTGTTGCCAGTGTTGCGTACAAAGAATTCCTGCACATCTATCGCGACCGCCGCGTACTGCTGCTTGTACTTACATTACCTCCGCTTTTCACACTGCTCTTCGGCCACGCTTTTGAAACGGGCGAATTAACGGGCGTACCAAGTTTATTGGTCGACCAGGACAACACGCCGCGAGCACAGGAGTTCGTCGATATCATTTCGAAGAACAAGACATTCGCGTGGCGCCATGGATCACCTGACGCAAAAAACCCCGCAGATTTGATTGCTGACCGCGTTCAAGCAACGCTCGTCATACCAGCAGGATGGAACCAAAGTCTGGAGAACGGCGACCCCAAGCCGCTGTTGCTTTATGTCGACGGAAGCGACATCAACACGGCCGATGCCGTAGAAGGCAGTGTGCGACAGAGCCTCGGAGATTTTCAATTAAAACAGCGTGACAGCATGATTGAGAATTTGCCCGAAGAAGTCTTCGAGCTCGGCAAGCAGCTCCCAGTACAAATTCGGAAACGCTTCGTCTCAATGATGGAGATGTGGGGTATTGATCGCAAAGTACTGTACAACCCAAAGTCTCGGGTCATCGACTACGTCGTGCCCGGAATCATTGGCCTAATCCTTCAGTTACTCACGGTGACACTGATGGCGTGCACGATCGCGCGCGAGCGAGAGTCAGGCACTCTTTACCAACTGATGGTCACGTCGCTGCGGCGGCGTGAGATAGTGGTCGGCAAAATGCTGCCCTACCTCGTTGTTTCTGCATTCCTGGTGACGGTCATCATGCTGGTGAGCAATTTGCATTTTGGCGTGGCTTTTTATCAATGGCCGGCGCTGGCGATTGTTTGTCTCTTGTTTCTACTTTGCTCGCTGGGATTGGGCCTTTTGATTTCGGCTTTTTCGCGCACGCAGACGCAGGCGATTCAGTTCTCTGTTTTTTTTCTCCTACCGGTATTCGTGCTCTCAGGCGCTTTCGCGCCACTCCAACAGCTACCAACATCGGTCCGATATATCTCCGAGCTTTTCCCGCTCACGCATTTCTGCCGTGCGTTTCGACTCGTGAATATGTACCGCGCGGGGCCGGAGTTTTATAGTGTCGATCTATTGGTTCTTTTGGCCGGCGCATTGATCACGTTTGCCGGCGCCGTATTCCTTCTACGCCGTATTGAGCAGTGAGACCGCGAGAATTAGGAAGCACGAATAACAAGTAACAAAGGAATCGGAAAATGCGCAGCGATCTGACAGGCAGGATCGGCTTGTTTTGGCCGATGGTTGCGGTTGCAGTGATGACTTGCCTAGGTGCAGTAACGGTGGCGGCTGCGGGCCATAATCACTCAACTCCTCAGGAAATCTTCGACGGGATGCGCGGCAGTTTTCAGCCTGCCAAGGCAAAAGGCGTACACGCGCGCTACCAGTGGGACCTGAGCGGCCCCAACGGTGGCGAATGGTGGATCGACGTAAACGACGGGACCTACAAAATGGGAACGGGAAAAATCGCCAGTCCGAGCGTCACTTTCATCGCCAAAGACAAGGATTGGGTCGCAATTTGCAATGACCAAATTAGCGGGACGTGGGCCTATCTGACCGGTCGGCTAAAGGTCCGCGGCGATCAGGGAGTAGCCAGAAAACTCGGCGAAATATTTCCCTAAAATTTTACTTCGGCTGCAATTCTGACGTACGGCGCCGGATCGACTTGCTTGGCTTGATGTGCGCGGTAGAAGTCGAAGTCGCGTTCCACGGTGCAGCCCGCACCGACGCTCAATTTGAGGTGTTTGATGCCGGAATATCCCACCTGCACGCCGGCACGATACTCGCTGTATTGGAGCACTGCGTTGTGCAGATCCAACTTGTGTTCTGTGTGTGACACGACATCATCGGTCCGAACGCCCAGATAATTGAGCTCGCCGAGTAGCTTGAACTGCCAATCGTCATTCGGCTCGTAGATCAACGCCGGTTTGGGAAAGACTGCCTGCAGCCGCAGTTTATCGTTAATCAGCCAGATGATTCCTCCACCAGGCGCAACCGGCGGGTCTTGGAACAACGACCAGCCCAAGCCGACGACCGCGAAGATTTTATCCTTTTTGAGCGGAAAGCTGACGAATGCTTTTATCGGGATGTCGAACCTATCACCGTCAATGTGGTCCTGAAAGTAGAACCCAGGATCAAGTTCAATTCCTACGCCCGGAAAATCCTTCACAACGTATTCGTAGGCGATGTGAGCGTAGGCTGCCTGCAGATGGTCTGGCAAGCCGTTGTCGGTGCCGTTGAAATCGTAGCGTTCGTATTCAAGGCCGAGGCGAAGATACCATTTCCCGGTGATCAAAAAGCGATGGTCATAGCTGAAATCGTCGTAGAGCGAATCGCCGTCACCGAGCTTCGACTCCTTGAAATCGCTGTTAAACGTATATGTCGTTTCGTACGAGAAGATGTCGTGCGAATTTTGGTCTGCCGGCGGAGGTGACGGCTGAAGCTCAATATTTGCAGGGCCGGCCACGGCCGACGCGATTCCGACGCACAGGAAAATGACAGCGAGATATCGAGTTGTCTTCACAGGTTTAAGGCGGTCGGCCATCGACATATCGGATGAAGAAGATGAAAGCGATGTATCGAAAACACACTATTTTAGCAAGGAATATTTCGCTCACATGACGTTTCGCAGCTGTGCTGCCATTCACAAATTGCCGGATCGAGGGATTTGACTTGTGTCTGTACGGCGTTAGACTTCATCCGCTTTTCTGTGATAAACACCCCGCTTTTCCTCCCTGTCTCCACTTTGCTGGCGGCTTTCACGAATCCTTTTTGGGGTGCTGATCATGGCGTTGCGACATGGTTTCATCAGCGTCTTACTCCTGCTTTTGTGACGATCTTGCACGCGTTTACCGAATTTGGTTCGGGGGAGTGGATCGGGATCGTTCTGTTTGCGTTGGTTCTGTTTTTCGTTTGGAAACGATTCTGGCCATCTTTGGTGATGCTGATTATTGCTGTCCCCGGCGGTATGTTGCTGAACGAATGGCTGAAGCTTGCGGTTCACCGGCAGCGCCCCTTTGTTGAAGGCCCGTACGTGGACTGGTCCGGTTACAGTTTTGCCAGCGGTCACACGATCGCGGCCACTCTGCTTTATGGACAGCTTCTGCTTTTTTTGCTGCCGTTGCTGAAAACGCGCCATTCGCGCGTCATTTGCATTTTCAGCGCGGCATCGCTCGTTTTTGTCGTCGGATTCAGCCGTGTAGCGTTGGGCGCACATTTTCTGACTGATGTGCTCGCGGCGATGTTTTTCGGAACTATTTGGCTCATGTTGTGCATGGTACTGGGAAAGTCCATGCAGCGAAGGACCGTCGCGTTAGCGACTTCACCCCAGCCTGCCCAGACTTGCGCAGTTAAAATCGGCCACTAACCGCTCCGCCTGCCGGCAGGAAGTTGGCAACCGATTGGGTTGCCCTACAAGTTCCAATTCCTCGCTGCACCCGCGTCACCTCGCAGGCGCGAACTGTATCGCATGAAAAGTGGAAAAGGAATCCGGATTGTGTTTTACTTGCTCGTCGCCGGCGGCGCCGCGCTATTCACGTTCCTGCTTATTCATCAGGGCGCGCCGCAGGTTATGGCGGCGTTCGCCTCTGCGCGGTGGTGGATTGCTGCGGTTGTAATTTATCATTTCGCAGTCCCCGTGTTGCTGGACGCGCTGGCATGGTGGTCGCTGTTTCCGCGATCGGAGCGTCTTCCGCTGTGGGAACTGTTTTGGATGCGCTGGATTGGCGAGTCTGTCAGCACGCTCGTGCCCTCTGCTAGCGTTGGTGGTGACGTCGTCAGGGCGCGGCTCGCCGCTCTATACGGCGCATCGATTCCGGCGGCGGCAGCGAGCGTTCTCGTGGACATTACGCTGGGCGTTTTTGTCCAGATTGTTTTTACACTTTTGGGATTGGCGTTGATCGTTACTGCAACGGGACATCAGAGCTTTGTCCGTCCCACGCTGATCGGAGCAGTGATCGGAGTTCTCGCGATCGCCGGATTTTATCTCGTCCAACGGCTGGGAATGTTTCGCTTCATTGGCAAGATGATCTCGCGGCTGGCGAATGCAGACGATTGGCATTCGCTGGTGCACAGCGGCCATACTCTCGACGAAGCGATTCGAAGACAGTATGCGCGGCGATTCGGAGTCGTCGGTTGCTGCGCCTGGACGGCCGCGTCATTGATACTCGGCTCCGGCGAAATCTGGATAGCGCTTTACGCGCTCGGATTGCACGCGACAGTCGTGAATGCAGTGATCCTTCAAAGCATGGTTCTGACGATCCGATCCGTGGTGTTTCCGGTGCCCGGTGCACTCGGAGTGCAGGAAGGCGGCTACGTCGTGGTCGGTAATCTGCTGGGTATTCCGGGTGACGCTGCGTTCGCACTCTCTTTGATTGCTCGGGTGCGCGAGTTGCTTCTCGGAATTCCGGGCTTGGTTGCATGGCAGGTGATTGAAGCGCGCCGCGTCTTGCGCACCCGCTCGGCCGCGAATGCGCGGTAATGTTCCAGGTCAGCAATAACGCCGCCGATCTTTTGGAGACGCCGTTTTACCTTCGCAGGGTTTGCGAAGCTTGTTCGAACGCCCCACCAAATCCATGCGAGCCCCGCTGGCACCGCGAGCTGATCCTTCAATTGTGCGATGACCGGTGCATTGTCGTACGCATTAAGGAAGGCTAACACCAGACTGAGCCATTGCCGATTGGGCGCTAATGCGAGCACATCCAGAAGGAAAACGAGTAGATCGTCTGCACGGCGCGATTTCGCAGATAACGATTTGTCGTGAACAATTTCGAAATCAATTAGTCGCGCGCGGCGAGTCATCTTGTCATAAAGCACGTTGTTCGTGCCTGCATCCCCATGCGACCACGGGCCGCGGAACTCATCGCTCCACAACTGATGTGCTCGCCGTAGTTCCTGGCCAGCTGCCTGCATCATTTCTCGTGTGAGCGTGCCATCTTTTAAATGGTCCGACAGACTCCGCCCTGGCAGTTTGTCGGCACAGATTGTGTTTGCGCCCGATCCGTGTGCATGAAAGCGATCGCCGTTCAACATATTGAAACAGTTCACTTCCCATCGGCGCCAGTCTGCGATCTTCGCCCAGAAACGAATTGGTATCCCGGCCATGCGAAAGTACACATTCGCCAACTCGGCCAATGGTTCGCTGTATACGGTCCGCCGCTTAATCACGAGCCGTCGCCCACGCCGCACCTGCTCGGAAACAGAATTGATCTTCAACGAATCGACCAGTCTGTCTGCGGCATTTCTGACAGCCTCCGGAATTCGCCGCCCCAATGGCTGTTTTTCCAAAGAAGCCGGTTGCGGTGAGGCAATAGTGGTTATCAAGCCCGACATTTTTTAATTCGATTCGCTGTGATCGTTCTGGGTGACCGTATAAATCGGCTGATGATGGGAACCCGTCCGAACGGTTAATTGTACGGATGAAGCGACTTACAGGTCGCTGTGACGGCTCAAGCTTTTTTAAGCTTCGCCAAGGGAAATCGTCTCGCCGACTTTCATAACTCGCATTTCCGCCGTTGCCTCGCGCTGTTTGAGTTCGCGGCCAAATGCTTCGGGTGTTCCTGTCAAAATGGGAAAGGTCCCGTAATGCATCGGAATCACCGTTCGCGCTTTGACCAGCTTTGCCGCTTCTGCTGCACGAGCGGGTCCCATTGTGAAATGGTCGCCTATGCAAACGAGCATGACATCGATGTCGTGGAAAAGTGTTAGCAGCGCCATGTCGGAAAACAAATCTGTATCGCCTGTGTGATAAATCGTCGGCCCGCCTCGAATGGTAATAACAAAACCTCCCGGCGCACCGCCATGACGGAGGCCGTGGCGATCATCAGCGGTGACACCAGATCCATGATGTGCGCGAACGAAAGCGACCTGTACATCGCCATCCAGTAGCGACAGTTCGCCGCCAAAATGACCAACTGTGTCCGTTTCCGCCTGCTCCGCTGGATAACCGAGATGTTTCACCATCGCGTCGGCCAAATCGAACGTTGCTACCAATTTCGCACCTGTCTTTTTACCGATCTCGACCGCATCGCCCACGTGATCGGAGTGGCCGTGCGTGATCAGAATCAGATCGACGTGCTTAAGCGCGGTGATTTCGTCCCTGGCGTTTTTGAGAACAGGATTCGAGAGCCACGGATCGACGAGCAGAACTTTTCCGCTCGGGGTCACAATCTTGAAAGCCGACTGACCATACCAAGTAAGTTGGGTATCCATGGAAATTACCAAATCGAAAAGCATTGGTCTAGCAAGCGAAACGCCGTTCAAGAGGTGACGGTTTCCAGCCGTCAAATTTCAAATCGACGGCTGCCCAAGCCGTCGCTCCTTGGATTTTCGGCATTCGACATCCGCGATTCGTCATTTTACCTGTGATTCCGCCATGAATCACGAGTCCGCGCATCGGCACATTTCAAAAAGTCACCCGCACATGGCGGAGTTAATTAGGAGATCGCGGCGATATGCAATCACGCCGGCTGTCACGCTCCGCCCGTTCGATGCGTTGGCTGAATCCATCGCTTACCAGCAACTAAGCGGCAAAGCTGCCGCAACAATCTGGGGCCGCGTCCGCGCGCTTTATCCAAAAACAAAATGGCTCGACCCCGCAAAAGTTCTCGCCACACCGGATGAAAAACTTCGCGGCGCTGGTCTTTCGCGCTCGAAGACTACGGCGTTAAAAGATCTCGCAGCGAAGACGCTCGATGGCACCGTCCCATCCGGGCGCGCGCTTGCGCGAATGAGCGATGACGAGATCATCGCGCGTCTTACGCAAGTGCGCGGTATCGGTCGCTGGACTGTCGAGATGCTTCTGCTGTTTGACCTCGGGCGGCCGGATGTCTGGCCTGTCGCCGATTACGGAGTGCAGAAAGGCTTCGCCAAAACTTTTCGCAAACGCAAACTTCCCACGCCAAAGCAACTGATGAAACACGGCGATAAATGGCGTCCGTACCGCTCCGTTGCGGCTTGGTATTTCTGGCGAGCGCTGGATCAGCCTGGCTGAAAAGCCATCAAACCGTTCCCGCATCTGTCATGTTTGAGCGGAGCGAAACGTTTCTGATTTTTGCTCAGCGCCGCCGGAATCATAACCAGATATTTTTCGCTTCGCTCAGAATGACAATGCGCTTTTTTGTTTTTAGCGGTTTAACGCTTCAAGCTCAACCGCATTGACTTTACGGCCGCGCCTTAATAAAACGAGGCGTTATGGCGATGATTCATGTTAATCGGGGCAGTACGAGTCTCGGTGTTTTCTCCGAGCAGGAAATTCGCGAAGGGTTGAGCGCTGGCCGCTTTGCG
>DASYSX010000291.1:0-5160 GCA_036002955.1 Candidatus Udaeobacter sp. | reverse complement strand
AGGTCGATGCCAGCCGGATATCTTAATTTGCTGAAGACGAAGATCGGATTGTCCGGCCAAAGAGCGACGCCGTTAGCAAAATTCTTGATGAGCGTCAGGTGCAGTGAAAGATCGCCAAGATTATTTGGCGACTGAATCTTGAGTTCGCTGCCATCGATGTACAGCAGCCACACAAACGATCGCACAGCAAAGATGGCGAAGCAGATTGCGACCGCCCAGAACCAGACGCTGCGATAACGCATCAGAGCGGATGGAATCCCATTCTTCGACTCTTCGGCCCCAGCCGGTTTTCGTGGCCTTCGTTCTGTTGTCGGATCGGCAGCGGATTTCTGTCTAAACCAGCTGTCTCGCGTCCCAAGTAAAGCCGCGATTGCGAATGCAGCGCCACACACCAGTGCAAGAGCTGCGCTCGCCGCATTTAACCCTCTCCCGACGAGTCCCAGGAGAACTCCGCAGACCACGGACAAATTGACGAACGTAACACCAGCCGTGACCCACTTCATGGAACCTTGGCAGGTGAAGCAGAAGGCGCGGGTGAAGGAGAAGGCGCCGGTTTCGGTGCACTACCATCAAAGTCGGGCGCTTTACCTGGGAATAAGTCTTTAAACACTTTGGCGCTGAAAAAGATCTTCGACGGATCCTGGTAATTGCGAAGTGTCATCATCTCTGTGTAATACTTGCCTTTCAATTTTGCCTCGATGTCTTTGATTTTGTCCTGCTGCACAAGAAGAAAATCGCCATCGAGATCTGCCGGCATGTTTCCTCCTTCATAATAGCCGACGCGATCGAAATCGCCCAAGACCCATGGAAGCGGGTAAATACTGGAGCGAATCAGATGCCCGGTAAGATGATAATTCGAGGGATCTCGCTTCGCCATCGTGAGAAGCGGTTTCGTCAGCTTAAAGATATCATTATACGTTTGGACGTACGCGTACGGCTCTTCTGGCGAACTACACCGGAAATAGTTGAGCCAAACCGATGAGCCGAGCGAAATGCACAGAAGGACGCCTAACGTGACGTAAACTTTGCGGAGATTTTTCGGGCGCACGAGCAATATCGCCGCGCCAAAAATAAAGAGGAACGGCCATCCAAAACTGATGATGCACCAAGGCGTTTTATATTTGACTATGCTGTAGGCAACCAGGCTGCCTACACCGTAGATCGCCAGAAAACGCAGGTTGATGTTTTTCAGTTTTTGGCAAAATACGCACAGAATGAATCCCACGAGCATGGGCAGCTCGTAACCGAAAAAGTCGGACCGTTTGATATCGAAGTGGGGCATCATCAAGCCCAGCCAGTAATCCCACGCCTTTTCGTGGCCGTGGCCCGCAGCGCCAGTCTCGGTCCATGCCTTAAATGCTAAATACAGACCTTTGACGCCGTCCCAGTTGAAGAACGTTCCCGAATAGAAGAAGACGATGGCAAATCCGCCCGCGATCACGATCATCGCGAGATCGATCCAGCTCCAGGTTTGCTTTGCAGGCTTGGCGTCCGGAACGCGGCTTAGCGAGTACGAAATTGCCAGAGTTGGAATCGCCAGCACGGCGCACGCGACATGGATGGCGTAAGTTTCCTTCGTGAGGATCATGCCGATTAATCCCACCCCGGCGTACCGCAAATATGTGAGCGTGCCACGCCTCCATAAGCCGAGCAGTCCCAAAATAAAAATCATCGAAAAGAATTGCAGCCACACTTCGTGAATGGCGTAACGCCCGTAAAAAACGAACCCGGGCGAAATTGCCATGGCCAGTGCAGCGATTCGGCTCACGTTTCGTCCGACGACTGGCTCGAACTTCAAAGCCAGCCAGACACAGCTGATGCTCATAAGTACCACTGGCAAGCGTATCGCCCACAGATTTCGGCCAAACAGACTCTGAAATAGCACGAGAACGTAAAAGTGAAGCGGACCGTGATAATTGGTCGGGTCGTAGCGGTAAAAACCGTTCTTCATCACCTGGTCGACGAACCACCCGTTGATACCCTCATCAAAGTGCGGTGGCTTGATACCGAGGAGGAAGAAGCGAAGGAACGCGGCCAGAGCGATGATTAACCACGGCACCCAATCCGTCCCCTCAAAATGAGTCTTCCACCGCTGCAGGTAACCGCTCGCTCGCGCCGGAGCGGGAGCAGATTCTGCTAGCGCGTTGCGCTCGGCACTGCTAGTACGCGCTGCCATGCGCATTCTTGTCACCGGTGGCTGCGGATTCATCGGGAGCAACTTTATTCGATATATTTTGGAACATTACAAGCCCGCATACGTCACGAATGTCGATGTGCTCACTTATGCTGGTAACATCGCCAATCTTGAAGGGGTGGTCGAAGAACATGGCGAACGTTACGAATTTTTCAAAGCCGATATTGCCAATGCGGATTTGATGGACGCATTGATGACCGAGCACCAGTTCTACGCGGTCGTCAATTTCGCGGCAGAATCGCATGTGGACCGCAGCATCAATGATCCGCTCAACTTCATTCACACAAACGTCATTGGCACCAGCGTGCTGTTGGAATGTGCGCGCCGCCATGGTGTCCAGCGGTTTGTCCAGATCTCAACAGATGAGGTATATGGGTCGCTCGGCACCACGGGCAGGTTTACCGAACAATCGCCACTCGATCCCAGCTCGCCATATTCAGCAAGCAAAGCCAGCGCCGACCTTCTCGCGCTCGCGTCTCACAAGACGTATGGCCAGGACGTGCTGGTGACCAGATGCTCAAATAATTACGGTCCGTACCAATTCCCGGAAAAATTAATTCCACTCATGATCATTAAGGGGCTACGCGATGAGCCGCTGCCGGTTTATGGCGATGGCAAAAACGTGCGTGATTGGATCCAGGTAGACGATCATTGCGCGGGCATCATCGCTGCCCTTTTCGAAGGCAAAGCTGGAAGCGTTTATAATTTCGGCGGCAATAGTGAAATGGTTAATATCGACCTTGTCAGAATGATTCTCGATCGGCTTGGCAAACCAGAAAGTCTGATTTCATTCGTGCCGGACCGGCTTGGTCATGATCGCCGCTACGCAATCAATTCAGCATTTGCGCAGCGCGAATTGGATTGGAAGCCGCTCCGCAGTTTCAAAGAGGGCCTCGACGAGACCGTCCAGTGGTACATGGATAACACCTCCTGGTGGCAACCGCTTCTCGAGCGCGCAGGTAGATATTAATCGCCGATCAAAACATGAGCGCTCTGAAGAGATGAAAATTGTAGTTGTCGGCGCCGGCGGACGACTCGGTGCGGCGTTGATTCGGGAATTTCGACCCAAATACGACGTCATAGGCTTCGATCATGCGCAGCTTGATCTTTCGAATTTGAAGGGCCTGCGCGAGAACGTGGGCGCCATAACTTTCGACGTTTTGATAAACGCAGCGGCCTTCACGAACGTCGATGCTTGCGAGACCAAACGCGATCACGCATTTCGGATTAATGCGGAAGCGCCGGCGGTTCTTGCTGAAATCTGCAACGAAAACGACGCAAAGCTGATTCACTTCAGCACCGATTATGTTTTCGACGGTGAGAAACACACGCCTTACACAGAAGAAGATCAGGCGAATCCGATCAGCGCTTACGGCGAATCGAAGGTTGCGGGAGAAAGGAACGTGCTTGCAGTTGGGGAAAAGCATCTTGTTGTGCGCGTGTCCTGGGTGTTTGGCCCTGACCGGCCGAGTTTCGTTGACGCCATGATCAAGCGCGCGCAACAAGACGAAAAGGTTGATGCCATAGCCGACAAATTTTCGACGCCGACGTACACGCAAGATATTGCTGAAATGCTCGCACGCGTGTTGGATGATTGGAGCCGGCGCGCCTCCGCGTCGGATGGCCTGGGAGCAGGCCGTCTCCATGGTATTTTGCATTTCGCAAATGCCGGTAAATGCAGTTGGCAGGAATATGCGCAATGGGCGCTGGATTGCTGCCGTGATGCCGGTGTTTCTCTGAAGGGAACAACGGTCGGCGCGCTTAAGTTAAGTGAGATGACCCACCTTCGCCAAGGCTCCGGCGGGCAAGCGCCCTGGGTTGCGCGCCGCCCTGCGTATTCCGTGCTATCCATCGCCAAATATACCGAGCTGACGAGCGCGCCACCTCGGACTTGGCGAGAGGCAGTTGCTGATTATATTACGCACTTCTATTCCAAAAAATGAAAACACCAATCTTCGCTTTTACCCTGTCAATGATGCTGTGCCTGGGCGCGCGCGCCGAACTAAAATGGGAGCAGACCTCGGTCGAGCTGCATCCCGCCGCCACCGACAAACAGGCGGTCGGTCATTTCAAGTATCAGAACACCGGCACGACGCCTGTGCACTTTAAGTCTGTACATGCCTCCTGCGGTTGCACCACTGCCCAAAGCCAGAAGGAAGAAGTGCCGCCCGGAGAAAAAGGCGAAATCACAGCGACATTCAACATCGGCGATCGGACTGGTACTCAGGTCAAAACCGTGACGGTGGAGACCGACGAGGCGACTAATCAAAAAACGGTGCTCACGCTCAAAGCGGAAATCCCGCAGCAACTTGAAATCACCCCGAATTTCGTGTTTTGGAAACAGGGCGACAAACCGGACACAAAGACGATTAACGTGAAAGTCGGGAAAGATTTCACGGTCAAACACCTAAAGGTTACGTCTTCCACTCCGGATTTTGAAGCCAAGGTCGAGGACGCTGGTAAGGGCGAGTTCAAAATCGACGTCAAACCACAGGACACAAGCAAAGTGGTCGCGTCGATGCTGACGATTCAGCCTGAGGATTCACAGAAAGTCTTTTACGCCACTGCGCGGGTCACCAACGCACCGCAGGTTCAATAAAAACAACAAGTTGAACAAAACTGTAGCCACGGCCCTGTGGGCTGTCTCGCTGGGCGTCGCCGCCGAGATTGGACCGGCCCACAGGCCGGTGGCTACAACAATCGCGTAAGTGAAATCGTCGCTGGTCGCGCAGGCTGTTATTCTGGCAGCCTTGGCGCTTCTGCCGGCAGCCGGCGAAGCGATTTATTTCCGCGACAAGATTTCGTGGCGCTCGGCGATTGCGCCGTCGGAAATGGTTAGCGTCGAGCAGGCGCGTGAATGGAACGGCAGTGCGATCTGGGTCGACGCGCGGCCGGACGACGACTTCGCGAAAGATCACGTTCCCGATGCGATCTCGTTGAACGAAGACCGATGGAATGAATTGCTG
>DASYSX010000290.1:0-4777 GCA_036002955.1 Candidatus Udaeobacter sp. | reverse complement strand
TTGGAACTGAATTCCGCTCGCACGGGCAAAATTCTGCCCGAGAAAATGCGATGTGCCGGCTTGGATGGCTTTGCGGTCCTGCACCATTGCTTCGAGCGCCATGGTTTCCACCGCACCAGGGAATTTTTCGCTGTCCGATTTTAAACCCGAGAATACAGGAATGGCGCAACGTTCGCGCACAAAGGTCTCATAGACGCCGAGCATCCGCTTGGTTTCTTCTCGTGCTTCGGCTTCCGTTTCGTGGACGGTATGGCCTTCCTGCCACAGAAATTCCGTCGTGCGCAGGAACAATCGCGTCCGCATTTCCCAGCGCACGATATTGCACCACTGATTAATCAGAATCGGTAAATCGCGATACGATTGCACCCATTTCGCATAGCTCGCGCCGATGATCGTTTCGCTCGTCGGCCGAACAACCAGCGGTTCCGTTAATTTCGAGCCGGGGTCCGGCACCAACCCGAGTTCCTCATCCACCTTGAGCCGGTAATGCGTAACCACGGCACATTCCTTGGCGAAGCCTTCGACGTGCTCAGCTTCCCTGGCAAAGTAACTCAGCGGAATGAACAAAGGAAAATAGGCGTTACGATGACCGGTGGCGCGAATTAACGCATCGAGCTGCCGTTGCATGTTTTCCCAGATCCCGTAACCCCACGGACGAATGACCATGCAACCGCGGACATCCGAAGGTTCGGCCAATTCGGCGGCGCGAACCACCTGCTGGTACCACTCCGGAAAATCTTCGTCGCGTCGCGGCGATATTGCAGTCTTTGGAGCCGAGTTCGACATGGGCAAAGAATTAAGCGCGCCGAACAAACTTCGCCAGCGAGCATTTGCCATAGGTCATTTCAGCCCCATATCTCGCATCGGTTGACAGGCTGTCGCGTTACCCGTAGTTTCGGTGCTCTTTTCCTGCCGTGAAAACGTTTTCTGCCAAAGCCAGCGAAGTCACACGCAAATGGTGGCTGATCGACGCCAGCGATCAGGTGCTTGGAAGAGTCGCTGTCAAGGCGGCGAATCTCCTGCGTGGTAAAGAGAAAACCGTTTTTACCCCGCACGTGGACACGGGCGATTTCGTCATCGTTATCAACGCGGAAAAAGTCCGGCTCACCGGAAAGAAAGAAGAACAGAAAAGTTATATGAGTTTTTCGGGTTACGTTGGCGGACACAAATCTGAGAGTGCCCGGTCACGTCGCGCTCGCCATCCTGAATTGCTAGTCGAACGCGCCGTCCGCGGAATGATTCCGCACAATCGGCTCGGTCGGAGTGTTTATCGGAAGCTGAAAGTGTATCGCGGCGGTTCGCACCCGCACTCCGCGCAACAGCCAGAAGTTGTTAAGTTTCAGAGGTCGTGATCTATGCCACAAACTGAAGAATTCATTGCCACAGGTCGCCGCAAGACATCCGTCGCTCGCGTTCGCATGATGCCGGGCAGCGGAAAAATCGATATCAACGGCCGGACTTTCGAAGATTATTTTCCGACTGTGCCGTTGCAGAACGTGGTGTTGCAACCTCTGCAGAATGCGAAAGCAGTTAACACTTACGATGTGTTTATTCGTGCGAACGGCGGCGGTAGTATGGGCCAGGCCGGCGCGGCACAACTGGCGATCGCGCGAGCGCTTCTTCAAGTCGACGTAAATTTGCGAGGCCCACTCAAAGCCGAGGGTTTGCTGCGTCGCGATCCGCGTATGAAAGAGCGAAAAAAATCCGGGCAACCCGGCGCGCGGAAGCGGTTCCAGTTCTCGAAACGCTAAATCCTAGCGTTGACCAGCAAATGGTAGGGACGGATCGCCGAGCCGTCCGTCAGTGCGTTCTCGGCTCGCCTGGCGGTCGCGCCATACCTACGGTTTCTTCGGCTCCGGCGCGGGCGGAGCTTGCGGCTCTGGCGCAGCAGGAGCCAACATCGGCGGGACGTTTGGCATGGCTGCCGGTGGCGGCGTCGAAGTAGTAATCGGCTTCAGCAGGCGCAGTTGCTGCATCGCGTCGCTCGCCCAAAAACTGGTTCGGTATTGAGTGAGGACGGTCTCGCAGATGCGCCGCGCGTCGTCGTTTCTATTTTTCGCCTTTAGAATGTATACCTGCGAAAGCATGGCGAGCGGCGCAGTGTAACTATTGGGATAAGCCGACGCGATCTGTTGATACATCGCCAACGCTTCATCCGTTTTGCCCATCGAATCGAGATTAGCCGCCATCGCCATCTTTGCCGTGCTCACAAGCTCATGCTTGGGATACTTCGAGATGAATGTTTCGAGCGTTTTGTTTGCCTCAGTGAATTTCGTTTCCTTCCGCTGCGCTTCAGCGAGCAAAATATATGCGCCAGCGCCGGCAGGCGTATTGGGGTAACGAGCGATTACCTGTTCGTACTCTTGCGCGCTAATCGCACTCGCCAACGCGGCTGATGCAGCGGCTGCTCGGCGATCGGAATAAAACCGGTAACCGGTAATGGCAATGGCTGCGAGTAGAACAAGGAGCACAGCCGCGATGATTGGCGTTTTGAAACGCTCCCAAAAAAATTGCGTTTCCAGTGCGACATCGCGAGATGGAGGTGGCGCTGTTGGCATAAATGTCGTGCGTTGGATGAGTTTGAAAACCGGGTAAGCGTCGTCTTATGCCACGCGAAGGTTTCTCGCGCAAGCAGCGGAAACAACCATACCGTGCCCTGTCATTGTGAGCGAAGCGAAAAACTCAGTCCATTATTCCTGATCCTCTGACGAACCGGCCAACCAGAGATGTTTCGTTCGTTCAATCCCACAACGAGCCCGACCCCGGCAATGGATTGCCTGGCGCGATACAATATGCTCCATGAACGCATTTTGGAATTCTTTTGAAACTTTACTGGGCCTCGGTGTGGAACCGAGGGATTTAACCTTCATCCAAATTTCGGTGCGTGGAATCATCGTCTTTCTTGTCACGCTGGCCGCAGTGCGGGTTGGACACAAACGCTCCCTCTCGCGAAAAACTCCGTTCGACGCCGTCCTGCTTGTCATCCTTGCCGCAGTACTTTCTCGCGCCATTAACGGTTCGGCAGCTTTTTTCCCGACACTCGGCGGAGGCGTGGTTTTGGTGCTGCTTCATCGCCTTTTCGCCATTCTCGCGTTCTATTCCCATCGGTTCGGGATCCTTGTCAAAGGCAGGCCCGATGTCATTGTGCGCGACGGACAATGCGATGTAGGCATGATGTGGCGCAACCACATCTCAACGCATGATTTGGACGAAGACATGCGTCTTAGCGTACACATGGACGACCTTTCCCATATTCGACTCGCACGCGTGGAACGCAGCGGCGACATCAGCTTCATCAAAAAATAAGTTGACCCATAAGGCATATCATTTATGGAAATTGACCAACTCATGAGAACGAAAAAAAGGTGGATCAAACCGACGCTCAAAACGGTGCCGATCTTTTTTGAATGCACCTGTTACGCCGGCGCGGTCTGATCGGCTGGGAAATTAATAAGTTCGGTTGATTCGGATCCAAATCCTCGGCAGCGCAGCCGGCGGCGGCCTGCCGCAATGGAACTGCGCCTGTGCAAACTGTGTGGCAGCGCGCGAGGAAAAGATTGCTCCTCAAACGCAATCGAGCATCGCGATCGGCTCCGATTCTGAAAAATTTCAGAACTGGTGGCTCATAAACGCATCGCCTGATCTGCCCCGACAAATCGAAGGTGCGACGAGATTGCAGCCGCGCCTCAACGCATCGCGCAACACTCCGATCGCAGGCGTTCTGTTGACCAACGCAGATATTGATCATGCGCTGGGCCTCCTGCTCCTGCGCCAACAAGAAAAGCCGCTCGTCGTCTACGCTACGGACGAAACCCGAACTGCGCTCGGATGGCTTGACCGCACCCTCAAGCGATTCCGTGGAATCGAATGGCGCACGGTGGTTCCGAAATTTCAATCTCTGGACTCCAGCCTGGCATTTCGAGCGATTGAACTGCCCGGCACCATTGCATTTCAATTTCGCGACGCCACATCCGGCCGAACTGCGCTGTTTGCTCCGAGTGTCGGCAGTTTCACTCAGCAACTGCGCGACGCAGTTCATACATCTGATCTTGTGATATTTGACGGGACGTTCTGGAGCGAAGAAGAGCTCGGTCGAGTACGGCCCGGCGCTCGCAGCGCGCGAGAGATGAATCATTTGCCGATCAACGACGGCAGCTTTGATGTGTTGCAGCAATCGCAGGCGCACCGGAAGATTTACACCCACATCAACAATACCAACCCTATTCTGATGCCTGGCTCCTACGAGCGCGCTCAAGTTGAGGAGGCGGGAATAGAGATTGCCCGTGATGGTTTGGAAATCGTCTTATGAATTTTCATTTCGTGCTCGTGCTCATTCTCGGCAGCTTTCGATTGCGATTACGAGCATGAGCACGAGCATGAGTGGGGATTTGTCATGACCACGGGACTCTGGGACCACGAAACGTTCGTTGAAAAGTTGCGGGCGATCGGAGGGCGCGCTTATCACGATAAGCATCCGTTCCATGTCGCGATGAACGAAGGCAGGCTTTCGCCGGACGCGCTGCGCGGTTGGGTCGCGAATCGGTTCTATTATCAGAGAAACATTCCGATTAAAGACGCCGCGATTCTCGCAAACTGCCCCGTGCGCGAAGTGCGACGCGCGTGGATTCATCGCATTCTCGACCACGATGGGGTAGCTGCAAGGACGGGCGGTCTCCAGTCCGCCCCACAGGGAGGAATGTCGGCGGCTGGGAAGCCGCCGCTCCTTGACGAAGGCGGGATCGAGGCGTGGCTGCGACTCGGTGAAGCCTGCGGTCTA
>DASYSX010000289.1:0-5389 GCA_036002955.1 Candidatus Udaeobacter sp. | reverse complement strand
TTTCCCCGCTTGGTTGCGACTGACTCATTTTGTGAACTTCTTTTTTCTGATGCTCCTTGTCCGCAGCGGACTCTCCATTTTGATGGACCACCCACGGCTTTATTGGAACCGCGATTGCACGCCGAATTCGGAGTGGATGCGATTCACGCCACTCAAAGTTCCGACGGACCGCGAATGGACTGCGAAAGAGGACGCCCGTTACATTTCTCCGTGGCTGGCCTTGCCAGGTTATCGGCACACCGTAGGCATGGCCCGCTCGTGGCATTTTCTATCGGTTTATGGATTCCTTCTCAACGGTTTTATTTTTATCGCGTTGCTATTCTTCACCGATCAATGGAGGCGCCTGGTTCCGACCTCGTGGGAAATTCTTTCTGCCGCCTGGAAAGTTTTTGTCTATTACGTCACGTTGCATATGCCGGCGGAGCCAAACGCCTTCTATCAATACAACCCGCTCCAACAGCTTTCATACTTCGCTGTCATTTTCATCATGGCACCGCTCTCCATGTTGACCGGGATAGCGATGTCGCCCGCGGTTGATAGTCGGTTCCCTTTTTTCCCAAAGCTCTTCGGGGGCAGGCAGGGAGCGCGATCCATCCATTTTATTTTGCTGATCGGTTACCTCTGCTTTCTGGTCGTACATGTAGGCTTGGTCGCCATCACTGGATTTGTCAGAAACATGAACCACATCGTAACCGGGCGTGATAACACGCACCTCATCGGGATGGTTCTGGGCCTGATCGCCATTGGCCTGGTTGTACTTTCGTGGGTCCTCTTTCACTTTATCGCATGGAAATATCCTCGGACCATGCAGCATTTAAATAAGGCCATCACCGGCCTATTTCACTGGAATGTGTTGAGCCGTCTCAAGCCAGATGAACGCTACACTAAAGAGGACATCTCCCCTTTCTTCTGGCCGAATGGAAAGTTGCCAGCTTCAAATAAATGGAGGCAACTTGCGGCGAATGGATTCAAGGATTTCAATTTGAAGATTGACGGTTTGGTGGAAAATCCGCTCGAGCTCTCACTTGAGCAACTTCGCGCGCTCGGCAAAGAAGAATACATTTCCATGCATCATTGTATCCAAGGCTGGTCGGGAATCGCGCAATGGGGCGGGCTTCCGTTTAAGCGGTTGATCGAGATCGTTAAACCCAAGCCGGAGGCAAAAGTCGTAGCTTTCTATTCCTACGGCGACGGGTTGTACGGTGGAGAATACTATGACACGCAAAGGATCAAAACAGCGCTCGAGGCGAGATGTTTGCTCGCCTATGAGATGAACCAGGCTCCGTTGCCTAACGAATATGGCGCGCCGCTTCGGCTGCGTGTCGAAAACCAGCTCGGCTACAAAATGGTGAAGTGGATAAAACGCATTGAGTTTGTCGAAACGGAAAAGAGTCTTGGCAAGGGAGAAGGGGGCAGGAACGAGGATGATGAATACTTCGACATCCTGCCCAACATTTAGAGTGCCTTCTCACATAATGGAGACACCCGCTGGCAATATGGGAATCGCGCCCAGCGACGCCTGGCGCCAAGCGTGGTCATTTTACCTTGAAAGTCCATCACTCGTGCTCTCATCCACGGATAGTATGGATTGCGCAGATACGGAGCAAAGGTTCGCGTACGAAGCCGTCACCGTGCCGAGATAACCGAGCAGGCGAAGCAACCCTTCGCAGTCTTGCCAGCGCAAACCGAACGCAGCGCATTGGACAGGCCGAGTCCGCCAAAAGGCATTTCTCCACAGATTACGCAGATTGACACAGATTGTTGAACGCCGTCAGCCCCTCTTCCAATCTGGTGAAATCTGCGTAATCTGCGGATGCTTTTCTCGCTTTAAGCAGGTAGCGGCCGTCCCATCAATCCTATGACTTGCCGGGCCCATTTTTGTTCGAGAAGAGCGAGAGGAGATCGATGGGAATCGGGAAGAAAGTGGTCGTATTATGCTCACTCGAAATCTCGCGCATGGTTTGCAGGAAACGCAGTTGGAGCGCGATCGGTTCTTTGCTCATCATCGCAGCGGCCTGCACCATTTTTTCGGCGGCTTGAAATTCGCCCTCGGCGTTAACGACCTTGGCGCGACGTTCACGCTCGGCTTCGGCTTGCTTGGCCATCGCCCGTTTCATCGTGTCGGGTAAAACCACGTCCTTTACTTCCACCACCGTAACCTTCACCCCCCATGGTTCGGTTTGTTTGTCGATGATGTCCTGCAATTTCTGGTTGATCGAGTCGCGTTGCGAAAGCAAATCGTCGAGCGGCGCCTGGCCGAGCACGCTGCGCAAGGTGGTCTGCGCGATGAGCGACGTGGCCTTGAGGAAATTTTCCACTTTCACGACCGCGGCCGCTGGATCGACGATGCGGAAATAAACCACCGCATCGACCGTCGCCGGCACGTTGTCGCGCGTCATCACTTCCTGGCGTTCGACGTTGATCGTCACGACACGCAAATCGATTCGCACCATCCGGTCCACGATCGGGATGAGGAAAATCAATCCCGGCCCTTTCGCGCCAATCAATTTTCCGAGCCGAAAAATCACGCCGCGTTCGTACTCGCGCAGAATTCGGATCATCTGCGGCAAGATGATCACGGCAAGAATGACGAGCGGTATGATCCAACCAATTAGCCGCGGCAGTGCTTCAAGTGATGACATGAGTTTATTTCTCCTTGTTTATTACCTTCAAAGTTAATCCTTCCACGGCTACGACCTGCACGGGCTCGTCTTTCTCGATCGGAGTATCGCTGACCGCGTTCCAGTTCTCGCCTTCAATGAAAATCCTGCCGCCTCGCGAGTCGATGTCGGTTAATGCGGTGACAGTTTTTCCAAGCATCGTTTCCACCCCCGCCTTTACCGGCAGAGTCTGCGCGCGCAGGCCCTTTCCGATCACAAAAACAAAGAACGCGGCCGTTATCAGCGTCGCCGGAATGATGTAGCTGAGTGACAAACGAAAGAGCGGATCGGCGCGGTTGAAGAGCATGAGCGAGCCGATCAGAAATGAAACAATTCCGCCAACCGTGAGGATGCCATGTGTGGGCGCATAGATATCAAAGAGGAAGAGCATCAGAGCGAGTGCGATCAAGGCGAGGCCGGTTACATTGACCGGCAGAATCGCTGCCATATAGAGCGCGAGGACCAAAGCGATCGCGCCGACCACACCCGGCAGGATCGCGCCGGGCATCGTCAATTCACCGATGATCCCGTAGATCGCGATGAGCATGAGGACAAACATGACCTCGGGCCGCCAGAGCGTTTGAAAGATATGTTCGGAGGAGGACATCTTGATCTCGGAAACTTCCGCGTTCGCGGTCTTGAGCGTCTTACCGTCCACGACGCGTCCGTTCAGTTGTTGTAACAAGGCCGGCAGATCAGGCGCGATCAGGTCGATCACCTTTAACTCGAGCGCCTTCTCCGCCGTGATCGAGGCGCTGTCGCGCACGGCCGACTTTGCCCACTCCACATTGCGGTGGCGCCGCGCGGCAATCGTCTCGATGTAGCTGACGGAAAAGTTCTCCAGCTTCTGCTTCATGGTGTCGTCGGTTTTCTCTTCGCCGCCGATTGGGTTACCGCCTAACGAGACCGGATGGGCCGCGCCGATGGTCGTAGCTGGCGCCATCGCCGAAACGCTCGCCGCGATGGTAATGAAACAGCCGGCGCTGGTCGCCGTCGCGCCAGTGGGAGCGACATAAACCACGACCGGAACATTCGATCCGAGGAAGCTCTGCACGATCTTTTGCGTCGAATCGAGCAAACCGCCCGGAGTGTTGAGTTGAATGATCAGGCATTGCGCGCTTTGCGTCTGTGCTTCTGCAATGCTGCGCGAAATGTAACTCGCGGTCGCCGGACCAATCGCGCCATCGACTTTAATCAGCGACACCTTTTCCGCAGCCGTGGTCGCGGCACAAAAGAAAAAAAAAGCCAGAGCGCTGAACGCGGTCCTCATTTCAATAGAGCGGGTCATGATCTCACAGACTGAGATCAAGACACAATGCTAAGAGAGACCAGTCCACGTTATTAGTCAAGGAATGTCTTGACTTATCGGGTTTACTGGATGATTGGAGCTGCACGCGGTCATGAATACTCGCTTACCTTTTCTCGAAGACGCGACAAATAACGCCCGTAAAACTATCACTAGGAAAACCATCCGATGCCGATCTACAAAGTTAAACTAAAAGCCAGAGAGGAGATCGCCGCTGGAACGATGGCATTTCATTTCGAAAAACCGAAGGGGTTTGTCTACAAGGCGGGCTAATTCGCCGATTACACTCTGATCAATCCACCTGAAACTGACGCGGAAGGCAACACACGAGGGTTCTCTTTGGCGAGCGCTCCTTATGAAGACGATCTGATGTCAGCCACACGGATGCGCGACACGGCCTTCAAGCGAGTATTAAAAACGATGCCTCTCGGGACCGAACTCACGCTGGATGCTCCTTATGGCTCCTTCACGCTCCATAACAATGCGGCTATCCCCGCCGTTTTCGTGACCGGCGGCATCGGTGTGACACCGGTGCGGAGCATTGTGCTGCAAGCGATTCACGACCAGGTCGCGCGCCGCATCATCGTCATCGATTCGAACAAACGGCCGGAGGACGCAGCCTTCCTGAACGACTTGAATAAGCCACACGAGAAGAATCCGCACTACACCTTGTGGGCACAATGACGGGGATGGAAAAATCAAACCGGGAGTGGCATGAGGAAATAGGGCACATGACGAAAGCGATGCTTTCGAAATACATCGATGATTTAGCAGTTCCTATTTTCTACATCGCCGGTCCACAGGGAATGGTAGCCTCGATGCGCAAGGTATTAACCGAGTCAGGAGTTAACGAGGACAACATTCGGACGGAAGAGTTCACTGGCTACTAAGGTCGACGAAGAAGTGAAACACGAAGTAAAACTCAAGCGAGTGTATGAACCGCCGCACAAGGACGATGGCACCCGCATCCTGGTGGACAGGCTTTGGCCGCGCGGTTTGACCAAGGAAAAGGCGAAGGTCGATCTCTGGTTGAAAGAGATCGCTCCAAGCACCGAGCTTCGGAAATGGTTCGGGCACGATCCGAAGAAGTGGCGGAGCTTCCGCTGGCGTTATCAAACGGAGATCAAACATCACGCCGAACAACTCAACCTGATAAAGAGCAAGGTTAGAGAAGGAGCAGTAACTCTCGTTTACGGAGCCCGGGACCAAGCACGCAATGAGGCGGTTGTCTTAAAACAGCTTCTGGACGTAATTTCATGAACAAGAAGTTGGTACACCACACTATTCTATGATTAGGGCAACAGGTAACCTTGCGCCGGAGAAACAGCTCGTTTACGAGGCAATCGTGGACGCGCTAAACGTTCTGTTCGGGGTCCACGCTGGCTACCGGCCTGTTCATGCGAAAGGTGTAGTCTGCGCTGGA
>DASYSX010000288.1:0-34692 GCA_036002955.1 Candidatus Udaeobacter sp. | reverse complement strand
GACAACGGTTGCACCCAATTCTTTCATCACTTCCAATGCGTGCTCCGCAAACCCTACGGTTGAGGCATCGCCAGGAATGCCGCTGCCGTAGTAACTGTAATCGAAATAGCGAACGTCGCGTCCGATCCGCGCGCCTTGCAGCGAGCCCCGTCGCAGGAACCGCGTATAATCATTAGGTAAGGGCTGACCAATTACGCGACCGAAGGGCGATTTCAATGTGTTGAGAAGAATCGCAACATCGGTGACGCTGCGGCCCATTGGCCCAGCGGTGTCCTGCTGATGCGAGATTGGGATTATCCCCTGTTGCGAAACCAAACCAAGAGTCGGTTTCAAACCGACAACACACTCGACGGCGGATGGGCCAGTGATTGATCCATCTGTCTCAGTGCCTACGGCAACCGAGCACAAATTAGCGGCGACGCCATTTGCGGAACCTGCGCTGGAACCCCATGACGTGTAGCTCAAGTTATATGCATTGATTGTGTTTCCGCCACGCGCACTCCAACCCACGGCCAGGGGGTATGCGATGTCACTGCCACGGAAGTTTGCCCATTCGCCCAGATTTGTTTTGCCAAGGATCACTGCGCCAGCATTGCGCAGCTGCCGAATGATGACTGCGTCGCCCGGCACGACGCTACCAACCAATGCCAGCGACCCGGCAGTCGTTTGCATCGTCCGCTCGTTGCCATCACACATTTCAGCTTCCGTCGCGATGTTGTCCTTCACCAAAACAGGAATCCCGTGAAGCGGACCGCGAATGTGTCCGTTACGCCGCTCCTCATCGAGCTGCTGGGCGATGCACACGGCAAGTGGATTTGTTTGGATCACCGAATGCAGCAGGGGGTTGAGGGACTGGATACGTTCCAGGTAGCCCCTAACCAAATGTGCGCTGGTCAACTCACCCGAAGCCATTGCGTCCTGAAGTTCGGGGATTGTCGCCTCAACAAATTGGAAATCGCCCGCAGCTAAAACAGATCGCGAAAGGAGTGAAGTTAGTCCTCCTCCTAACAGCGCTGCGCTGCTGAGCGCCGCCGTTCCGATAAATTTGCGGCGTGTGGTATTGCCATTGAGGTCGGTACGATCAGAGTCTTGGTTGTTCATGGTATTTTTCTGTTAACGCTGTTTCGCGAATGAACAGACGTAAGGTTGTGGCCTGTTGATGTGACTGAGAAGGATCCGCGCCGCTTGGTCCGGATTCGAGCTTAGGTGCTGTTCGCGATGCAAACTCCATAGCCCTGCTTGAAGTAAATCGATCCCAATACTCGAATCGGTTCGAAAATTTTTAGTGTTATTTGACCGCCCCGCCGTTCCTCCGCAAATTACCGCTCTTCAGGGGCGCCCGTAGCTCAACTGGATAGAGCATCTGACTACGGATCAGAAGGTTAGTGGTTCGAATCCTCTCGGGCGCGCTTTTCTCTTATTCTTGCTTGGTTGTGGTCCTGATCATGATCGAATCAGATCACTGAAAATACGGCCGAATTTGCGCGTATTTTTTGTCGCCGATCCCGCTAACCTTTTTTAAATCGTCAGCACTGCGAAATGGTCGCGCTGCGATAATGCGCGCAGCCAGCACATGCCCAATCCCCGGCACGGTTGTTAGTTCTTTTTCTGTCGCGGTGTTGACGTCGATGTTACCAAGATGCGTTTTTTCTTTCGAGCGGTTCTTTAGCTCACTTGGACTCGTAGCGACAGCCGACGAGCTGGACGTTGGTGTGGTAGAAATCCAACGCGACACATCAGGCGACGAGTGCGACTGCGAACCTCCATTAAATGGTTGTTCGGTCATGCCCCATCCGCCGACTTTTCGTCGCTTCGCTTCACTCTCCAGTTGTGCGAGTTTTTCGCGTTCGTCAGCAGAGCTCGAAGCGCCGGGCGCTGGTGCGGTTGTGCCGTGGATTCTCGCAAGCCCATTGGCGACCAACTGTTCGCCGAGATCGCCTTCGTTAGTTCGCACAAATCCATAGATGCGTTGGACCTTGCTTCGTCCTAATCCTCCCGCCAATCGTGTTACGACGCTGAACGGCTCGGACAGTTTAGCGTCAACGAATCTTTTGGCGTCCAGACCAATTTCAATGACCTGGGGCACGCTGACCCCAAAATATTCGGCCTGCTCGATCAGACGCGCCGCACTGATGCCCGCCGTTTCTGGCGCATCAACAAAGTAGAGTCGGACCAGATATTCGGTGTCGTTCGCCCGAACGTGAAAACTGTCGCCGTCGTTCGCCTCGTTCGGAATGAGCCGACAGTTGTCGAGCGTGATCCAATCTTTCTCTTTTCCCCTTGCATCGCCCGGGTCGAGTGTGGCTAGCCAGATCGCACAGCAGATAATCGAAACGAAAGGCGATGGAAGCTTGTTAATCACCTTGAAATCTCAAAATGGCTCATGCTTTAAACCTCTCGTAATGCGTTCGCGCGAGTTGCCTGGTTATTACTGCTCTGCCTGACGGGGATCCTCGCACGCTATTTTGAGCCGGGCCAAATGCACGCCATATGTGGCTATCAGTGCGCCTAACACGCTGCCGGCGATCACGTCACTGACGAAATGATAATTCATCGCCACAAGACTCAGGAGCATGGGAACAGAAACAATGATCGCTATGACGCGAGTGGCGGGCATGGCGATCATCCATACTCCGGCGAATGCCAGAATTCTGCAGGCATGACCTGACGGAAAGCTGCCGACGTCGTCCGCTCGCTGAAACGGATGAAATCCATATGTGCCTGTGCCGATCAGCGAGGGATTGTCATGCGTCCAAGTCTCCGGCCAGTAACGACCGAAAACATCGCCTAACGAGATCCGAAAATCGTCGGCAACGATCAAGCTGATACAGGCGACGAGCAATACCTTTTGCCATCGCAAGAATGGTCCCCACGCGCGCCTGACAATCAGAATCGTCAGCACCAGAGCCGACCAGTTTTGTACTTCCGGCGGCGGGTACGTGAGCCAGCGAAAGGCTTCGATCGTGTTGATGTGATGGTTGTAAACAAAGAAGGCCACGCCGCGATCAACCCAGAAGTAACAGATCACCACTGCAAGAATGCACGCGCCCGTTACGATCAAGCTGCGTCGCAGGAGATCGCGATACTCCTCGGTGCCGATCATTCTGGCGGCACTTCGAATTGGCTCATCAGTTTGAACATCTCGTAGCGCTTTGTGATTTCCTCCATTGAGAGATTGCGCAAACGCTCCAGACTGAATGCTTCCACACAAAAACTGGCCAGCACGCTTCCGTAGATCATTGCCTTTCGCAGATCATTGAAGTGCACTGTCTTTACCGTGCCCGCGAGATAACCGGCCATGCCGCCGGCGAACGTGTCCCCTGCCCCGGTCGGATCGTGTATGTCTTCGAGGGGATACGCTCCACAACTGAAGAAGCGGTCGCCTTCACCGAAGAGCAGCGCGCCGTGCTCACCTTTCTTAATGGCAACGTGGACAGGGCCCATTTTCTGGATGCGCCGTCCTGCTTTGATAAGACTCGTTTCCTTGGTCATTTCGCGCGCTTCGCTGTCGTTCAAGATCAAAAGATCAACACGGCGAAGCAGCGCATCGAGATCTGACCTCGCTGTCCCAATCCAAAGGTCCATGGTATCGGCGACAACAAAACGGGGACGTTCCATTTGCTCGAGCACATGCGTTTGAAGCGACGGCGCGATATTCGCCAGCAGGGCAAAATCGGTCTGTCGATACGTCTCCGGCAACTCCGGCTTGAAATCTTCGAACACATTGAGATCGATAGAACGCGTCTCCCGCGTGTTCAGGTCCCACGAATATTCGCCCGACCAGCGAAACGTTTTTCCGTTCACTCGTTGTACACCTTCGGTATCAATCTTGCGCGATCTCCAAAAATCGAATTCCGATTTCGGAAAATCGTTCCCAACGATGCCGACCAGCCGAACCGGCGAAAAGAAACTTGCCGCAAGTGCGGCGTACGACGCCGAGCCGCCTAACAACTCCGAGTGTTCCTCCACCGGAGTCTTAACCGTATCGATTGCAATAGATCCAACAATGAGAACAGACATGACTAGAATGACGAAATCCGAATGACGAAGGACGAACGAAGCACGAATAACGAGTCAGTAGCCACGTCGGTCATCCTGAGCGAAGTCGAAGGATCCCGAGGAACCGCCTGAAAGCTTCCGCTACGGGATTCCTCGACTTCGCTCGGAATGACGGTCATTTTTATTCCTTCGCCATTCGTCATTTGAGCCTGGTATTGATCGTCATTCCTTCGTCATTCGGCATTCGAGCTTCGTCATTGATCAGCATTCATTCGTCATTCGTGCTTCGTCATGGGCGTTTAAGCCAGCATATCTGTAGCGCAGCGCGCGTAATCAACAACGTTATGCGCCTTGAGTAACGCTGAAACCATGACAACGCGCTTTGCGCCGGCGTCAATCACGCTCTGTAGATTGTCGATATTGATGCCACCGATACAGAAAATCGGCAGGTTCACTTCTTCGTGAACGCGTCTGATGTTTTCAAGACCAATTGGAGCGTAATCAGGTTTTGTCGGCGTCGCGAAGATCGGACCGAAGCCGATGTAGTCCGCACCTTCGCGTTGCGCGGCGCGCGCTTGTTCCAGGCTGTGTGTAGATTTGCCGACCAAAATGTCGCGGGCGGCTTTCTGTCGCACGATTTCGACCGGGTCGTCATCCTGGCCCACGTGCACGCCTTCGACGGGTACGCGCGTTGCGATTTCAGCATGATCGTTCATGATCATCGGCGTGGAAGATTTCGCTGCGAAGTCATGTAACTCTGCTGCGAGATTCACGAGTTCGCCGATTGACTTGTTTTTTCCACGGAGCTGAATCAGATCGACGCCACCCCGCATCATTTGCTCCAAGATGCGAGCAGCATCGCCTCGTTCCACGTAGCCGAGGTCAACGATCCCGTAAAGACGACAATCACGTAGTGGCCTCATTGGGGTTGTAGTGTCCGCTGTCCTCAGCGGATTGCAGCCGCGCCGAACCCAATGCGCTGAGGACAGCGCACGCTACAGCACGCAACACTTCATTCATGCAAACGAAGCGGCCGTGTGCTCAAGTTGAGCTTGCCCGCTGAAACGAGGCGGTCGATCAAACCAGTGTCGTAGTTTCCGTCGCGGAAATCGCCGTTCCGCATCATGGCGGCATGAAACGGCACGGTGGTCTTAATGCCGGTAATGTAGTACTCGTCCAGAGCGCGGCGCATTCGATCGATAGCATTGATCCGCGTCGAACCGACAGTAATTATTTTCGCAATCAGCGAATCATAATATGGGGGCACCGTGTAGCCTGTATAGACGTGCGAGTCGACGCGAACGCCGCGGCCACCTGGCGCGTAATAAAAATCAATCCGGCCCGGCGTCGCCTGGAAGTTGTTAGCCGCATCTTCAGCATTGATACGGCATTCAATTGCGTGCAGGCGCGGTTCCGCACGTGCGACACGTGCGACATGCGCCGAAAGTGGCTGGCCCGCGGCGATGCGGATCTGCTCCTTCACGAGGTCGCATCCATAAGCTTCCTCAGTGACGGTGTGCTCCACCTGGATGCGTGTGTTCATTTCCATGAAATAAAAATGCCTGTCTCGGTCGACCAGAAATTCAATCGTTCCCGCATTTTCGTACCCGACTGACTTGGCCAATTTCACGGCAGCATTCCCCATTTTCCTTCGAAGACTTGGCGTCATTAAAGCCGACGGGCATTCTTCAATCATCTTTTGGTTACGCCGTTGAATTGAGCAATCGCGTTCGCCGAGATGAATGATGTGGCCATGGCTATCGGCCATGATTTGAAATTCGATGTGGCGCGGATTGACGATAAGCTTTTCCAGATACACCTCATCGTTTCCGAATGCCTTCTGCGCCTCATGACGCGCGCTATGGAAGGCGGATTTAAGGCTTGGCTCATTATGCGCGGCGCGCATCCCGCGCCCGCCCCCGCCGGCAGCCGCCTTAATCATCACCGGGTAACCAAGTTTCTTTGCGATTTTCATCGCCTCATCCTCGGTTTCAACGATTCCATCGCTGCCAGGCGTTACCGGCACGCCCGCTTTGCGCGCAGCCGCACGAGCAGCGTTCTTATCACCCATCGATTGCATCGCACGAGAGGACGGCCCTATGAACTTGATGTTGCAGCTTTCGCAGACCTCCACGAAATGCGGATTCTCAGCGAGGAATCCATACCCGGGATGAATTGCATCAACATCACCGATTTCGGCCGCGCTCATGATCCGATCGATTTTCAAATAGCTCTCAAGGCTCGGCGCGGCCCCGATGCAGATTGCTTCGTCGGCGAGCTGGACGTGCAGCGAATCGACGTCTGCTTCCGAATACACCGCGAGGGTGCGAACGCCGAGTTCCTTACAGGCGCGAATCACTCGTAGCGCGATTTCTCCGCGATTAGCAACGAGAACTTTTTGAAACATTATTTTTCCTGGTAGGGACGCCGCGATGCGGTGTCCGGTCGGCGCAGCGCGCCGACCCTACCTCAACGCACCCTGAAAAGCGCCTGGCCAAATTGGACCGGCTTGCCGTTTTCCGCGAGCACTTCCGCGATAACGCCGCTGGTTTCGGCCTTAATCTCGTTCATCACTTTCATCGCTTCGATAATGCAAACGACGGTGTCTTCGGTGACAGGTTTCCCGACTTCAACAAAAGCAGGCGCGTCCGGCGATGCAGCGAGATAAAATGTACCCACCATTGGCGAAACGATTTCTTTCATCGGAATGGTTTCGATCGCTTTCGCAGCAGGCGGCGGCGGTTCGGCTCCTGCTCCCGAACCTTTAACCGCAGCACCGGGCCCAGCCGGCGCAGCTGTCGCCGATTGCGAGGCGGAAGCACCTCTCTGCAGCTTCAGACGAAAGCCCTCCTTTTCGATCTCAAACACGGAGAGATCGTGCTTTTTCATCAAATCGATGATCGCTTTGATTTCTTTGATGTCTTTGGAATCCAAGGTCAGCTCCTGGTTAAGGCTGAGGCGTTTTAGGTAAAACAGTTTTGGTAGCCAGGTCAAGCACGGGAATCGAGGCTTCGATTACTGATTGATCGAACGATAGCCTTTGAACTCAAGCATATTCCCTTCTCAATTATTCCATTACTGCCCTCCTCCACTTCGAAATCGTAGATGAGAGTGACGACTACGTCGTGGTCAATAAGCCGCCGTTTCTTCTTATCCATCCCACCAAGCCGAACGGCGCACCTACGTTGTGGAAGCAATTACGCGAGCTGCTCGCTTTCGAAATCGCAAGCGGCGGACAGGTTTCAATCGTGAACCGATTGGATCGCGAGACGAGCGGCCTGGTGCTCGTGGCGAAAACTGCCGCAGCGGCACGAGAGTTTGGCCTCTTGATGCAGCGACAGTCTTTGCGGAAAGAATATCTCGCGATCGTTTGGGGCTGGCCTGAGTGGGAACGCAAACTCATTGACGCTCCGTTAGATCGTCAGGGCAAACATCAACACTCTGTGATCTGGCTGAAACAAATGATTCACGCCGCGGGCGCACCAGCACAGACGGAATTTTTTGTTGAACGGCGGTTCAAAAGATCGACGTCGTCCGGCGATCGCTTCGCCATCATTCGCGCGGTTCCGCGCACCGGACGCACTCATCAGATTCGGGTGCATCTCGCCTCAGTCGGCCATCCGATTGTAGGCGATAAAATTTACGGACCAGACGAGCAGCTGTATTTGCGTTTCATCGAAACTGGTTGGACTCACGAGCTCGAGCACAGGCTCCTGTTGCCACGACACGCTTTGCACTCTGCGAAACTAGGCGTCGAAGGCACGCGCGAATGGAGCAGCGCGCTTCCTCCGGATCTTGCCGAATTCGCCAGGTCCTGACGCCGCGCTGCGGCGTCAGGACAGCGCGGCGCGCTGTCCCTACCATTGCAATCCGATCAAGCGTTCCTATCGTAGCGCGCGAATGAAACACGCTCGGATATATGCTGTCCTGTTGTTTCTCAGCCTTTGCTCTGTCCTCTTCGGCGGCACACCGGAAACCCAGGTTGAATCCGCCCGCAGCGACTTTAATCCTCCGCGATTCGATTTCGCAATTGAGTCCGGCTATTTGTTAGGCGCGATCAATGCCCCGGCAGGCTACGAAATCGGATCTGAATTTTTGACAGGGCGGATTCGCTGGGGAGTGGTAGACAGCGACACGTGGCTGCGCGGTTACCATCAATTTTACGTGACCGCCATGGGAGAGCCGATCTTTCGCGGTATCGAAAACTACTATTTCGGATTTAATCTCGGCTTTCGCTACAATTTCGTGCCAAGAGGCAGCCGCTTCGCTCCCTACTTTTCCGGAGGCGTAGGCGGCGGCTGGATCGACAGCCACGCGAATATTCCAGGTGCCCAGGGACAGGATTTCACATTCAACATTTTATCGGCCGCAGGCATTTCCTACATGGTGAACGATCATTGGAAACTGGATGTAGGCGCGCTTTACCAGCATCTGTCCAACGGCGGACAAACCGATCCGAATCCCAGCCTCAATCTGTTTGGCCCGCAGGTGGGCGTCACGTACTCGTTTTGATGTTTCTTGTCATGTCGAGCGAAGTCGAGACATCCCGTGGCGAAACTATGCGTATTGCAACGGGATTCTTCGACTTCGCTTCGCTTCGCTCAGAATGACAATGACGATGAAGGTGACTCAGGAAAACGTGCTCGTCGTCAGGCGCAGCTTGTTCGACGAACTTGGGTCTTTTCACGGCCTCAACTTCGAGCCGCAAAAATATCTCGATGCGTTCCTCTCGCGTGGAAATAATTTCTTTCTTTCGCGCCCCGACGCCGAGATCAATCCTGCGTACAAACAAATCATTCCTTACGCGCTCATCGCGTTTCAGAACAAAGTCGTTTACTACGTCCGCGGAAAGAAAGCCGGCGAACAGCGCCTGGTGGCGAAAGGCTCAATCGGGATCGGCGGTCACATGAATGAGACAGACGAATCGCTCTTTGCCATGGATGAGCAGGCGTATCGCGCGGGTGTGGAACGCGAAGTGAATGAAGAGATCAAGATCGATGCTCCGTTCGAAGATCGAATCGTGGCGCTTCTAAACGATGACACGACCGAGGTTGGGCGCGTGCATCTTGGCATCGTTCATGTCTTCAGACTGGCAGAGCCGAAGGTGGAAAAACGCGAAGCGATGATCACCGGCCTTACATTTCTTGCGAAAGACGAATTGCTCGCGCGCCGTGAAGTCATGGAGACGTGGTCGCAGATTTGTCTCGATTCGTTCGACCGTTTGTTGCTGTAGCCGCTTCCTTGCAGGAAGCGCAGCCCTGACTTTCTTTCAGCCTCCAGCGCCGGGTGCAGCTGTAGATGCCGGTGGAGCTTGCGGTGCAGACTCACCTGGAGATGCAGGCGGAGCTTGCGGTGCAGGCGCAGCTGGAGGCGGAGGCGCAGCCGCCGGCGCAGGTCCAGGCGCGGCCTGCTGCTGTGGGATAAATGCGATCTCGTCGATCTGCCAGCGACCGACTGGATGCGAGATCGTGAGATCCATATCGGCGTATTTCGCTGGATAATATATCCGCGAATGGAAAGACCCGTGTGGCTCGAAGAATTGTGAATTGAATTCAATCTTGCCCTGAACGTCCACCGGCCGAACCGGGGCCCCGAGCTTCAAAATCTCGTTCATAAACTCCTGTTGCGTCGAAGCGGGAAAATTCGCGCGCGCCTGGGGACTGAGCCGTGAATTGAAAAAATTAATGTCATGCTGGACAGCAATTTTCTGAATCGCCTCCCTGGCAAATGCTGTTCCTTCCTTCGCTGCACTCTCTTTATTGGAATTCATCCACCACCACGCGCCACCAAGCAACGCCAGAACGATGATCAGCAGGACAATGACCTGTCCGGATGATTTCCGTTTAGAACTTAATTTGAATTGTTTCATCTTCGTTAATAACCGAACCCCATGCTCTTGATTACCGCGCCATTGCGGATGAGCACAGAATGTTTTTGCTTGCCCGTGTAAGAGCCAAAACGATTTCGTGCGTTCACAGTGAAATTAACGAGATAACCCGACACAGATTCGCTGCCCTTGGTCGTATCGGACGGTTTGGGGTCTCCGCTCCACTCAATGCGTGCACTGTCCGGATCGATCAATTGCGTGTTGAGCCACTGCATAACGATCTCTTTATAATAGGTGGGGTAAGGGCCGTAGCGGGCAGTGTCGGGCGAGGGCGTTTGGGCATTTAAGCTGGAGACAAAAGTAATTCCGAGCGCGAGCCCGCAAACCAGCCACTCCGACACGAGCGCTTTCATGTTGTTTGTTTACCATCGTCGGCGCCGGCTAGTCCAGCCTAATGCGATGGTGACTGTCAAGCCTTAGAGAGCAGAGGCGATTTGCCGCGGTCGCAACCTGCACGCGCGTCCCGATGCGGATTGCGTCGTATAATAAGGCTGCTTTCTTTGACAATTCGACGTGACCGATGTCTGCCTGGTGCCCGTGAACAAATTATTGCTTCCAATTGCGATAGTCGCCGCGTTGATGATCTCATCGAGATCAGTCTTAGCTGATGCAACTCCCACGCGGACTTCAATTCAAAGTGCCACGTTAGACGCGAAGGCGAACGAAAACAGCGGACCGAGTAAGGAATCGCCCGCTCTGCAACAGTCCACATCGCTTGATCCGGCTGCGGCGACACAGGCGTGGTTGAACAGTGTGCCGCAAGACAAGCGTGATAAATCAGATGCCTACTTCGAGGGAGGCTACTGGCTGCTTCTTTGGAATTATCTTGTTGCCGCAGCCATATCGATTCTGCTGCTGTCCTCGCGGATTTCAGAGCGGCTACGCGATTTGTCGGAACGACTAACGAGATACAAAACGCTGCAAGTCGCCTGTTACAGCATTTCGTATTTATTGCTCGCCTTTCTCTTGAGCTTTCCGCTCAACATTTACGAGCACTTCTTTCGGGAGCATCAATACGGACTCGCCACACAGAATTTTCCGGCCTGGTTTCGGGAGCAGTTGGTTGGTCTTGGCATCACGCTTGTCGGCGGCACGATTTTCTTCATCGTGCTGTACGCCATTTTTAGACGCGCACCAAAAACGTGGTGGATCTGGGGAACGGGCGTCGCTGTCGCTTTCTCATTTTTTGTGCTCTTCATCGCGCCGGTATTCATTGAGCCGCTGTTCAATACGTATAAACCGCTAACGAAGCCTGAAATCAGCGAGCCCATTCTCGTAATGGCGCGGGCGAATGAAATCCCGGTAAAACAGGTCTTCGAGGTGGATGCGTCGCGCCAAACGACGCGCGTAAGCGCGAATGTCTCAGGAATTCTCGGTACGACACGCATTGCGCTAAACGATAATCTGCTCAACCAATGCACCGTGCCGGAAATTCGTGCGGTGATGGCACACGAGATGGGCCATTACGTTCTGAATCACGGCGCGAAATTGCTCACGTATCTCGCAGTTTCCATACTGGTTGGATTTGGGCTTACTCGAATTCTGTTTGATGCGGCCCTCAGGCGCTGGGGCGACAGATGGGGCGTGCGCGGTATTGCCGATCCAGCCGGACTCCCGCTGTTGGCGTTGATTTTCTGCACATTGCTTTTCCTCGCCACGCCGCTTCTTAACACTTTGGTTCGCGTGACCGAGCGTGAAGCGGATGCTTTTGGCATCAACACCGCGCGTGAGCCGGATGCGATGGCTGAAGTGGCGCTTAAACTTGGCGTCTATCGCAAGCTCAACCCGACGCCGCTCGAGGAATTCATTTTTTTCGATCATCCCAGCGGCCGCGCACGGATTCGCATGGCGATGGATTGGAAGGCAGCAAATTTACCTGCGGGTGAAAATCCGAAATCCGAATCTCAAAATCCGAAACAAACGCTAGAATAATTCCATCAACCCATTTCGCGCGGATGCTGCGAAGGCGCGGCAGCAGTGGCAGCAGACTTGCCTTTTTGGATTAGCATCAAATTACGAATGTAGATCAGCGAATTCGGAAGGTACGCGAGGATGCCGACCGGATCGCGTTTGAAAATGAAGTAGAGGCACATGATCACGCTCCCGAAAATGCTCCAGTACCAAAATGAAACCGGGATTACGCTTTCGCCCTGCCGCTCCGAGGCGATCCACTGCACCAGAAAACGCATCGAAAAAGTGGCGTTCCCAATTAGACCGAGAATAACGAGGTAACTCCAGTCCAGCCCAATGAACCGGTATTCTTTACCGACCCAGGTGATTGCGATAAGTGCGAGTGTGTTCATAAGAGAGCCTTAATCAATCTGTCATTCCGAACGAAGTCGAGGAATCTCGTAGCGTCAGGTTAAGGCTTCTTCCACGGGATCCTTCGACTTCGCTCAGGATGACGGTAACGAATCAGTTGGCGTCCGTTCGAAGAAACGATGCGCGCCAGCTCAAAGAGCTTCACGTGCGCGATGCATCATGTTTGGTCGCGCGACTCCCAAGCGGATTACGCGGAACCCTTGATTCTCGATATGAGCGTATCGGCGATTGCCGCCGGAGTTTCCGCTACGGCAATTCCCGCAGCTTCCAGCGCTTCAATTTTTCCCGCCGCAGTTCCCTTTCCGCCGGAAACGATCGCGCCTGCGTGACCCATCCGCCGCCCCGGCGGCGCTGTTTTTCCGGCGATGAATGCTGCTACGGGCTTTTTGCCGTTCGCTTTGATCCATTCCGCGGCGTCTTCTTCCGCGGACCCGCCAATTTCCCCTATCAAGATCAGCGCGTCTGTGCCCGGATCGTCATTGAACAACTTTACACAGTCGAGGTGCGACAGACCGTGGATCGGATCGCCGCCAATCCCGATGCACGTCGATTGTCCATAGCCGCGCGACGTTAACTGCCATACTGCTTCGTAGGTCAGCGTCCCGGAGCGCGAGATCACGCCGATATTGCCGGGCTTGTGAATGTAGCCGGGCATAATTCCTATCTTGCATTGGCCGGGTGTGATAATTCCTGGACAATTGGGCCCGATCAGTCGCGACTTCTTCCCGCGCAGAAGCGCTTTCACGCGCATCATGTCCATCACCGGAATTCCTTCCGTGATGCAAACTACCAGCTCGACTCCGGCGTCAACTGCTTCAAGGATCGAATCTGCAGCAGCCGGCGCAGGCACAAACACCATTGACGCATTGCATCCGGTTTCTTGTCGCGCCTCCCAAACAGTATCGAACACCGGCACTTTGCCGTCGAACATTTGGCCGCCTTTCCCCGGCGTGACGCCGGCGACCACGTTCGTGCCGTAATCCATGCATTGCCGGGTGTGAAACGCGCCCGCGCTACCCGTGATGCCCTGCACAACGAGTCGCGTGTTCTTATCAACTAATACAGACATGGCTGGGTTAGGAGCAGGTGAATTGAAGCGGTCATTCCGAGCGAAGTCGAGGAACCCCGTAGCGAAACTTTAAAGCTAGTTCCATGGGATCCTTCGACTTCGCTTTGCTCCGCTCAGGATGACGGCGGGCACATCTCATTCGCGCTTCGTCATTTTCTCTTATGAATCACGAGCTTGTTGCCGTCGGGGTCGCGAAATTGCGCCATCCAGCAAACCGGCGTTTCAGTTTTATCCATATCGAACGTCACGCCGCGTTGTTTGAGCTTCGCGTACGCATCATCAAAATCTTCGACCTCGAACGCGACGGTGGTTCCATCGCGCGAAGGTTGCCAAGCCGGATGAGAGCCGACTCCGATCGTCGTCGGGCCAAGGTCGTACTCGATCCATGCGCCATCCATCTGCGTGCGTGTCGGCTTTAACTCCAGCGTCTCCTGATAAAATTTTCGCGCGCGTTCCTTGTCAGATACAGCAATGGCAACAAAGGCCACTTCATTTGTGATCATTTGCAGACTCCTTTCTCGTCTTCGGGTTTGAGTTTGTGAATTATAAGCTTGTTGCCGTCGGGATCTTGCACCACCGCCATGTGACAACATGGCGTTTCAAAAGGCTCAGCAGCGAATGGAACGGCTTGGTTTCTGAGCTGATTGATCGCTTCGTCAAATTTTTCTACCTCTAGCGCGGCACCTGTCCCTTGATCTGACGGCTTCCACTGCTCGCCAACATTCGCAATGGCGAGCGTACTATCGCCGACTGAGTATTCGATCCATTTTCCGCCCATCATTTCGTCTGAGACGTGTAAGCCAAGAACGTCTTCATAAAACTTTCGTGCTCGCGGGATGTCCGTTACGGGAATTGCAACGAAGCCGATTTCCTTGATTTTCATCCTGAGGGCTTCGGTTGTTGTTGTTCGAACCAATCTGTCATGGTCTTCGAGATCGCGTCGTTCGTGGCAGCGTCCATAACTTTTGCTATCCAGGATTTGAAGTTTGGGATTTGGAGCCTGCGGCATTTGCCGCTTTGACAACTTTTTGCGCTGCATCGGCCAGGTCGTCCGCCGTAATTAACGCGAGGCCGCTTTCCTTTAACATCTGTCTGCCTAGCTCGACGTTCGTTCCTTCCAGGCGAACGACGAGCGGCACTGACAACTTCACCGTTTTCGCTGCATCAATGATGCCTTGCGCGATCACGTCGCATTTCATAATCCCGCCGAAAATGTTTACCAGAATCGCTCTCACTTTTTTGTCGGCGATCAGAATTTTGAACGCTTCGGTCACCTGCTCTTCCGTCGCGCCACCGCCGACATCGAGAAAGTTAGCGGGTTCGCCCCCGTAAAATTTGATGATGTCCATTGTAGCCATGGCAAGGCCGGCGCCATTGACGAGGCAGGCTATGTCGCCGTCGAGACCGATGTAATTGAGTCCATGTTTCGACGCTTCGACCTCGCGAGGGTCTTCCTCAGCTATATCACGCATCGCAGCGATTTCCGGATGCCGATACAGTGCGTTGTCGTCAAAGTTAAACTTGGCGTCCAGCGCGAGGACTTCGCCTTTCGTCGTAACGACCAGTGGGTTGACCTCGACCATCGAGCAATCGTACGCAACGAAAGTGCGATAAAGTCCTTCGAATAATTTCGACGCGTTCTTTAGCTGTGATGATTCGAAACCGAGTTGGGTTGCCAATTTGCGACCCTGGTATGATTGCAGGCCGGCTAATGGATCAATCGGCTCCCGAATAATTTTTTCGGGCGATTTCGCCGCGACAGCTTCAATCTCGACGCCGCCTTCTGTGCTGGCGACAATTAAAGGCGCAGCGGTCGCGCGATCGAGCAGGACGGCAAAATAAATTTCGCGCGCAATATCGGCCGATTCTGCGACGAGAACTTTGTTCACCACGCGACCAGATGGCCCGGTCTGGTGTGTCACCAGAATTTGGCCGATCATTTTCGCAGCAACATCACGGACTTCGTCAGGCGTTTTGCGAACGTGCACACCGCCCTTAAATCCGTTCTTGAAAGTGCCCTTGCCCCGTCCGCCGGCGTGGATCTGTGCCTTGGCAACAATATCGATATCGCCAAGCTCACGCGCGATCTGCTCCGCGTCATCGAGTGTCGCCGCGACTCTGCCGCGCGTCGTAGCCACATCGAATTTCTGCAACAACTCTTTGGCTTGATATTCGTGAATGTTCATCGGGCCACTAACAATCGAACACGTATGTCATTGTGAGCGAAGCGAAGAATCTCTGATCTTTTTTGGACCGATCGGCCACAAGAATAAACCGAGATGTTTCGCTTCGCTCAACATGATACTAGCTATGTATCGATGCCCGGACGGGCAAAAGTGGAATACTCTGCACGGGAGAACTCAGCAACGATTTTTCTTTTTCGAATTGGCTTGCCTTGCGGAAATCGAGCCGACTACGGTGGCGGCCATGAAAACCCCAACGAAAATCTTTACAGCAGCTGGCGCACTCGTACTGACGCTCGCGTTCGGCATAGTGGCCGCTACGCCCGAGCAGGAAAAGGCGTTCACCGACAAGTACAAAGCAGCATTGGAAGGTAAGGACACAGCCACGTTGGAGTCCTTCCTTTACACACAAGGCTCAGATCCACAGGCCCTCGAGTTTTACAAAATGATGCAGTCCGGAGGAGCCGAAGGGAAAATTTCGAAGATCGAACTTGTTAGTCTCACGCCGGATGACGTCAAAAAAGCGACGACTCCGATGGACGGGCCCACCGGCAAAGTTTGCCTGAATCTCAAACCGACGAAAAAGCTCGTGATCAAGGTTGAGAAAAAAGACGAAAACGGCAGCTCCTCCAGCAATTCGGAAAACTTTGTCGCCGAGAAGGACGGCAAACTCGTGATCCCTGTGCCAGGTCCGTGTAAGTAACGCTCACGAAACACGTAATCACGTCAGCGCATGTTTTTCTAACACCAGCCGAGATAGGCCAGTTTAGCTTGATTCCTCTTTAAATAGCGTGCCCACCGTGCGCTGATTCGGCGGCGGTTCGAGCGAGTTAACGAAATTGCGAAATCGTTCCGAGAAAACTTCAGGCCGAAGTTTCCAATAATGCGCCATGCCCGGCGCGACGACGTAGTGTCGAAGAAGTCCGTGCCAGCCTTCCCAAAGATCCCTGTCCATCATTCCGTAAACATGATGAAAATGGATGGTCTCAAAAGCTTTCAAGAATTGGTATGCAGCATGGAAAAATCGTGCCCGCTCTTCGACTGAGAGCGCGTTAATATCTTCGATCCCCACGCGCCAGATTCGTTCCAGTTCGGCGTTTTCCATCAACGGCTTGGTCACATCGCGCAGGGCCGTCGCCGCGGCATCTTGCATGGCCACTTTTGCCACCCGCGTGCTCTGATGCACTTGCACGGCCAGATATAGCACGGACAAAACGACAGCTAGCGAGCCGATCAATTGTGAAATGGCGCTAATCGCATCCCAGTTCATCGTCCGGATTGTACCACGAAAGTGCCATTCGCTTGAATGTCATTCTGAGCGCAGCGAAGAATCTTTGATCATTTTTGACCGACGTGTCAGGCGGAACGATTAGAGATGTTTCATTTCACTCAACGTGAAAGCGATATTTTTCGGCTCCGCTACTCAGTTCGTCGGCGACTTTTAGAACGATCTTCTGCGCGCGTGGCCAGTCGTCACCCGCTCCTGCGCTTTCATCGCTTCCGAAAGCAGAAACGTTTGAGTTGCTTGCAATTCTCATAACGAGCAATTGATGGAGCCGGCGCGTCCTCGCGCCGACGTGCAGCGGCCCGAGGCCGGGCCGTCTCCACCTACTGCCTCTTGGCTTCAGAATGAAACGCGGCGACTTCTTTTGCTTCGAGCGATTTGTTATTTGGTCCGTTAGTTAGCCTGCTTCACTTCCCGAAGCTGCGGGCGGCGGCATCAACACAGGCAAAAATTCCGGCGGCATGAAGCCGGCCCATACATCGTAATTGGGACCGAACTGCCGAAGGAATAACAGGGAGAACCCCCAAAGGGTAACTGGAATCGGCAAAAGGATAACTGTGCCGACGTACGGGATCACAGCGATGCAACAAGTCGCACATGTTACCGCGCAACTAATCACTGCGGCTGCGATCACCAGCACGAGAAAAAACAACATGTAGAGGAGCACCGGCCCCGGATGGTCTACGATTAATCTGAGCGTCTGTCTGAAAGCGTCCATTGCCCGACAATGTTGGCGGTACATGACCGGGATCATTAATTGCAAAGTCAGAGCAAAACCAAAACTCAAACAGGCGAGGACAAATAAGAACAAGCAGAACGCGATCAGCAATGCGGTTCCAGCTCTGGCACCATGTCCCCGCAAAATTAACGGAAGCGCGAGTCCCAGTATTCCGACGATAGCGAACGCGATTAAGGTCAGGAAACCCAAAACTGAGAAAATAAAGAACCTGTTTGCTTCGACCCGGAACTCTTTCCACGGCACGACGATCGCCGCGCGATTACAAACAATGCAGTCGGTTAAGATGAATCGACCGCGCGCACCCACCCACACCACTACAAGAGCCAGCGCCAAAATGATCAATGCGCCGGCGGCAATCAGAGCAACCACCGGCCATTCTATTTGCCCCTCCGACCAAACGTTGTGAAATGATTCAGCTATCGCCTTGTTGTCCTCGTGTGTGCTCCAACGCGACAGCGGATTAAACGAGGAAGCGAACCCGCCAGAAAGACTCGCAAGAAATGCCGCGAAACCGATTACGAGCCATTTTCTCAGATCAAACGGCTGAAATAGAATTTTCTTCATCAACTCGAATGCTTCGCCGAACGGCTTGAAGATCTCAATTCTCGACTCGCTTCCATTCATATCCGGTTTGTCGGCAACCGGTGGCGATTGTAAGGCAAGTGCATCGGTGGCCAAGCCCAACGAGGCGCAATCGAGCGCGCCATACACTTCGCGGAGGCTGTTGTAGTGTCCGCTGTCCTCAGCGGGTGGTGAGAGTGTCGCAGGAGATGCGCTGAGGACAGCGCACGCTACAGCACACGGTTGTTTAGTGAGCGATGCGTACGATCTTGATTGTCGATGTCGAGTTTAAAGCGTCGCTACCCAATTGGTGCCGAATTGATCGGTGAAAACCAGACGCACTTTCGCGTTTGGGCCCCGAAAGCGCGGAAAATTGATGTCGTTTTGCAAGGCGCTACGGAACCGGAACTTAAATTCTGTCCGCTGACGGTCGAATCAGGCGGATATTTCGCAGGCGCAGCCAACGCAGGCTCCGGCACTCGCTACCGTTTTCGCGTAGATGGCGCAGACAATTTTTACCCTGATCCGGCTTCGCGTTTTCAACCCAACGGACCGCACGGTCCGTCGTGCATTGTGGATCCGACAAAATTCCGATGGAGCGACGCGGACTGGCAGGGCTTAAAACTGAAAGGCCAGATTTTCTACGAGATGCACATCGGCACCTTCACCACGGAAGGAACGTGGCGCGCTGCTGCGGATCAGTTACCCGAGCTGGCACGCATCGGAATCACGGTGATCGAAATGATGCCGGTCGCGGAGTTTCCCGGCAGATTTGGCTGGGGCTATGACGGTGTCGATCTCTTCGCGCCTTCACATTTGTATGGAACGCCGGACGATTTGCGCAGCTTTATTGACCAGGCGCACTCGTTAGGCCTCGGCGTGATTCTGGACGTCGTTTACAACCACTTCGGACCCGACGGAAATTATCTGGGCATTTATTCCGGCGATTATCTCCTCCAGGGAAAAGGACACGAGTGGGGCGACGTGATTAATTTCGACGGTCCAAATTCAGGACCAGTTCGAGAATTTTTCGTCACCAACGGCCGCTACTGGATCGAAGAATTTCATTTCGACGGCTACCGTTTTGACGCAACACACGCCATTCGCGATCAATCCAATGAATACATCCTACGCGCAGTCGGTCTCGTCGCGCGCGAGGCGGCAGGTTCGCGCTCCATCATTCTAGTCGCCGAGAACGATCTGCAGGAAGCCAGGATGACACGGCCCCCGAATAAAGGCGGCGACGGTTTGGATGCGATGTGGAATGACGATTTTCATCACAGCGCGATTGTGGCGTTGACCGGTGAAAACATCGGATATTTCAACGATTACGCCGGCAAGCCGCAGGAATTTGTTTCCGCGGCGAAATACGGTTTTCTTTACCAAGGACAGGCGCTTTCGTGGCGAAAAGTGTTACGGGGAACTCCGGCGTCCGGCGTTCCCTCAGAGGCGTTTGTCTGTTTCATCGAAAACCACGACCAGATCGCAAACACCGGCGCGGGTGACCGGCCCCGCTTTCAAACTTCCGCCGGACGCTATCGCGCGATCACCGCGCTTCTTCTGCTCGGACCTTGGACACCATTTCTGTTTCAGGGCGAGGAATTCGGCGCGTCCAGTCCTTTTCTTTTTTTTGCAGACGTCGGCGATACAGGCGTCCGTGATGCGATTCGGAAAGGTCGCGCGGAATTGCTGGCGCCATTTATGTCACTAAGTGAAGAGGAGACATTGAGGCGCTTACCTGCGCCGGATGATCCCGAGGCGTTTTCACGATGCAAACTCGATTTTTCAGACCGCGAAAAGAATCGCGAGCTTTACAACCTGCACATTGATCTTCTGAAATTGCGCCGTGACGATTCACGATTTCGGCAGCAAAAATCGGACGGCATCGACGGCGCAGTGCTAGGGCCGACAAGTTTCGTGCTCCGATATTTTTCTGAAGGCTACGACGATCGCCTCCTGTTGGTGAATCTTGGCGAAACGAAGGTTTTGCATCCTGCGTCGGAGCCTTTACTCGCACCACCGGCCGGTGCCAGTTGGAAAACGCTTTGGACGAGCGATTCCCGTCGGTACGGAGGAACGGAAGCCGTTGCAATGGCAAGTCCGGAGCAATGGATTTTGCCAGCCGAGTCGACGGTAGCATTACAGCCGGTGCGCAAGGAGTGACGACTTCCCAGCCGTCATTTCCCTCCGACGACTGGAAGCGGTCGTTCCTTGAAACCAGTTTGCACGCTCCACATTCACACCGGATAACTTCCGGCTGATGAAATTCGTTGTATTGAATCTTCTCTGCGTGTTCTCAGTCGCCGTATCCGCACAGGAAGCACCAACACCAACAGCCGAGTCAACCCCGCCCCCTAGAGTTTATCCTGTCGCATTGCCAAACTATGACGAGGAGACAGCGACCCGATTGCAGATTTTTTTGGACAACAACGATTTTGCTCCCGGAAAGATTGACGGAAGGATGGGCGAGTTCTTCCGGAAAGCGCTCATCTCATACAAGCATGCGCAGGCGATGCCAAAGACCGGCGCGGTCGATCAGTGGATGCTCGATCAGGTGCCGGTCACTTACACGACTTACACGATCAGAGAAGAAGACCTGAAACAGGTCGGCGATAATCCGGGAAGCCACGAAGAGCAGGCAAAGTTGAAATGGATGCCTTACAACTCGCTGCTCGAATTCGTGTCCGAGCGATTTCATTCCGCGGAGGCGTACATTCAGAAACTAAATCCTGGCAAAAACTGGGAACATCTTCAGCCGGGCGAAACTCTCAAAGTGCCGAATGTGTTGCCGTTCGAGGTCGAGAAATTCACTGAAGGGAAAGTGCCGGAAAATCCGGCGTTCGCTTCTCGTAAGATTTTTGTCGATACACAGGAGCATTTGCTCGAGGTGTTCGACCATGATCAGCTCGTTTGTGTATTCCCGATCACGCCCGGATCCAAAACGCTGCCGGCCCCCGTTGGCACATGGAAAATTCTCGGCACTAACGTCTGGCCGTGGTTCCGCTACGATGAAGGCATGCTGAACCACGGCGTGCGCACTGAGAATTACTACAATCTCCCACCCGGGCCGAACAATTTGGTCGGCGTTCTATGGATGGGCTTGAATAAACCGGGGATAGGTATTCACGGCACGAATAATCCGGAGACGATTGGTCGTGCTGCGAGCCATGGCTGTATTCGCCTCGCAAATTGGGACGCCGCTCGCGTGAAAGATCTGGTGAGTGTCGGCAATACCGTAATTATTTTTTAGGTGGAACGCGTGGTCCTTAACGCATTGGGCATGGAGAACCTCGGGCCGGTAGGTTGACGGCGCGGGGGCGCGCCGGCTCCATCATCGTCTTCGGAGAAGCCGATCTACGTTAGCGTGTCTGCGCGCAAACATCCTTGCCCGCGCCACAAACGAATCATAGGTTATATTCTCCGAACGAGGAGTCCCCGAATGAAACCTGAAAGCGGTATCAGCTATGACAATGCGGCCGTCGCAAGTTGTCGCAAACATCTGCTGCAATTTGCAGTCGATCAGCGCTACGACGATTACACTTCGGTCGATCATGCAGTCTGGCGATTTATCATGCGCCAGAACATTTTTTTCCTGAAGGAGTACGCGCACAAAGTTTATTTCCAGGGGCTCCTCGACACCGGCATTTCGTTCGATCGCATACCGCGTATTCAGGAGATGAACGATATTCTGGCGAAAATTGGCTGGGGCGCGGTGGCTGTGGACGGCTTTATCCCGCCGGCGGCGTTCATGGAATTTCAGGCTTACAAGGTGCTGGTCATCGCGTGCGACATGCGTCAGATCCATCACATCGAATACACTCCGGCGCCGGATATTGTGCACGAGGCTGCCGGGCATGCGCCGATCATCGTCGATCGCGAATACTCAGAATATTTGCAACGCTTTGGGGAAGTCGGCGCGAAAGCGATGTCTTCCAAGAAAGATTTCGAGTTGTATCAAGCGATTCGGCATTTATCGATCTTAAAGGAACGACCGAACGCCGACCCGAAAGAAGTCAATGAGGCAACCAAACTGGTCGAGCATCGGCAGAAAACTTTGGGCGAGCCGTCTGAAATGGCGTTGCTGTCGCGTTTGCACTGGTGGACCGTTGAGTACGGACTCATCGGCCCACTCGAAAATCCGAAAATTTACGGCGCTGGTTTGCTTTCATCGATTGGCGAATCAGTCTCTTGTCTCGAGCCCGAGGTGAAAAAAATCCCCTACTCTATCGATGCGACGAATACGGCCTTCGACATCACTACTCGCCAGCCGCAGTTGTTCGTTTGCCGCGATTTTCAACACCTCAAAGACGTGCTCGAAGAATTTGCCAGCAAGATGGCGTATCAGGTTGGCGGATTCGAAGGCATCAACAAAGCCATCGAATGTCAGAACGTTACCACCTGTCAGTTATCGTCCGGATTGCAGGTGAGCGGCGTTTTCACCGAAGTCATTACCGACGACCAAAATTCGCCCGTTTATCTGCGCACAACCGGCAAGTCCGCACTGGCGTTCAGCGATAAGGAACTCGAAAGCCACGGCGTTGATTATCACAAAGATGGATTCGGTTCGCCGGTCGGGAAATGGAAGCAGACGTCAGCATCGCCAGAGTTGCTCACTAACGACCAGTTGCACGCGCTCGGAATCGTCGAAGGCCGCAAAGCGAAAATTGAATTCGTTAGTGGGATCGTGGTATCAGGAAAAGTCGAAAACATTTTGCACGGCGACGGCAAATTACTGCTGATCAAGTTTTCAAATTGCACCGCGGAATACGGGGACCGCGTTTTGTTCAATCCCGATTGGGGCATGTACGATATGGCCGTCGGCGAGCGCATCAATTCTGTGTTTAACGGAGCCGCAGACAAAGACGCCTACAATCAAGTGGCGCTCATTCCGAAGGAACGGACGATCAAAGTGACATCCGACGCGAAACGAAAGCGCCTTGAAAATCTCTATGCGCAGGTGCGGAAAATCCGCCAAAGCCAGGCCGGTTACGAACGACTCGGAGAAATTTGGGAGACACAACAGGCCGAACATCCTGAAGACTGGCTGTTGTCGATGGAAATTTTCGAGATCCTGGACGCAACCGATCAACAGCGAGAGCTGAAAACGAAAATCGAAAAATTCCTTAACGAAAAGAAGGCCAAGACTAAAGATCTTTCGACCCTGATCAGCTGGGGATTCCGGTTAGTCGATTACCACAAGAAACCAGACTCCGAGGCGGCGTTACAAGCCTCGCCAAAGTAGGTAGGGTCGGCGCGCTGCGCCGACCGGACGCCGCAGCGCGGCGTCCCTACCACGTTTGTCATTCCGAGCGAAGTCGAGGAATTCCGCGATGTAATCTTAAGTAGCGCCACGGGACTCTTCGACTCCGCTTTGCTCCGCTCAGAATGACTCCTAAAAGACTTCGTCTTTAAAGTGCCGTTGGCCCTTTTGCGCCTTAGCGTATTCGTCCTTGCTCAAAATATTTTCATCGAGCTGCATATCGGTTCGAAGAAAGTTTTGGAACCAGGTCTCGATGCGTTGTCGATCCTTCAGCACTTCCTCGCTGATGTAATTGGCATCGATATTTATGCAAATCGCGCCCACGATTCCGAATTCCTTTCGTTTGATCGGGATCGTGGTGCATTTGAATTTTCGCGCGCCAATGTTCAGCTCGTAGTTCAGCTTCTCTTCGTTCAAGAGCTGGCGACGTTTCAGATCAATCAGCAGATTTGTTGTGCCATCGCGTAAGTGGCGGCCAGTCACATTATTTTCGAGTGTAATCAGCGAGTGCGCTGGATCAGCGAGATTGTGAAGCAGAATCTCGATCCCGGTATTTGGAAACGATTTTCCGATCAGCCGGACAATTCGCTCGTAATTCTCCAGGAATTCGTGCGTGTCGTCGCTGACTCTTTTGCCGTCGTATTTTTCAAATAGCTGCGCGTAAACCTTCTGCTCCGCGGGTTCGAGCTGCGCGCGCACATTATTTTGTTCGCCGATGAAGATGAGTTGTCGCGCGGCTGTATGATCTTCGTTCTTCAGAAAATAATGCATGCCCAGCCGGAAATCTTTGAGGCTGAACTCGCCAAAGTTCTCGCGACTAACAATAAAAGGATAGAAGTCGTACTCTTCAAGATTTCGGCCAAATTTGCGCTGCCGCTCCTTGTATTTGCCCCACAGGAAGCCAAGACCCAGAAAGAGCAGTGACACGATGATCGACGCAACGACGTTGATCGTAAGCTCGCTCTGCAAGGCATTGATCATATTGCGAACATCTTGTTTACCGCTGTACCATCGGCCTGCCGTCGATCATCCAGAGACGCCGGGGCACTCTTTCGGAAACGGCTCGCAGAGCCGTGGCTACAAACAGTGCAGACCCAACTTGCGCGATCATTCACAGATTTCCAACCAGACTGGAGAGCGTGATGTTTTCGATGAGTGTGTCGGTTGGGCGCGCTAAGGCGAACGCGACGGCGTCAGCCACCTGTGTTGCGCTCATCATTCGTTCACGCGGCCATTTACCCTCGACCTGGCTCCAGATGTCGGTGTCAGTTGCGGCGGGATAAACGTTGATCACGCGCACCTTGCGGTCGCGCAATTCTTCGCGCACGCAACGCGAGAAGCCTTCGAGAGCAAACTTACTCATGCAATAAGCGCTCCAGTTTGGGAACGCTGTTTTTGCTGCGACGGAAAGAATGTTGACGATGCTCGAACCCGGCGGCATGCGAGGCGCAAAGCGCTGCGTTAATACAAACGGCGCGGTGACATTCACGCCTATCGTTTGCTCCCATTCGATCGACGTGATCTCGGTGAATGGTTTCACTATCGCAATGCCTGCGTTGTTCACGAGCAAATCGATCGCGTCCCGGCCGACTTCGGCGATAAGATCGGAAACGCCGCGCGTCGTCGCGAGATCATGAATGAGCGGTATCACCTTCGCACATTGCGGCTCGACAACTTTGCGCGTTTGCGCAAGCGCCACTGTGTCGCGGCCGTGCAACAGCAGTTCCACGTCTTTGCCAGCAAGTTTTTCCGCAATAGCGCGGCCGATCCCGCGGCTGGCGCCTGTGATGAGATAGCGTTTCATTTGCGCGCAGGAAAGGTCGAACTCCGAATACTCAACGTCCAATGCCGATTTCAATGGTAGGGCGCGACCGCCGGGCGCGCCGCGAAGATGAAGACGGACGGATCGGCGATCCGTCCCTACCATCGCGCTACGTCCGCCGCAATGTGAACCGGTTGTTCGTTGTTTCCCACAGGCGCAATCGGACAAGCTGGTGATTCACACGATTATCAATCTTGGGCCAAAGCGCGCGGACGATGTCTTCGCCTGTCGAAGGAGCGTCGCGGAAATCCTCCGTCTCCAGATCAAGATGGCGATCTTGCCAGGGTTTCAGTGATTCATGAATCGCGTCATTCAACGCAACGAAATCGTAAAGCGTTCCACTGCGCTCATCGTATTCGCCTCCGACGGTTGTCTCTGTCAGGTAACGATGACCGTGGCCGGTTGGATTGTTGCACTTACCATAAAGCCTGATGTTTTCGGAATCGGAAAGCGTCGTCGTATGCAATCGATGAGCAGCATAAAACGGCACCTGCAGCCCTAAAACAATCGTGTTGTTTTTCCACGCTTCCGCAAAGAAATCGGGCCGCTCGTGCAAACGAACCCGATGCATGGGCATCATTGAATTCACGCGTTCGTAGATGTATTCAGCCAGACTCTCAGTCGTTAGCGGACGTTCTTTCAGGCCGATTACGTCATTAAGATATTGGTGATCGAGTTCGGCGCGTAACGCGCGGATACAGGTGTCGATTTCGTCGTAGCGAACCAAAGGTCGCTTAAAATCGAGTTCCTCCGCTCGAAATGTCAGCCGGCAGCGGTAATTGTGTCCGTGCGCTGCAGTAGCCAGTCCAAACAGCCGTGCGTTTTCTTCCTGGCTCAAATGCGGCGACATCGTTCTGCGCGCTGCGGAGAATTCGAACCAATAATTCGCTTCACAGGCACCGTTGAAATAGTACGTCGCGCTCCGCTCGGGTGACTCGTTCAAGTGACAAACAGACAGTTTTGCTCCCACGTCCGAAAACAGCGATGCGATGTCGCGATAAAGCTGACAGGCAACGTTCTCTGCAGTCGGCGGAGCGTCGCGAAACGACGGATTGTCCTGATTTAAAAATTTGTGATCGAAACGATCGCGAAGAACTTTTCCGACGCGCTCCTTAATTTCGCTGATGTTAATCAGCATCCCGGTTGCTGGATCGACCGGACCGGTGAAAACGAAATAAGCAACGTAATTGCGTCCGCTGCCATAGCGCGCATTTGCTTCCGGTCCAAATGCTGCCGCGTTCTCCTTCTCAGTCCAACCCGCGACATGCAACCGTCGTGATGCTGAAAATTCCAGGCGTTTACTGACGGTCAGGAGCATGAGGCAGCAAACACGGTGCGGGTCTTGGCGCAAGACCGATTGGAAGTCAGGCACCTTGCCTGACTCGGCTGGCAAGGCTGCCAGCCTGCCGAGACAACCTGGCAGGTTGTCTTCCTTTTCTGCAAACCGCGATCATTGGAAACATCACCAGCCGGGAATTAGTCAAACATCGTTTTGACTTTCTACTGTCGTCCATGATCTTTGATTAATGAAACATATAGGCTGGCGGGAGCGGTTGTTCAAAAGTACGCGAGGAAGGATCCTTGACCTTTTACGTACACGAGATCGTACGGTAAACGAACTCGCGGAAGAGTTGCGACTGACCGACAATGCGGTGCGAGCGCACCTCGCCAGCCTGGAGCGCGACAGACTCGTAGTCCATTCAGGGACCAAGCCCGGCTTTCGAAAACCTCACGCCACCTATGCCCTCGGCTCAGAAGCCGAACAATTGTTTCCAAAGGCATACGGGCGACTGGTCTCGCTGCTCATGTCGATATTTTCACGGCAGATCAAACCAAGAAATTTGCGTGCCGGAATGCGTGCCGCGGGTCAGGCCGTGGCCAATGAGCATCTGCCCGAGTTACGTGGCAAAACGCGACGGCAAAGAATTGACGCTGCACTCGGCATTCTCAAAGACCTCGGCGGCGCGGCTACTTTTAAGGAAGAAGATGGGAAGCACTTCATCTACGGCAACGGCTGTCCGATCGCCGCTGCAACAGCAAATCATCCCGAAGCATGTCTCCTGGCGGAATCATTGCTAACCGAATTAATCGGTTCGCCCGTGAAACAACATTGTGTGCGGGGTCCAACACCCGCCTGCCGGTTTGAGGTAAAATAGCAGCGTCGCAGCCGCGTCCACACGTCCAGTGAGCAGGGGAAGTTCGTATCCGTATTAGGAACTAAATAGTCAAATAATGTATTGACTTATTAGAATCAAATGAGATAAGGCACTTCTTATGAACACAACCGTTGATCAAATGCACGCCGCAGCCAGCACGGCCGCGGACAAGGTCGGAGCTTCACCCGCTTATCAGGCATATCGGATCCTTCATTTCGGATTCGTCGTTGCCCCTATCCTCGCCGGACTGGATAAATTCTTCCACCTGCTGGTGAATTGGGATCAATACCTTCCCGAAGTGGTGGCGAAAATGTCGCCTATACCAGGGCACACGCTCATGCTCGTCGTGGGCGTAATCGAGATTGTTGCGGGAATTGGCGTGGCGATCAAACCGCGCATCTTCGCTTACGTCGTAGCCGCCTGGTTGGCAGTGATCATCATCAATCTGTTGCTGATCCCTGGATACTTCGACATCGCGCTGCGCGACTTCGGGCTGTTGCTTGCCGCCCTTGCGCTAGGTGCGTTGAGCCAACAGTTCGCCCGGCGCTAAGAGCACTTAGGGGCTGACGGGAACAAGCGGATTGTTAACATCTCTGGCGACACCGGAAGTCAGGCAGCTTGCGTGACTCGGCTGGCAGGCTGCCAGTCTGCCGAGACAATCTGGCAGGTTGTGTTCCTTAGTCGTTCAGCAGCGAGAGAAATTCGGAACGCGTTCGCGCGTCCTCTTTGAAAACACCAAGCAGGCATGATGTTTTCATCACCGAGTTTTGCTTTTCAACTCCGCGCATCATCATGCAGAGATGTTTAGCCTCGATAACTACCCCTACTCCGCGGGGATGTAATGCCTTCATTAAGGCGTCGGCGATTTGCATCGTCAGGTTCTCCTGGATTTGGAGGCGCCGCGCGAACATGTCCACGATCCGCGCGGTCTTCGACAGACCCACGACTTTTCCGTTGGGTATGTAAGCGACGTGCGCCTTACCGATGAAAGGAAGCAAATGGTGCTCGCATAACGAATAGAGCTCGATGTCTTTGACGAGAATGATCTCACTGGCTTCGGATTCGAAGAGCGCATTGTTGATTAATCCGTCCAAGCTCTGCCTGTAACCGGCGGTCAGAAATTCGAATGCGCGCGCTGCGCGGCCCGGCGTTCTAACCAGTCCTTCGCGCTGCGGATCTTCTCCAATCGCTTCGAGCAAGCCGAGAAATGATTGCTCCATGCTCGCGACTCGAGCAGCGCCGCAAGGTTGAATCTTGCTGATTCGCCGTTCGGCTGCTTCCAGCTCAGTTTCGGTCTCGGAATTTCCGTCGCGCATTGGATCAACTTAGCGTGAGTACGGGCTCTCTCAAGGAGTGACGGCTTCCCAGCCGTCATATCCTAAAGTCGACGGGCTGCCCAAGCCGTCGCTCCTTGGATTAATCCAACCAGCTCTTCGGATATTTCTCGTCATCGAGCGCTACAGCTTGCTCAGTGAGCTCGAGCGTATGTTGCGTGTCGAACATCACCGCTAGCTCTTCGGTTCGTGTAGCGTTCTTGCTCGCCATGATCGTGCCGGGATGCGGCCCGTGCGGAATCCCGCGCGGATGCAGCGTAATCGAAGCTGGCTCAATCCCGCGACGCGACCCGAAATTGCCGCGCACGTAAAACAGAACTTCGTCAGCCTCGACGTTGTCGTGCACCCATGGAATTCTCACGGCTTCGGGATGCGTATCCAGCATTCGCGGCGCAAACGTGCAGACGACATATCCGCGAATCTCGAATGTCTGATGAATCGGCGGCGGTTGGTGAACCGTGCCAGTAATGGGCTCGAAATCCTGCGCATTAAACGTGAATGGATAAACGTAGCCATCCCAGCCAACGACATCGAATGGATGGTGCGCCATCGTCACTTGAGTCCAGCGCGGGCCGTCCTTCACTAAAATTTCGGTATCTTGATCCTTGTCGATCGCGAGGGGTTCGGTTGGGCCGTGGAGATCGCGCTCCGAGTAAGGTGAACCCATTTTGATCTGTCCTTCTTTGTTCAGATAACGGTGCGGAATCCGGACCGGTCCCACGGATTCGAGAACCAAGTAATCTTCTTCCTGGACGTTGTCTGGAACGAGCCGGTACGTGATGCCGCGCGGAATCACGATGTAATCTTCAGCGCGGTATCGCTGTTTACCGAAAATGGACTCAAGCGTACCGCCCCCTTTGAATACAAAGATGATCTCGTCCGCGCCGCCGTTGCGATAATATTGAAATTTATCGTAAGCCTTTTCGGGCCGCGCGCGATACGCAATGACGTCCTCGTTAAACAAAATCGGAATGCGGCCGGTGTAGAGATCTCCTCTGCGAGGAATGTCAGCTGTTTTCAAATGATGATGCCGGAGCGGACTGTCAGTGACCTTTTTTAGCTCCTCGCATTTCAGGAGCTTCACGTTACGGACGCGCGTTGGCGGCCGCAGGTGGTACATGATTGAAAACGCTTCATTGAAACCTTCGGTCGTAACTACGTGCTCGTAATAGATGCCCTCGTTATTATACCCCGGTCCGGCGCCATTGCGGTGAAACCAGATATGATGCTTTCGCGGTATCTCGCCAATTTTTTGGTAATACGGCATTGTCGATTCTCCTTTTTTTACGTTGTCATTCTGAGTGCAGCGAAGAATCTCTGATCATTCGCTTCTCTTAGGTGCCATTCTGCCGAAACAGAAAATCTGAGATGTTTCGTTTCGCTCAACATGACAAATTATAAGTTGCCTCTCGCCGATTGCTCGCGTTCGATGGCTTCGAATAGCGCTTTGAAATTGCCTTTCCCGAAACTCTTCGCGCCTTTGCGCTGAATGATTTCAAAAAAGAGTGTAGGCCGATCTTGCACCGGCTTCGAGAAAATCTGAAGAAGATAACCTTCATCATCGCGATCAACGAGGATTCCCAGTTCCTTCAGCGCTTTCAGTTCTTCGTCGATGTGACCGACACGATCGAGCAGCGTATCGTAATAACTCGAAGGCACTTTCAGGAATTCAAGTCCCCGATTCTGAAGATCCGTCACCGTTTCGATGATGTTGTTTGTCGCCATCGCGATGTGCTGCACGCCTTCGCCATCGTAGAAATCGAGATATTCTTCCACCTGCGATTTCTTTTTGCCTTCGGCTGGTTCGTTGATCGGAAATTTCACGAATCCGTTTCCGTTGCTCATCACCTTGCTCATTAACGCAGAGTATTCAGTCGAAATGTCCTTATCGTCGAAGGTAAGAATGTTGCGGAAGCCCATCACTTCCTCATAAAATTTCACCCAGGGATTCATCTGATTCCACCCGACGTTCCCGACGCAATGATCGACATACTGCAGCCCAGTCTCCAACGCACGGAACGATGGCTCCCATTTCACAAACGTCGGCATAAAAGGTCCCGTGTAATCGTCGCGCTCGACAAACATGTGAACGACTTCGCCGTAAATATGGATCCCGCTTAGAACGATTTTGCCATGCTCGTCTGTTAACGTTTTCGGTTCCATGTAACTCTTGCCACCGCGTTTCGTGGTCTCTTTCCATGCAGAAGTCGCATCCTTCACTTTCAATGCGATCGCTTTCACACCATCGCCATGCTTAAGAACGTGATCGGAAATTGTATGTTTCGCGCGAAGCGGCGTGGTCAAGACAAACGTGATCTTGTTCTGCCGAATCGCGTAGCTGACGCGCTCTCGCACCCCGGTTTCGGGTCCGCTATAGGCTATCGGCTGAAAACCGAGTGCGCTTTGATAAAAATGGGCCGCCTGTTTGGCGTTACCGACATAAAATTCTATGTAATCAGTGCCCTCAAGCGGTAAAAAGTCTTCCTGCACGGCAGGAGGTCTCTTGGTTTTGGGAGCAGCAATTGTCGTGGGCATAATGACCTCCTAATATTTTAGCGCCGGGCGCGCTTCTAAATATAAGATCGACGGCCAGCGGTCGCAAGGCTGCGTCCGCACGCCGCCAATTCACGCTTTTTATTTATCGAAGACCAGTTTCTGAAGACGTTTGTGGATGAAGCGGCTGCATCTCCCGATAAGGCGAACCAGTCTCCCATCGAACGAAGTTCCTAGCGTGGGTGTCGGTCACTTCCCATGAGCGGCAAATTTTCCGCTCCCGCCCCTCGAACATTCCTGAACTGACTATCTCAGCGAGACATCATCTATACGGAAAGTTGTTGAGAGCGAAACATCGGTAGTACTACGAAATTGCAGTCGAATAGTCTGACCCCTGAACGCGGCAAGGCTAAATGATTTTTGTGAGTAGTTTCCAGCGGTCGTTTTATTCCTGTTGCTGTAGGTCGCGATAGTCTGAAGCAACGTGCCACTGGTGTTGCGCACTTCGACGTACAAGAAATCATAGGGCGTTGTCGTACCCTCGCTCGAACTGCAGTTGAACCAGAAGGTCAGATTCGCCGTGGCATTCGATGGAATCGCGACTGTCTGATAAACCTGTCCCGATACATTATTATTCACGCCGAAATACATGTAACCCGTCCCGCCGTGGGGATAGTTGCCGTTGTTAGTGTAAAAGGCGCCGGCACCCGATAAGACCCATGGTGATATGCTGCCTTCCAGTCCACCATTGACGATCAATTGAGTTGAAGGAGTCGACGTAGGAGTAGCTGTCGGCGTCGGGGTAAAAGTCGGGGTAGCTATTGGTGTCGCCGTAGGCGTCGCTGAAACAATCGGCGTCGGAGTGGGTGTGGCAGACGGTCTTGAAGTCGCCGTTGCGGTCGCAGTTGGAGTTGGGTTACCTGTTGCGAGCTTGAAACTCCCAATACGAGTGCGCCAGTTATAGGAAGTGGTCGAGGAATAGTATTCGTTGGTGTACCAGAACGTGGCGTCGTCTACGGGATCGATCGTCAACGAGCTATAATCGCCCCAGCGATTGCCGCTGCCGGTTTGGCTGCCGGCGCCGTCAAAAAGATGGGCTTCCCCCTGAGTTAAAGTGTTTAGCGGATCCGTCGCTAATCGTCCCGCGTACCGAAGCTGAGGATGTATGCTCGAGCTGGAAGCGCTAAAGCCAATGGCAAGATTGCCCTGTCCGTCCATCGCCGCACTTCCCATCCAGCGCCAGGTCGTGTCCGGCTGGTAAGTGCTCTGCTGATACACAGTCACTGGGCCGGCCGTCACATTGCGCAGTTCAAACCAACGCACACCAGCCACTCCACCAGAGCTTACGGTGTAGTTGCCAACGACGGATTCGTGGTCGCCGAAGTTTCGATAAGCGAGGCGGAACATCAAACGATCTCCGATGCCATCGAGATAATTTGCGCTGGTCACTCCATTTTGTGGTACACAAGCCCGGCTGCTAGGACAAAGCGCGGTGAAACCGGCCGCGGGTGGATTAGCAAAGGTGGTGAACGTAGAGCTCGCAGGAGTAACAAAATTCACATGGAAGTGATAGGTGGTATAATTTGGATTACTGGCCTGCCCGGGAAATCCTACAAAAGTGTTGGGAGCCCCTGCAGGCGGCAACCTCGATCCGTCGATGTCTGCGGGCAGAAAGGCATCGACCGAGCCGCCAAGAGGTCCGACCGGACTAACAAATGTCGCGGGTTGCCCGGCCAGCATTTTTGTCCGATCAAAGGCGAATGGTTGAGGACCGAGGTAACTTGTACCTGCCGCGTTAAAGACGTTCATGCTCATATAATAGGCATCGGGCCATACGCCAAGGTGAGGGTAATCAAAGAAATTCGTGCCGAGGTGAAACCCGTAACGGTAATAGCTGCCAGTGGCATCTGAGGTGGTGGAAATGGCGACGCACTCGTCAGTTACCGCGCTGCCGGAGCCCGCGAACTGGCTGACCAACCAGCGATTGGCTAGATGGTCATAGAGCAGGACTGGATCACCCTTCCCGCCGCTTTGGCAGACGCCGCCGAAGCCGTTCCAAATGGAAGCGATGCTGTTAGGTCCGAGAACTGATGCGCCTGTCGCCTTGTCAAAAACCTGGTAACCTTCATTGACGATTTGCACATACTGCGTTTGCCCCACCGCGCCGTTGGTGTCAGGCGGGGCGCAGTTACAGCCCACGCCGGGAAAAGGAATGCCATCGAATGTGCGGATGGGAGAAGGTATGTTCGGCCCTAACACGCCGAAGCCCGAGACATGCACGTTTTGGACGACTGGGTCAAAACTGTCCACGTGCCGATAAGGAATTTTCGGGTTCTCATTCGCGTCCCGATCGCCTCCCCGTCTCAGGTCGGCCTCGTTCCAGGCAGGCATGTCGCGCAGCGGTAGAGAAACATCGTTGTGATAAGAGGCGCCGACCTGAACAGAACCCGCGCTGGAGTTACTCGTCCCTTGAGCCAGGGACTTGGTGCCCAAGGAGCCGCTAATCCCGAGGAACGCGAGCAAAAAACCGAGCAAACACAACAAACAAGCGAGAAGACGCGAAAGTGAAAAGGCAGATTGCTGAGAGGGTTTTTTCTTCATAGAATTTATGGGGTCCGTTGGGCGACTTGGGCTGCAATGTTGTGAAGTTTCGCCGGCAATTGCCAAGACTTTTTACATGATTTTTTTGTAATGTTTTCGGCGGCTGAGCGCCATGCGTTCGAGATTCGGCCTGGATGAATGACCACAGGACAAAGTTCGCGAGAGGTGTGCCCTACCGGAACGAAGGTTGACCGAGGCAGCCGCGTCTGATATACGGTCGCGCCTTGAAAGCAAGAACCTCATGCGAACTCGAACCGTAGTAATCTCCTCCGTAATCTCAGCTATCGCAGTCTCCCTCTGTGCAGGTCCGCTCGCTGCGGAACAGATGCAAGCTTCCCGTAATCACGAGACCGCCAGTGAGGTCTACTCACCCTCTTTAACCCCCGCGATCTATCTGGTAAATTTCCTGTTGCTGTACGTGGCGAATCCCGACATTGCCGCCTACATGCCGGCATACAAAGCGCCCGTTCCTCAACCGGTCGTCGATTGCCTGGAGCAAAATCCCACGGGCTGTCCCTATGCTGATTACCGCCAATACTTCGAAAACCCTCATGGCGGCGGTAATCAAAACAAGGAGTGCTATTGGCCTATCGTGTGCCAGGAGTCGCCGAAATGGGCGCACCTGGCGCCGCGCAAATTCAGACAGACTGGAGACATCAACGAGCCATTGGGAAGGAGGCGGGCCGATCAACTCGCGCACTCCCTTGGCATAGACGCAGGCATGATCCTGACCGACTTCGAGTATCACTGTGTGATCGGGATACCTCCGAGACCTCCAGACCGCGAGACGATCTTTCGTTGCCTTTATAACCTCACTAACTCGAACGGCAACGCAGCCATTCCCCTCTCCAGCTACGGCCTTAATGTCACCGAGGAGGGAAATATTCGAAGCATTTGCGCGCCCGGTTCGCCGTGCCTCGAGTTCAACGCTTTATTCGCGGGACGGTTGGAGGAAATTTTCGCAGAGTGCGGATGCCTGGA
>DASYSX010000287.1:0-4698 GCA_036002955.1 Candidatus Udaeobacter sp. | reverse complement strand
ACGCGACTCGTCAGCTAGAAAATGTTTCACTGAGGCAAGCAGGTACGAACGAAGCCGTCCTTTTTCCTTGCGGACGCTGTTCAGATCTTTGCGCTCGAGTAACAACGCGAAAAAGCCCTGGGTAAGATCTTCGGCGTCCTCCGTGCCGGCCCCATGTCGCCGCACGTAGCCATAGATCGGTCTCCAATAGGTGCGGCAAAGTTTTTCCAGAGCCTTCTGTGCCGCCGGCGATTCACCCTGAGCCTCGAGCACCACGCTCCAGTGCGTGGTAGCAAAGATCCCCGGACCACCACGGACTGTCGCGTCGGTCGCGCTCGGTGACGTCGACGGATCTTCCGTGGGAGGCATAGTAGTATGCAAACAAACGATGGCACAAAAGGCAAGCTAGGACTGCCCGAGCGCAAATCTGTTTCCAGTTATGACTCAAATCGATAACCGTGGAGTTCAATTTCTTTGGCGAACGCCTTGTCGATAATTCGCCGTTGTTGCTCGTTGAACACTTCCTGATACGGCCTGCGGTCGGCGCGATATTGCGATTTCGCCGCGACACCAAGGGAGCCATTAAACGGAATGTTAAGCTGGCCGAAAACTTCACTTAGCTCCGTAAGCAGGTTTTCAAAGCGCACAATTCGATCGACCATGATTTTGCTCCGTGAACGATCCATGTATCGGAAATCATTTATGGGGAATCGTCCGCGAGCGAGATACTCGTCGAGCGAAAGCCCGCCGCCTTCACGTGTGGCGTGCATGTTGTAATGAGACAAAACTTTGTCCCACGGATTTCGTTCTACACAAAATTTGAAGTAGCCGTTCCAGACATCGATGGGAACGCGTTGCCTAACCTCGCGTGCAGGCATGTGATTATAAAATTTCGCGCGGCTTGTCATTGTTTGACGCAACGACGACAAAAACTTGCCGGGTCGTCCACGGATTTCGGGAACCGGATTGATGAGGCCCTCGTAGTTACGCGGTTGATGTCCTTCAACAGGCGGCACAATCGGCGTCACGATGTCCTGCGGACCACAATGTTTCGATAGGAATACCTCTATGCTCGTGCCGGCGGTTTTCGCGGTTTTGATGAAGATGAATTTGTATTTGTGGGACAGGATCATCGAAGGTGGGCCATCGCTCTCACTTCAATCGCGACCATTTTACTGCGGCCGCTCCGCCAACGCCTCAAACCGGAGATGGCCTCGCAGCTCATCAAGCATAACATCGACTGACATTCCTGTAGGATCGAGGTTGTCGTGATGTAGATACTCCCGTTTAAGGTAATCAATCGCCTTCGTTTTCTCTCCCAGTCCTGCGTAAAGCAAGGCGGATAAATACCCGCGGACGAATTCCTGCCGGACCTGTGCCTCTAGCTGCCGAACAATGTCAATCGCTTCGTCCGGCGAAATGTCTGCCGTTCGCTTTATCCTGAGGCGTTATGTCAAAGATCCAGGAGAGAATTGCGGAAAGAACGAACCCCAGCGCGAGGATTGCTACGACTGCTTTCATCATGCACGGCGGTGCATCAAACGTCGGCAGAAAAATCGATGCAGCCTGAATCAGCAGCCATGAGGCAACAGCATACGCGACTTCGACCTTGTAAACCTTACGCCGCTTCAATTCTGAGAGGAAACTGCTCGCCTTCATTTGAAAGGGTCGTGCCCTATTGCAGTGACTCGCAGTGCCGTTCACCGATTTGGTAGCATCCCAGTTCATGGAGTGCCCGGAAGATGTCACTTCATCTTGCGAGGTTGGAATTATCGAGATTGAATTCAGCATACGTTCCCCCGAGATCATGGTCTTGGGTGGCGAGTGAGACTCTGCCCGGGGTGCGGATGCTCGGGTTGGCCTACGTTAAGCATATAAACTCCGCGCCCAAAGGTTGCGGCGGCGAGTTGGCGGTTCATGGCGTTGAATGATAGCGCGGTAACTGCCATTCCTGTCGGAATGCCGTCGCTCAGATTACCCCATGTCAGTCCGCCATCGGTGCTGGCGAAAACGCCCGCATTACAAGCGGCGAAGATATTTTCAGGATTTGTCGGATCGATCGCGACATCTCGATAGATGAGATCCTGGACTCCTTCTTCAAGCCAGGTTGCACCCATGTCGGTGGTTTTATATACACCTGAATTACAGGCGAGATACGCTGTCCGCGGATCGGTGGGATGGACACTCACAGCATGAATGTCTTGCAGGTAGCCCGTTTGCGTTACTTGGATCCATGTAGCGCGATCACCTTCGCTGGCATTGGATGTGACAAAAACGGCATCCTCATTTGTGACCGCGTAAATCACATCCGGGTTGCTGGGAGCTTCGGTGGCTGCGATGACATGCTTCCCACCGTCCTCAGCGAGCGGTCCGCCGATTGTTGTCCAAACCACGGGCGAAGCTGTGGCATCGAGGGTGCGAACCACGTGCTGGCAGGAGGCGAGAAGATGTTTTGGAGATGATGGATTCATGCTGAATGGTGGAAAGAAAGCGCAGTCATCATCTCCCTGCAGTTCAGCTGGAGCGATGTTTGTCGATTCGTGGGTCTGGGTGTTGACCCTCGTAAACGAGTTTCGATCGTATATGACATAATATGCCCACGTGCTGTCACTCAGATCGAGGAGAGCGTGACCCGAATCCCCGCCGGAGAGAGCGTCCCAATGATCGCCTGCGTGGCTGAAGACGGCGCCATTATCTTGCGTTCCTGCCATCATGCTGCCGTCTGCGCTTAAAGCTACGCTATACATCAGCGCCCCAGGAAGGTTTTGATTAAGGTTTGTCCAATCCAGTCCGTAGTTCGCCGAGCTGACAACTCCTCCATCATTGCCGCCGTAGACAACGCCAGAAACAGTACTCGAAAAGGCGATCACTTGTTGATCGGTGTGTATCGAGCGTCTCGGATCGATATCCCCGTACCAGTGGCCTATTTCCATCCAGGTCGTTCCTTCGTCGGTGGTACGGTAAAGAGCCAGGTTGCCTCCCAGAATGATCCGTGGGTTAGCGGGATCTACCGCAAAGACTTTGAAGCCGATGTTCCCGTCGGCGTGATCGCAGCTATCGGCACCGGCAAAGCATCTCGTCGGAATTTGGATCCAAGTCACACCGCGGTCTGTAGACTTAAACAAGTTATGTTCAGGGGCTCCTGGTCCAAGAAGGTAAAGCGCGGACCTTCGTCGATACGATGTCGACCTCACCACGCTCAGTCGATTGTGTGAGTGTAACAGGACGTGATGTATGTTAATCCAGGAGTTGCCTGAATCAGTGCTCTTAAACGTCCCGCCCTCATCGGTAACGTAAAGGGTCGACGGCAGGGTAGAGGCATCGATGGCAACATCGTAGATTCCTCCCGGGCGCTTTTGCGTGAAAGTCGTGCCACTGTCAGTCGAGCGCCACAACCCGGAGGTATTGGCAACATATAGCGTAGTGCTCAATTCCGAGCCAGAAGCGTTCGAATCGATAGCAATTGTCCTCACGTACGTGCCTGCAAAGTGATCGTTGCCCAGAGGTCTGCTCCAGGTTAACCCGCCGTCGAACGAGCGGTAGAGGCCGACACCATAAGGCCCGTAGTCCTCTCTTCCAGTGCCTGCATAAACTATCCTGGACGCGTTAGGATCAACGGCGATCGCACTGACACTCTGCGAAGTCCACGCGTCGGACAAATATTGCCAGGTAAAACCGGCGTCGGTTGTCTTGGCCAGGCCGCCGAAGCTTCCTGTATAAACAATGCTCGCGTTAAACGGATCGATCGCCAGCGCATGAACCATTGCGCCTGCATTTCCACCGTAGCTATGCTCAATGGGAGGCGCTATTGGCAAAGTCCATGACTGCGACACCTTCGGCGTATCGAGCGATCTGAAGCTCTCGTTTCGCAACAAGGGACTTGGAGGCAATACCCGTGCCATTGCTCGCCCACGCTCATACGCTCTCGGAGACACGCCTCCTGGCCCGGTGCCAAAAAACCGGTTGAGGAATTGACCGCGCTTTTCGATATACTCGGGATCTCCATCGTGTTCCGCCGGCTCGTCACCAACTGCGCCGGTGGGCTCCAGCTTTTCGCGGCGTTGTGCATCAGCGATCGAACTGTAGAAAGTTAGTAACACGCTTATGAGCACCAACGAGGCTACAACAAGGTATCTTTGTGGACTCAGGCATTTTGCTTTCATGCCCATTCCTTCGGAAACCCTTGTCGGCCGTGGCAGACAAAATGCGGTAACCTTGACTTAGTGCCCTAACGAAACTATTCGCCGCGACGCAGCGAGTGTTTCCCAAGCCGAAGTCGGCGCGCTCGCTCTCTAACGAAGCGTGGCAATCGCTGTTATTTACGGAAGCGCTGGCTCTGTCGGCTTAGCGTGGTCCTTTAGGGTGAATCGTAAAAACAAAAAGGCCGCCACGTAATGGCGTGACGGCTTGTTTCGGCAGTTGGGTTGCTGCCGTCTATGAAAGGAAAGTTACTAAACAACTACATGCGCCAGGATCGCAAGGCCGAGGCAGGCTAGTACAAGCACAACGATGCTTAGGATGCTATCTGGATCGTTGATCGGCGTGTTTGTCCCGTCGTTTGTTTCGGCCTCCCGTTCGGGTTCATTTCGGATCGGATCGTTCATTTACCTGTTCCTTCGGAAACTATGAGCCGGCGTTGCAAAAAGATTTCTGAATTTTTAGCGCCGACGACCGGCCACGATTGGTCGTATGGGACCAGGTGCAGGACGCTTCCGCGAA
>DASYSX010000286.1:0-6375 GCA_036002955.1 Candidatus Udaeobacter sp. | reverse complement strand
AATGTATGAGGAAGCGATCCGGGACACGATTGAGAATTTCGAAGCAACAGGCTCACCCGTAATCACCGACGGCGAACAAAGAAAATATCATAACTTCGGAACGTATTGCGTCGATGGCCTTCCAAATATTGCCCCGGATGGATTCCAGCTTCCTTTTGTCACTCATGTCCGGCGCTGGCCGCGTCTTGTTTCCGGGCCTTTCCATTACAAGCGATATGCCAGCAGTTTTCTTGATGTCGCCAAACGCTACGCAACAAAGCCAGTCAAACAGGCGGTTATCTCACCATCCGCGTTGAGCCTGATGTATCCGCCGAATGGCATCCCTGATTACCCGCGGGAAAAATTCATCGATGATTTACTCGCGGAACACGAAAAAGAGGTTCGGAGTTGTCTCGAAAAAGGAGCGCACACAGTGCAAATCGATTTCACGGAGGGACGGCTCGCACTCAAGGTTGATCCTTCCGGGTATCTATTGAACAGCTTCATCGACTTGAATAATCTTGCCCTTTCGCGTTTTTCCAAAGAAGAGCGCAAGCGCATCGGGGTTCACACTTGTCCCGGCGCCGACCGCGATTCGACTCATAGCGCCGATGTTGATTACGCCGAGCTGCTGCCAAGCTTATTTCAGCTCAACGCTGGCAATTTCTACATTGCTTTGGCTGCGGAAAAGGATCCGGTTCGTGTGCTAAAAACGATCGGGAAATGCATGAAACCGGACCATCGCATTTTTGTCGGCGTCGTGGCGCCGATTGATCCGCACGTTGATTCGCCGGAAGAGGTGCGCGATCGCGTGCTTGAAGCGGCGAAATACATCCCCGTTGAGCAACTCGGAACAACAGACGACTGTGGTTTTGCGCCTTTCAGCGACGACACCTCGACTCCGCGAGAGGTAGCGTTTGCCAAAATCCGGGCGCGCGTCATCGGTACGGACATGGCTGCAAAGACTCTGGGGCGAAATTAATGGAGAGCGAGGAAAAGGAAGAGCAGTTGCTCAAATCGGCTGCGCTCCAGACCGCGAACGCGGTTTTGGTTGCGCGTCGCCGCGCCGAGCAGGAATTGGTCGAGATCAAAGAAGCGCTCGAGACAAAGAGCACGGAGCTCACTCATTCGCTTACGATGTTGAACGCCACTCTGGAGTCGACTGCGGACGCTATTCTTGTCACGGACGAAAAGGGACAAGTGATTAGGTGGAATCAAAAATTCCTCGAAATATGGCCCATCGCGTCGGAACTAATTGCCTCGGGCGAACACCGAAAACTGCAAAAAACTACAGATAAACAATTCGCGAACCCGAAAACATTTCGCGAGCGGGTCGCGGAAATCTATCAGAATGAGCCGGAGGAAACATTCGATGTGCTCGAAACGATCGACGGCAAAGTGTTTGAGCGCTATTCTAAAATCCAATGCGTGGAAGAACGAAACGTCGGCCGGGTCTGGAGTTTTCGTGACGTTACCGCGCGCAACCAGGCGCAAAAAGCTGAGGCGCACCTCGCAGCGATTGTCGAGTCTTCGGATGACGCGATTATCAGTAAAGACCTTAACAGCATCATCACTAGTTGGAATCATGGAGCTGAACGGCTTTTTGGTTACACGGCGCAGGAAGCGATTGGCCAACCGGTGACGATGCTCATGCCGCCCGAACGGTTCGATGAAGAAGTGGGCATCCTGGAACGGATACGCCGTGGAGAATCGATCGACCATTATGAAACCGTTCGCCGCCGCAAAGACGGCACGCTGCTTCAGATTTCGCTGACGGTCTCTCCCCTGACTGATCGGAACGGCACGATTATCGGCGCATCGAAAATTGCTCGCGACATTAGCGAGCGCAAACAGGCTGAAATTGAACGCGAACAATTGCTGGCCAGCGAACGCCATGCGCTGGAAAGAGCAGAAGGTGAAGCACGCATGAAAGACGAATTTCTGGCCAGCCTTTCCCATGAGCTGCGCACACCGCTCAATGCGATTTTCGGTTGGGCCAATATCTTGCGAACAAGCAGTGATCCTGTCGAGATCGCCGAAGGTTTGGAAATCATCGAGCGCAACGCGCGTGCGCAAACCAAAATGATCGAAGATTTGCTCGACATGAGTCGGATCATTTCAGGCAAAGTGCGTTTGGATGTGCAACGGGTGGACCTTATCTCCGTAATCAATTCCACCATTGAATCAGTCAAACCGATGGCGGCGGCCAAACAAATCCGGCTTACCTCCGTGCTTGATCCGGTGGCTGGTCCAGTCTCGGGTGATCCTGCCCGTCTGCAGCAGATACTTTGGAACCTGCTCACCAATGCACTCAAGTTCACGCAGAAAGCAGGCCGTGTTCACGTTGTTCTTGAACGAATCAATTCACAACTCGAGATCAGCGTTCATGACAACGGACGTGGCATTGCGTCGGATTTTCTGCCGTATGTTTTCCATCGTTTTCGTCAAGCCGACGCGTCGACCACACGCGAGCATCGTGGGCTCGGCCTCGGATTGGCCATCGTAAAGAATCTGACCGAGCTCCACGGCGGCAGCGTTTCCGCCAAAAGCCCGGGCGTAAACAAAGGAGCGACGTTCATTATTGCTTTACCAATGATCATGAACGTCGAAGCGGATCCGAACCGCCGGCATCCGCGCACGGTAAGCCACGAAGTTTTTGCGGAGACGCTCCATCTGGATGGTGTGCGGGTGCTCGCTGTAGATGATGAGGCCGATGCGCGATATCTCATCAAGCGGATCTTGAGCGGATGCGGAGCCCAGGTCCAAACGGCAGATTCCGGAGAAGCTGCCCGACGATTTCTGCGCGAAAAAAAACCAGATGTCCTCATCATGGACATCGGCATGCCAAATGAAGATGGCTACGAAGCGATAGGCAAAGTACGCCAATTGCCGAGTGAGCAGGGGGGTAAAGTTCCTGCAATTGCGCTTACGGCATTTGCACGATCCGAAGATCGCAGACGCGCCATTTTGAAGGGTTTTCAAATGCACGTCGCCAAGCCGGTTGAACCATCGGAGCTCATCGCGATGGTCGCGAGCCTCGCTGGACGAGCTGAGAATTGATTCTTAGCAATCGCGCGTTCTCGAATTGCTAACGGCCGGCTGTTCGTTGCCGGCACTTTCATTGTCGCAGCAACTTCTTTCTTTGTAACTGCTGGGGCTTGGCGAACATCCCTGGCTCGAGATCCAGCATCCTGGCTAAATCGCTCGTTGAATCGCCAGTTTTGAGATACAACGAACTCTCATGCCCCCGGAGTCTCCCTTCGATGTGAAATTCGAGATCGGGCACGTCCTGTTCATCGACATCGTCGGTTACTCGAAACTGCTCATCCAAGAGCAAAGGGATCAGATACAAAAGTTAAAACAGATCGTGCGCGGAACGGAGCAATTCCGCATCGCGGAAGCGGAAGGCAAACTTCTGCGCCTGCCGACCGGCGATGGTGGCGCATTGGTTTTTCGCAACAATTCGGAAGCGCCGGTTCTATGCGCGCTGGAAATTAGCAAAGCATTGAAAAATCATCCTGAGCTCCGAGTTCGGATGGGTATTCACAGCGGCCCGGTGAACGAAATCACCGATCTTAACGAACAAGCCAATTTCGCCGGCGCGGGGATCAACATCGCGCATCGGGTGATGGATTGTGCCGACGCCGGACACATTTTTCTGTCCCAACATGTGGCCGACGACCTCGCGGAATACGAACGATGGCGGCCGTTCCTGCACGATATCGGCATCTTCGAGGTGAAACACGGTGCGCGGTTGAACGTCACCAACCTTTACTCCGATGACGCTGGTAATCCGAACCTGCCGAGCAAGCTGCAGGCGGTTAACAGACATCGCGCTCGCGTGCGTTCGACGGCAGTGGCGATCGGCTTGTTGGTGGTCGCGGCGCTCGCTGCTTTAGTCATTCGGTTGGTAGGGACCGACCGCCGGTCGGTCCGCTCCGCGACATCAACGGAAGGACGCCCCGGCGGTGCGTCCCTACCCATTGTTGAAAAAAGCATCGCCGTTCTGCCGTTCGAAAACCTAAGCGAAGAAAAGCAAAACGAATACTTCGCCGAGGGCGTACAGGATGAAATTCTAACGGACCTGGCGAAGATCGCTGAGCTCAAAGTAATCAGTCGCACGAGCGTCATGCAGTATAAAAGTGGCGCGACGCGCAATCTGCGCGAGATCGGCCAGCAACTCGGCGTGGCACATGTTCTCGAAGGCAGTGTACAGCGCGCGGCCAACAAAGTGCGGGTAAATGCGCAGTTGATCGATGCACGCAACGACACGCATCTCTGGGCGCAAACTTATGATCGTGATTTGGCCGATGTGTTCGCCATCCAAAGCGAAATCGCCAAAGCGATCGCCGACCAGTTGCAGGCGAAGCTGTCGCCTAACGAGGAGAAGGCCATTGAGCGGCCGCCCACGACTGATCTGGCGGCTTTCGACCTTTACAGCCGGGCGAAATCAATTCTCCTGACGGCAAGTTTCAGCGCGACGAGCGAGCCAAACCTGCGGAAGGCGATTGAACTTCTGGATGAAGCGGTGAAGCTCGATCCGTCATTTTTCGACGCGTACTGCCAGCTCGCGCGGGCACACGAACAGCTTTATGCCGTATCGGGGGTTGATCACACTCCCGCCCGGCTTGCCCTGGCTGACGCTGCGGTGGAAGCCGCCGCACGACTGCGGCCGGATGCTGCAGAAACACATTTGGCGCGCGCACAATATCTCTACTATGGCCTGCGTGACTATGCCGGCGCGCTCGCCGAATTGGAGATCGCGCGCCGAGCGTTACCCAATGATCCGCGTCTCTTTGAACTCACCGGGTACATTCTGCGCCGACGCGGCCAGCAGGAGGAAGGTCTGCAAAATCTGGAACGCGCGGTGGAGCTTGATCCACGCAACTTTCTTACTCTGCAACAGATCGCAATCAGCTACCAAAATTTGGGGCGCTATGCCGAGACGATCGCTGCGCTGGACCGCGTATTAGCGATCATGCCCGACAATGTCGAAACGCGCGCCACTCGTGGAGAATATTACATCTACTGGAAAGCGGACATCCGGCCGCTCCAACAAACAATTGATGCAATCGTTGCCCAGGGATCCGGCGCTATGGTTAGTGCGGCGCCCAGCTGGTTCGTTTGTGCTCTGGCCGAACGCGATCCGGTAGCGGCCGAACGAGCACTCATTGCGCTGGGCGACAATCCCTGCTGGGGCGAAGGGACGATTATTTTGAGTCGCAGCTTTGGTGAAGGTCTGCTGGCGCGTATGACGAAGGACGAGGCACGAGCGCACACTGCGTTTGAAGCGGCTCGCGCACAGCAGGAAAAGATTGTGCAGGCGCAGCCGGATTACGGACCTAAGCTCTGCATCCTGGCGATGATCGACGCAGCGCTTGGACGCAAAGACCTGGCCTTGGATGAAGGCCGTCAAGCAATCGCGCTCACGCCGCTGGAAAAAGACGCTATCAATGGTAGTTACGTCCTTCAATATTTCGCCATTACTGCAGCGTGGACGGGCGACAAAGAGCTGGCTTTGCAGCAACTGGAAGCTGGCGTTCGTGCTCCCCAAGCATCTGCAATGCTGAGCTACGGTGCCTTAAAACTGTTTCCTGTCTGGGATCCGCTCCGCGGCGATCCGCGCTTCGAAAAAATCGTAGAGTCGCTCGCGCCGAAGGAGAAATAAATCCGCGACAATGGCCACAGATCAATCCTCGGAAGTGAAATTCGAGATCGGCCACGTTCTGTTTATCGACATCGTCGGTTACTCCAAGTTGCTCATCACCCAGCAGCGGGATCAAATTCAAAAGTTAAAAACGATCGTCCGTGGAACCGAGCAATTCCGGCTTGCCGAAGCAGAAGGCAAACTGCTGCGGTTACCGACTGGCGATGGTGGTGCACTTGTTTTCCGCACTAGTCCCGAAGCGCCGGTGTTATGTGCAATGGAAATTAGTGAGGCGCTGAAGAGTCATCCCGAACTTCACATACGGATGGGCATTCACAGCGGTCCGGTCAACGAAATCAGCGACCTGAACGAACAAACCAATCTTGCCGGCGCGGGCATCAACATCGCACATCGGGTGATGAATTGCGGTGATGCCGGCCACATTCTTCTCTCCCGACATGTGGCGGAAGATCTGGAAGAGTACCCGCGCTGGTGGACCTATCTCCATGACCTGGGCGAATGCGAAGTGAAGCACGGTGTGCGCATTGGCCTTACCAACCTTTACGACAGCGAAATCGGTAATGCACACCTGCCGAAAAAGCTGCAGGCGGTTAGGAAACATCGCACCCGTGTCCGTTGGGCGGCAGTGGCGATCGGGCTGCTGGTGGCGGCGACGGTCGCCGCTTTAGTCGTTCGGCTGGTAGGGACCGACCGCCGGGCGGTCCCCTCGGCGACGTCAACAGAAGGAC
>DASYSX010000285.1:0-12493 GCA_036002955.1 Candidatus Udaeobacter sp. | reverse complement strand
ACGATCGGAAAATTGAGCTCTCGCATGAGCACATGATGCAGCGGCGAGTATGGCAGCATGACACCGAGGTTCGGATTCCTCGGCGCGATTGACTCCGCCAATTGGTAGGGACGGACCGCTGGACCGTCCGTGCGGCGCGCTCGGCGAGCGCGCCCTACCAGGACGATTGGTGACTCAGCGGAGAGAAGCAGTCGTTCCTCAAGCTCGGAAATATCGCAATCAGCGCGAATCGCGGCGAGTGATGGATACATCACCGCGAACGGCTTCTCTTCGCGATGTTTCCTTTCACGCAAACGAACGACCGCTGCTTCGTTGCGTGCGTCGACAATCAGTTGAAATCCGCCAAGACCCTTGAGCGCAACAATCTGTCCGGCGCGCACTGCGTTGGCAGCAACTCGCAATGCATCATCTCGCATCGCAATCCTCTCCCCGTCTTTGCTCCAAGATTCCAAATGCGGTCCGCATTTCGGACACGCATTCGGTTGCGCATGAAACCGGCGGTCCAGCGGATCGTGATATTCGGCTTCGCACTCGCGACACATCACAAAGTTTTTCATCGACGTGTTCGAACGGTCGTAAGGCAACGCTTCAACAATCGAAAACCGCGGTCCGCAATTTGTACAGTTGGTGAAGGGATAACGAAATCGCCGGTTGTTTGGGTCGAAAATTTCGCGCAGGCAATCGATACACGTCGCGATATCAGGCAGGATGAACGCCGTTTTGTCGCCGCTCTCTTTGCTTTCGCAGATTTCAAAAGCGTCATAGCCACTTGCATCGAGAAACGATGACTCGATGCTCTGCACAATTGCGCGGGGAGGTTTACCCGTTTCAATCCGCCGCTGAAATTGCTCCAGAAGATTGCGGCGGCCTTCGACTTCAATGAAGACGCCTTGGGTCGTGTTCGAGACGTAGCCATTGAGTTTCAGTTCGGCCGCCAGGCGGTACACAAACGGGCGAAAGCCGACTCCCTGCACGGCACCACGCACGATCATTTTCAATCGTTTGTGTTTGGTGGGGACGGCTCGCCGAGCTGTCCGCGGCGCGCTCGGCGAGCGCGCACCACCAGGATTTTTTGGCGAGCCAACAATCGTTTCCATATGGCCTAACCAAAAAGTTTGTTCACGAACCCGATTTGATAGACGAGAAAGAGTCCAAAACTGAAACTCACCACGCCGGCAACTGCGCCAAGATGACGGTGCAGAAACTCGAAGCGCGTGGCGTAACTGAAGGGGACGGCGATGGCTGTGGTGATCAACATCATGCCGGCAATAGTGCCCGCGCCGAAGACGGACAAGTACATCACTGCCCAGAGCGGGTCGCGAATGATCGGCAACACCAGCAACGCGATCGCAGCCGAACCCGCGAGGCCGTGCACGATGCCGATGATGGTCGGTCGCAAGGCGCGATAGGCTTTTGAGCCACCAAATCGTCGATCCAAACGAGCCGGTGGCACAGATTCCTCACGATGCCCGTGAGTTTCTGGCGCGTGGCCGTGCGGATGAGAATGAATGTAATCGCCGTGGCGGTGCGGATGTTCGTGATGGTCGGCCCCTGTGAACATTGATCTTGCACGAAAACTGCGGAGAGCGACGCGCAGGTTGAAGGCGCCAAGAATGATCAACATAAGCGCGACGCAGAATTCCAAGCCCAGCCCGAGCCGCTGCGGGATAACGAGTCCGAACACAATGATCGCCCCACCGACTACAAAAAGCGTAATGCTGTGTCCAACTCCCCAAAACATTCCTACAATCGCGGCATGTCGAACATCGCGCTCTCGGCTTACGATTGTCGATACCGCGATGACGTGATCGGAATCGGTGGCATGCCGCATTCCGAGGAAGAATCCCAGCGCAAGAATGGAAAGGAATGCCGTCATACGCTTGGCGCGATTTGCGTTTCAATGAGGCGCAAGGACTTGATCGCGCATTCATGGCCCTGATCGGCGTCGACTGCTTTGCCGCAGTTCGGACATCGCATCGTGATAACTGGAGCAATAGCCAATGCTTCGTCCCAATAATCAGGCCGGCCGCGATAAGTGCAGTGCGGACAGCTCACGATGGCCGGCACTGTCGAAATCGTAAGGATGCTGCCGTCTAACGGCGTCTCTTTCGCGATCGATTCGTAACAAAAACGCAGTTGTTCCGCATCAATGTGGCTCAACTCTCCAATCTCGAGCCGAACTTCAAGGATCGCGCGTTCAGGATTTTGCGCAGAAAACTCCAGAAGCTTTTCGATAAGCCCTGATGCAATCGAAAGCTCATGCATGGTTGAAATGACGAAGCACGAATGACGAATGACGAATTAATGACGAAGCACGAATCTCAAACCGACCTGTTAGGTTTTCGTCATTCGTCATTTGGCATTCGTCATTTCAGATGGCCATTAAAGTTTCTGCGACGCGGTCGATTCCTTCGCCGGTTTTGCAACTCGTAGCGATCACCTTGATATCCGGCTTGAGAGTGTGGACGTCGTTTGTCAGGGCTTCGACGCTCACGCCCATAGCCTCTGCCAGGTCGATCTTGTTGATGACCACGATCTGTGCGCCGAGAAACATGTGCGGATGTTTGCGCACCATCCATGGACCTTCTGTTACGCTCACCACTACCACGCGCGCTTTGGAACCCAGTGGAAATTCGGCCGGACAAATCAGGTTTCCAATGTTCTCAATGAAAATGAATTTCGCTTGACTGATGTCGAGCTTGCGCAGCCCTTTTCCAACCAAGTTTGCGTCGAGGTGACAGCCGTTAATCGTGGCAATCTGCACGACCGGTATACCGAGTTTTTCAATTTGATCGGCGTCGTCGCTGGTCGTTGCGTCGCCGTTGAAAACGGCGACACCCCACTGGCCTTTTAGCTTTTCGACCAGCTTCGTTATCAGAGTGGTTTTACCGGAACCGATCGCGCCCATGAAATCGATCGCGGTTGCGCCGTGCTGATCCAACAGTGCCCGATTTTGGCGCGCTAGTTTTTCGTTCGCTTCGAGCAAGCTGTGCTCCAGCTCGATGTCGTAGATTTCGTCTGGTTGCGCTTCGAGTTTGATCATGTTCGGCATGGTAGGGACGGACCGCCGGGCCGTCCGCATCGTTTCGGCGCGCCCGGCGGTCGCGCCCTACCAAATTTCATTTGGCTAATCCCGCTAATCCCGTGGGCGTGTGCATTTTTTTCAGCACTTTTCCGTTACCGAGATACATGTGAACGCCACACGGCAGGCAGGGATCAAAACTCCGAACTGCGCGCATGATATCGATACCCTTGAACTTGTCCGGCCCATTCTCCTCGAAGATCGGCGTGTTTTGGACAGCATCTTCGTACGGACCCGGTGTGCCGTAAATGTCGCGCGGGTTCGCGTTCCACGGCGTCGGCGGATACGGATGATAGTTGGCGATCTTCTTGTCGCGGATGACGAGATGATGCGACAGGACTCCGCGCACGGCTTCGTGAAATCCGCAGCCGATTGCTTCGTCAGGCACCTTAAATGGCGTGAATGTTGCCGTGCGGCCGGCATGCACTTCGGCCATCGCTTTCTCGATGAAATAGTAGGCGCAAGCGCAGGCGTAGGCTTGGAAGTAAGTGCGCGCGCGATCGCGCTCGATGGCGTTGCTCCATTGCGGCACGCGCCACGTAAATTCGACGTCGGGTTTCAGTGCCGTTTTCGGCAATCGAATCCGCACGGTGTTATCGCCGGGCGCTTTGACATAACCAATATCGACCAGTCCCGCGAGCGCCGTTGACCAGAGTCGCGCGATTGGTCCACCGCCGGTATCCAGCGCAAGATGATCGTTAGTTCGTTTGTCGAGCCAACGCGGCGACATTACCCAGGTGTAATTGCCCGCGAAATCGCGCTTCTGCGGTTTGGGGATTGTGGTTTGATTCCACGGATGCCGGCGATCCACAGGGTTCCCTAACGGATCGTGCGTGACGAATACTTCCCCACTTCCGTTATCGGCCCAATCCTCGTAATAGGACGAACCAAGCAGAATCCGGATACCGAGATTGATGTCGACCAATTTGGTCGTGACGAGCTGACCATCGACAATGATGCCTGGAGTGACAAACATCGCTTCGCCCCATTTGTCCATCGTCTTATAGTCATAATCGCAGACGTCAGGGTCTTGGAACGAACCCCAGCAACCCAGAAGGATCCGCCGTTGGCCCACTTGTTCGTAACCGGGCAGCGCTTGGTAAAAGAAATCGAACAGATCGTCATGCAGCGGCACGCAACGCTTCATGAACTCGGCGTAGCGCGTTAACCTCACGAGATAATCGGTAAAAACCTGGATTGAGGGCACAGTACCGACTCCACCTGGATAGAGTGTCGATGGATGAACATGCCGGCCTTCCATCAGACAAAACATCTCGCGTGTGTAACGACTTACCTGGAGCGTTTCGCGATAAAATTCGCCCTCGAACGGATTCAACGCGTGCATGATGTCGGCGATCGTTCGATAGCCGTGATCTTTTGCGTGAGGCGCTTCGGTCTTCTGCGCTTTTTCCCAAACGCCGGGATTAGTTTCCTTAACCATCATCTCGCAGAAGTCGACGCCGACGAGGTTGTCCTGGAAAATATTGTGATCGAACATGTATTCGGCAGCTTCGCCGAGATTGACAATCCACTCGCCAAGCGGCGGCGGTTTGACGCCGTACGCCATCTGTTGCGCGTAGCAGGAACACGTCGCGTGATTATCGCCGCAGATGCCGCAGATCCGGCTGGTGATGAAATGCGCGTCGCGGGGGTCTTTGTTCAGCATGAAAATGCTGTAACCACGAAAGATCGACGATGTGCTGTAGCATTCGACGACTTTCTTCGTATCGAAATTGATCTTCGTGAAAATGCCGAGACTGCCCACGATGCGCGTGATTGGGTCCCAGTTCATCTCGACGATGTTGCCGCCGGGCGCGGACGTTCCTCGTTTTGTATCGGTAAGTACTTCGGGCATTAGTTAACTCCTGGTTAGAAATTTCATGCGCTGTAGTGGGCGTAATATTTTGGCTTGTAACCGGTGGTCAGAGCGGGTCGCGGGTGCCGCCATTTCGGTTCTTTGTTCACGACGCGGTTCGTGATCGCGCGAAGTGTCCGAATAAGCCGTCCGTACGGTCCGATGAGTGAGCTTGAGAGCGTTGCTCCAGGCGGTTCATCCATGAACGGCATGAACTTGTCGGGGAATCCCGGCATGGTGCAGCCGATGCAAATTCCGCCGACATTGGGACAACCGCCGATGCCATCCATCCAGCCGCGCTTCGTGACGTTGCAATTCACCACGGGCCCCCAACAGCCAATCTTTACCAGGCACTTCGGCGACCCGTATTCGCGGGCAAAGTCGCCCTGCTCGTAATAGGAGCCGCGATCGCAGCCTTCGTGCACCGTTTTCCCAAACAGCCACGTCGGACGAAGTTCATTGTCGAGCGGGATGAGCGGCGCGAGTCCTGCGACTTGATACAGGAGATAAAGCAACGTCTCCATCATGTTATCGGGCTGCACCGGACAACCGGGGACGTTCACGATTGGCAATCCCGCTTTGCTGCGCCAGTTCCAGCCGAGATAATCCGCCAAACCCATTGCACCTGTCGGATTGCCCTCCATTGCGTGAATGCCGCCGTATGTCGCACACGTGCCAGCAGCGATTACCGCCGTCGCTTTCGGCGCGAGTCTGTCGATCCACTCATTGGTCGTGATCGGCTGGCCGGTGTCTGGATCCGTCCCCATCGCCGCCCAGTAACCTTCCTTCTTTATTTTTTCATTCGGCACTGAGCCTTCGAGGACAAGTACGAATGGCTCCAGCCGCCCTTCAGCTGCTTCGTGCCAGAACTTCATAAAATCATCGCCGACTTCGTAAGCGAGGACCGGATTGTGGAGATGCACCTTCGGCAATCCTGGAATAGCACCCATCACAACGTCCTCGATGCTGGGCAACGTGGCTGCCGTTACTGAAACGGAATCCCCGTCGCACCCGAGGCCGGTTGTCATCCAAAGAACATGGATTTCTGGAACTGCTGGCTGATGATCGGCAACGATTTTTGGCGATTCCATAGTATTTGCTCCGGTTTACATGCGCATGATTCGCGCTTCCCGGACCATCGCCGGGATCTCGCGCACGGTTAGAACCAGCACGGCCAGCAGGATTGCGCCCCCAACGAACATCCAGGCGACGTCGCCAGTAGACCTGTACTGCGTTGTCGAACCGGCAAATCGGCGGATAGAATCGGTCGGTTTTGAACAAAACAAATTCCTCATAAGCCTGTTATCAGTTGAGATACGTTTTTGCCGCGAACTGAAAATGTGGACGGCGAAAGAAGAGTGCTGCGCGAATGACCACTCATCTTAAGCGGATCGCACGACAGCCGTCGGACAGTTTGGAAAATTTTTTAGATTCCGCGGCCGCTCGTCCAATCCGCTATGAATTTTTCGATCATCTTCACTGCGGTTGGAACCGCTTCACGAACGTCCTCGCTGAGACCCATCACGCCGTCTCCATCCAATCGCGCCGGCTCGCAGCCGACGAGATACAAATTTCTCGCATGGCCACCAAGCGCTCGAATCATCTGCAACACACGCACTGGCGTCAGGGCATGCGCATCGACAATTTCATCTCCGCAGGGGTCAACCTTCTCCGGGTCGAGCTCGAGCAGATAAACGGTTCCCGGTTTTTCGCCACGCGGCGCTGCGTCGACGAGGAGCGTCGCATCGTAACCATCCATGATCGCGTAAGCGAGATCGTAAGCGCGAATCCCGAAGTCAACGATGTTCACGCCCTCCGGCCACGATCGCTTCAACAATTCCGCCGCCACTTCACAGCCAAAGGCGTCGTCGCCAAAAAAGATGTTCCCGATTCCGGCGACGAGGAAGCGTTTCATTTTAAATATCGGATAAGGCTGGGAAAGGTGCCCGATCGGGGATTCCCTGATGCAAAAATAATAGGCGCATCATTTTGCATGGAGAGCATTATGGCCGGATTTTGTGTTCAGCGACAGGGATGGCTGAAAGAGGTCGCCCTAAGTCGCATTCTTGGGAAGGAGGGTAAAATGGACAATCGGCAATACACCAGGGCCGGCTCATTTCAGGCGAACACCGCAGGATCTAGCTGGCTCAACATAGCGTTGGGCATTTGGGTGATCATCTCACCCTTTATAGTCCAATTTTCGCAGTTGCCCGCAGCAATGTGGAATAACGTAATCGTTGGCATTGTGGTTGCGGTGTTGGCGATCATTCGCACGAGCGTACGGAGCCAAACAGCTTGGAGTTGGGCTAACGTGATTCTCGGAATCTGGATGATCATCTCGCCCTTTGCTCTTGGGGTCATGACCGCAGCGATACTTTGGAACAATATCATCCTGGGTATCGTCATCGCGCTCGTTGCCACTGGGAGCGCCACTTCGAGAGCGCCCGCTACTGTGTAGAATCAGGTGAAAAGTGCGCGCGGTGTTCTTCGGTCGCGTCGAAAACCGTTACTGAACGACTCTCGCGCGCTTGGGCGGGGTGTTTTGTTAACCGCGCTGCGGCTCTTGTTATTTAAACGGGCTCGACTTCGTCGGCTGAGTAAAAGAATCGATGAGCGATATACCGCATCATGCCAATATCCCTCCCCGGATCATCTTCCAAGACCACGGCAAAGTGCACATTTTTGTCCATGTCTTCCTCGACTGCCTCGATAATCGCGATCTTTCCCTCGATCGCGATGTCCATCACATCGGCGCGCCGCTTCGGACGAATGCGCACGCGGTCGCCGGCTTTTAACGTGACACCATTCACAACAGCGCTATCACGTCGCTGCGCGGGATTGAAGAATTCCTCATTCGTTTTCCGCACTTCCCGAAGGGTTCCGTGCATTTTCAAAAACTGTTCCGGCCTCACATTCTCGGCCCGTTCAAGAATCTGGCGCGCGTGCTCGTCTACCCGCTGCATCTCGATTTTTTCTGTATCGGTGAGCGTTTGCACACGGAGCGTCAGCAGCTCGTCGATTTCGGTGTTGTCGAACAATTCACCGGCGCTCTCCGGCGCAATCCGTGGATAATCGTAAAGGATGATGGGCGACGACAGCATCGTGTCGTCCTCGTGCTTTTCTTTGTCACCTACGAGCACCGGCCACGTGCCGATGTTGCGGCACGCTCCAGCTGGTTCGATGCAATCCGGATCAGGATCGAGCAACGAAACGAATTTGCCGCCGGGCGCATGTAAAATCATGTGCGTGGACGCAAACGTTTGCATCAACACCGCATCCTGATTGTCCATCTCTCCGGTCAGGGACGTTTCGTTTAAGACGCGAGCGGTGATTTTCACAATGGGCTGTTCAATAGCGTGCGTCTCCAGTTCGATACGGCCGCAGATCATTTCGTTGCTTCGCGTGACTTCTTTGTCAGCTGAACGTGCGGCGGGAAACGTGAACTCATGGACCTGTTTGACAGGCGCATTCAGTGGGACCGGCGCCAGTTTCACTTCGCGCTCGATTGCCTCCAGCCAAACCTCTCCGCCAGTTTTCCGCGCCAGCGGTTGGAGAAATCGCACGGTAATTTCCAGTGCGGCGTCGTGCGATTCGTTACGCACGAGGCATTCGGTTTGCATGAGACAGAGCTCGCGCCCTTTTTGCGCATTGCTGTATTCCTGCGGATAAATTCGGCCGAACGTGAACCGCTCGCGTTGGTTCTTTTTCGACGACGCTCGATACGGATAAAGGATGTAACCCTCGTAGAGAACAGCGTTAACGATTTTATCAACGAGTTCCCGGTTCATGATGTGAATGAGAGCGTCTTATGGTCATCCCGAGCGAAGTCGAGGGATCCCGCAGCAATACCGATCGGTGAAGCCGCGGGGTTCCTCGACTCCGCTGCGCTTCGCTCGGAATGACGCGCTTCGCTAGCATCCATTTTCCAGCAGCCGTTCTATCGCCTGTTCCCACGTAGCGAAACCGTTGTGGCGTTTGAATTCGTAGAGCCGGTCAAACACGCCGCGTTCGAGCCACATGAAAGCGGTATTCGGATAATGGCGATCCATCATTTCGCGCCACGCATCAATCGGCATTCGCCATGCAGCTTCCTTTTCCCAGGAAATTTGCTGGATTTGCAGTCGGCCGCCTCCGTCAGAATAAAACACGGTGCCGCTGAACAGAAACAGCAACGGCACTTCGCCGTCTTCAAGCGCGTAAAAGTATTTCGTGGCCGCGACATTCAGATCGAACGTGCAAGGGACAATCAGCACGGCTTCGGTCCGGTCGACGAAGCCAGGCACTATGCAATTCGCCTGCGCCAACAGTTTGTTACGCAACGTCTGCCCCCAATCTTCTGGTCTGCCGAACAACTCGCGAAGTTTCTCTTTCTCGTCTGTGGTATAAGCGCGCTGTGCCGATTGGATCTGTATCTGCGCGTGCAACATGACGCTTTGAACTTTTTCTCCGGGCGTCTGGTTAACGATCTCGATCTTGAAATGCAGCAATGGCGCCAACCCACGCGCGGCGGCATCTATGCCAAGCACTTTGAAATCAAGATCAGGCATGAGGAGAATGACGAATAAGATGTTTGTCATTCCGAGCGAAGTAGAGGGATCCGCTGGCGGCCAACAGTAATTTCACGGGATCCTTCGACTTCGCTTTGCTTCGCTCAGGATGACAAGTTGGCGTTCGGGCCTCGTGCTTCGTCATTATTTCGTCATTCGTCATTCGAGCTTCGTCATTCTTTGAGCGCAGCGAAAAATCCGTCGATCTCGCGCCAGACTTCTTCGCCGCCAGAGAGGCCTTTCCAGTGTTTGCGAATCGTTCCGACCAGTTCGTAACATTTGTCGATCGGTGCGATGAAATATGCGCGCGCGTCACCGACCCGGTGCGCCAGCAAAGCTTCGACATCCGGTTGCATTTGGCCCAAATCTGGGTTGTTCGCAGCGAGCGTCTCCCACGCAGCCAACGACAAGAGCGATTCGGTCGCGCCTGCTGGGCTCGGATACATCGCGATCATTTTTTCGGAAGGCGTCGAATAAAAAAAGAAGGCGAGATTGATTGGCAACGCGAGCGCCTCCCACTCTGCGTCGCTGATTTGGAAATTAGGGAGCGCGCGAGCGTCGCGCGGAACCAGCTTGAACCGCCCGTCAACGACGTTTTGGAAGCGCAACGCGCATGGGTCGCACGCGCAAACGATTTTCCGCGACAGCGTTTCGAGCAAATGCCGATGCTCCGAAGGAAGCGAAAGGCTGCACAGCTCGCATCGTTCTGCTTCGACAACAGTCCTCTCGCCCGCGGCGCTGGCAAATTTCCGCAGCGCGCCTAACGAAGATTCAGATGTCCGCGGCATCACGCCGGCGGGATGCTTGGCATGTCAGGGTGAATCGGGCCGTGAAGCTCCGGATTGATCCCGGTGGAATCGCGCGCCGTTCGATAGTACCTGCGATCTTCTGCGCGACCAGGCTCGTGCCCTTCCAGCGCTTCTTCTTCCCCTCTTTTCATGCCAGGGACGTGAACCGGTTTAGGTGGTTCGCTCATACATTTACTCCTGCTGATGTTATTTCAGAATTGAGGCTCGATTCCGGGCAGTCCGCGAATTTCGAGACGAATCCGACCGGAACAGAAGCGCGATCAATTGCCCCTTCCACTTCAAGCGCAGTAATATCGGGCGCTGCCGCGTAGATCGCTTCTTCGATTGAAGATTTGAGAGTAATCCGGGATGAGGGACAACCATGGCAGTTTCCTTCCAGCCGCAATTTGACCACGCCGTCTGGCGTCACGCCGATGAGGTCGACATCGCCGCCATGCAAACCGAGACGTGGCTTGACGGATTCAAGCGCGTGGCGCACCCGCGTTTCCAGATCGAGCGGATGCAATCCGTGAAGCACCAAAAGATTTGAAATCAACGGATCCTCGGCCAGACGATCGATGAGTTGCTGTCCCGTAAGCGCGTTGTCGTGAATTGAGTCTAACACGTGTTCAAGAGCGTCGGCATGCATCTTCAACACGATCTGCACCAGTTCGCGTGCCTTGCGGCATATTGGAGAATCCGCCGTCTCATCCAATGCATGGATTAACTCCTCCATGCGGCCAAGCTGCCGTTGAAACTGCGAATCGATCATTTGTCCCGGCGCGTTCTGTATGTAGATCGGTCGCCGAAGCTCGACTGCGCGCTAAAATCTCAGGGAGTTAAGTCAAGGCGCGCCGTGGAATTGTTCGGGCGGGACTTTGTGGTTCGAGGTTGGCTGGAGGAAATTGCGGCTGAAATAATCGCCAAGCGTAAAGGTGAAGAGAATCAACAGCCAGATGACTCCAGCAGTAGCCGCCAGATGCAGAAGACGACTGCTTCCCTTGATGTGCATGAAGAAGAGCGCCACGAGCAAGGCTTTTGAAATCGAAATTGCCAAAGCCACTACCAGATTGAATGGGCCCATGTTGACGTAACCAAAGCCCCAAGTCAGTGCCAACAGTGCCATCAGCGCCGCGCATGTTTTCCAGTACACGCTGGGTGAATGGGTGGTCGTTTCCATCATCTGTGTCCTGCCAGATACATCAGCGGAAAAAGAAAGATCCAGACGATGTCCACGAAGTGCCAGTAAAGCCCTGCCACTTCTACGGGCGTGTGATGTCCAGCGGTAAATTTTCCAAGCCGCGCCAAAACAGCCAGCGTCAGCAGGACGAAAATGCCAACGATAACGTGAATGGCATGCAAACCGGTCATCGCGAAGTACAGCCAAAAGAAAATTTCGGCGTGCGATCGATTGGCTTCGTGCCATTCAAAGTGCGATCCAGGAACGAGGTGCTCCACAAAATCCTTGTGGTATTCGAAACCTTTGACACACATGAAGACGACGCCCAGTAATGCCGTGCCCAGGAGTAGCCACACGAGTTGTTTGCAGTTTCTCAGTTCTGCCGCGCGAACAGCAAACGCCATCAACGTGCTGCTGAATAATAGAATTGCGGTGTTGGCGCCGCCCAGAATGACTTCGGTGTGATGACTCGCAGCGGCAAATGTTTGCGGGTAAAGACTGCGATAAACCGTGTAGGCGAGAAATAACCCACCGAAAAACAAAACTTCGGTCGCGAGAAAAATCCACATCCCGAGCTGTGCAGCGCCGCGTTGTTGCTCGATATCGTCGAACTGCTCGTGAACGAACGGTGTGGCGGCAGTACTCATTGCATTCCCAGTGGTAGGGACGGACTGCCAGGCCGTCCGAAATGCATCAGTAGAAACGTTCGTTGCGGCGCGCCCGGCGGTCGCGCCCTACCAAGGTCGGTTGGCACCTCAAATAGCGGCAAGATCAAGATCGGCATCTTTTTCAGCTGAATACATGTACGGTGGTCCGCTCACCACCGGGGTTTTTATGAAATTGTGCTTTGGGGGCGGCGAAGGTGTTTGCCATTCCAGACCGGTCGCACGCCATGGGTTGGGTCCTGCGGCGCGTCCGCGTTTGATCGACCAAATAAAATAAATGAACGGCAGCAAATATCCGACGCCTAAGATGGACGCGCCCGCCGTTGAGAGAACATTGAAAACCTGAAACTCCGGTGGATACGCGTGATAGCGCCGC
>DASYSX010000284.1:0-2926 GCA_036002955.1 Candidatus Udaeobacter sp. | reverse complement strand
GCAGTGGCTTCAGGCGTGAGCTTCATGACTGGTATATTTTTCAATCGTGTTAGCCACGCGACCAGCTGCATCATTCGGAGCGAGACGCGCACAATTCGCTGCCATTTGCTGCAGCCGTTGCGGGTTTTCCACCAGCTCGCGGATGTTGCGCGCGAGCGATTCACCAGAAAGATCCGACTGCTTCAGAAGAATTGCCGCATCAGCGCGAGCGTAGATTTCTGCATTGCGCGTTTGGTGGTCATCCGCCGCGTATGGAAATGGAATGACAATGCCGGGCAACGAAAAGCCGGCAAACTCCGCCAGGCTGGCCGCGCCCGCTCGCGCAACGACAAGATCAGCCGCGCTGTACACTTCTTCCATCTGATGATGAAACGCACCGATATAAGCAGGGACATTTTCCCGGCGATAGTTGTCTGCGACCAGGCGTTCATCCCGCGCACCAGACAAGTGGATTACCTGGAGCGGCACACCTTGTAAGAACGGCAGCGCTTTAATCAGCGCCTGATTAATTCCGCTGGCGCCCTGGCTGCCGCCCATCACCAGCAGTGTCGGCAGATCCTCTCGCAATCCGAGTTTTCGCCGCGAATCTGCGCGGTCTAGACGCACCAGTTCGGTACGAAGTGGTGTGCCGGTGACTTCCGTACGCGCTTTCGGAAAAAACGGCGCGCATTCCTTGAAACCCAGCATAACGGCATTCACCACTCGCGCGGTCCAACGGTTTGCTTTTCCAGGAACGGCGTTCGATTCGTGAATAAAGGTGGCTATGCCGCGGAATCGCCCGGCCAACACTGGCGCAGTAGAAGTGAACCCGCCCATTCCCAGAACGGCGTGCGGATTGAACTTGCGATAGATAGATCGGCAAAGTGACAAGCTTTCAACGAACCGGCGACTGAACCCAAAAAGCGCCGGCGAAAATGGCGAAGGCAACCCTACAGTCGGTAACTTTTCGACTTGGAAATTGGTCCGACCGGAAAGCGCCACGGCGTCGATGTCCTTTTCGGAAACCAATAGCATCACTGCGTGTCCGCGATTTTGCAGCACTTCCGCTACAGCAATGCCGGGGAAAAGATGTCCTCCGGTTCCTCCGCATGCAATTACAGCGTTCATATCGGGCTAGTCTAGGTTAGTGGTTAATTAAATTCGCAGCGCTAATTTTGAGTTCATAGTGGCACGTTTCACCGGCGGCGGCTCGAGAATGCCCTGGCGATAAATGTTGATCAGTACGCCAATGCCGAACAGACACGCGGCCAGATTCGAACCTCCATAGCTGATAAACGGCAGCGGGAGTCCCTTGTTAGGCAGAAGCGACGTCGTCACACCGATGTTAACCGCTGCCTGTAGAGCGAGGAGCGAAACAATCCCGCAGCCCAGCAGCATCCCAAAACGATCACGAGCGTGCAGCGCAATCATGATGCCGCAAACAATTATCACAACGAACAAAAAAACCACCAGAAGACTGAACCGCAGGCCAAGCTCTTCGCCGATGATAGGAAATATAAAATCGGTGTGAGCGTACGGCAGATACAGCATCTTCTGCCGACCATTCCCTAATCCGAGGCCGTCCATCCCGCCGCTGCCCCAGGCGATTAATGCCTGCATTTGCTGCAAGCCGGCATCGTCCTTGTAGGTCTGCGGATGAAGAAACGCGGAGAGGCGTCCCATGCGCTCGGAAATTTGAGTCGCAACGACCAGTAAGCCACCTAGACCCGCTACCGCGAGCCCCCCCAGTAATAGGGGATTAGTGCCGGCGATAAACATCACAACGAATGCCGTTGTTCCCATTAAGGCTGTAGTTCCCAGATCGACTTCGCCTAGTACAAGCGCAGCCGGTACGCTGATAATTGCAAGTGGAATGACGAATCCCAACAACATGTTGCCGTTCGGTTTTTCAGGTCGCGCAAACCAGGCGGCGAGAAAAAAGATCGTTGCGATTTTTGCCAGCTCCGATGGTTGAAAGGTAATCGGGCCGTAGCCGACCCATCGGCGCGAGCCGTTGATGCGCATTCCGATGTGCGGGATGTAGCAAAGCGCCAGGGCGGCCAGCGCTACCGCGAACCAAAGCCACCACGTTTTTTGCCAGAATTGATAATTCACGAGCGCTGCGAAAATGCACCCGGCAAGTCCGATCCCAATCCAAATCGCCTGCCGTTTAATGAAAAAATAAACGTCGCCATGGCTGTCGCGTGCATAAGCGCTCGTGCTAAAGAGCATCACGATGCCGATGACGAGCAATCCCAGCACTGCTAAAAAAAGTATGTAGGCACTTTTACGATGCATGGGGTTTTTCGGCGTCAAAGCGACGCGATGACGCCTGCGCGCTCCAAAAACTTGCGCGAAATGAAGCACGCGTATCCGTAGATTTTGCGGGAAGCGCTTTGGGAGCGCGATGCGTCTTCGCGTCGCTTTTCTCGCTGCTGATTTCGTTTTGTTTTTTCTTCTTATCTGTCGCTTTAGAGGTCGTGGTCTTCGGTTTTGCTGCCTCGGGAACCACAAGCTTTTGTCCGATTTTCAGTTTTCGTGGGTCGTCAATGTGATTGATCGCAATCAAATCGCTGTAAGCGACTTTCAATTTCTTTGCGATTCCCGCTGGATTATCGCCCTTCTTTACAACGTAAGTCTTTCCTGAAGACGAAGGTGTCTTCACCTGTTCAGCCTTCGCAGCTGAATGAGAAGGTTTGGGATCCTGTGGGTGATCGTTTTCCTTTTGCACCGCAGCAACTCGAGTTTTCTCGGAACTCGGGTGATTCGTTGTTTGCGCGGTCTCAGCGGGTTTGTTTTCCAATTCGCTCGACGTCGGCGGCACATATGCACGTTCACGCGTCTTTATGGCGTTAAATGCAATAATTCCCGACACGGCAACTACGTGCAGAAGCAAAACAATCAGTAACGCCCGCGACAACTTCATGTTCGGCTCGGGAATGCCTTC
>DASYSX010000283.1:0-16997 GCA_036002955.1 Candidatus Udaeobacter sp. | reverse complement strand
CCGCCGCTCTCCCAGCATCTGCGCGAGTTCGCGTCGCGGCGAGATGCGTGGATCGTGCTCGGACGCAACATGATTCCCGTCGTCGGTATCTATGCTTTTGGCTGGTCCGCGGCGATCAGCGTTTTCAATTATTGGTTCGATGGTCTAACGGCGCTGGCCGCGATCGTCGCGGCGATGCTTCCGCGCGCGCTGCGCGAAACGCAATCCGAAAAGGATCACGCGACATTGGCCGGCAACATTGTACGCGGCGTGTTTGTGTGGCTCCTTCTCGTCGGCATTGTCGGTTTGCCGTATTGGATCGTGTTAATTCCGTTACACGATCTTCTTCTCGGTAATGAATTGCGACGGCAACTCGCGCAGTCTCCCCTGCTTTGGTTCACTTTCGGCTCGCTCGCAGCCAGTCATTTCTGGAAAGCATTCCGTATGGGCTACGACACTATGCCCGACAAGGAACTGAAGCAGCGAGTCCGCTGGGATGTTTATCTCCTGATCCTGCGCGCAATCGCGATGTTCATCATGGCCGCGCACGGACTCTACTTTATTCTCGTGCCGTTGATGGCGCTGCTGCTCAGCTATCTTGAGATCTGGCCCGACCGCGCGATCGGCGCAGTTTTCGGCGATCCGTCGCGGCTTTGGCAATATGATCCTGGCAATCCGACATCGGACAGGCGCCTACCGTGACGCGCATGTTAGCGGCATGTGCTTCATCGGCGTGAGATTATTATCAAATTATCTATATCATGAGCGGGTTCTTCGAGGAGTTGCAGCGGCGCAAGGTTTATCGTGTGGCCGCGGCGTATGTCGTTGCCGCAGGATTTTTGATTCAAATCGCGTCGGCCGCGTTCCCAGCATGGGAATTGCCGAATTGGAGTTTGCGACTCGTGATTGTGCTTCTGTTAATCGGTTTCCCGATTGCGCTGATACTCGCCTGGGCATACGACATCACTCCGCAAGGAATTCAAGGCACGCCAAAGACGCCAGGAGGTCATCGGCGACGAAATCTCATTTTGCTCATCGCTTCCGCTGTCGTTATTTCTGCTTCCGCCGGATTTTTTCTGTTGCCACGAGCGATCTGGCAAAAGGTCGACAAATCCGTCGCGGTTCTGCCCTTTCAAAACTTAAGCGACGATCCGGCCAATGCTTATTTTGCTGATGGCATCCAGGAAGAAGTCCTGACGCGTCTCACCAAGATTGGCGATTTGAAAGTGATTTCGCGTACGTCAACGCAAGGGTATCAAAGCGACCCGAATAACCTTGCTGAAATCGCAAAGCAGCTTGGCGTAGCGAACATCCTCGAGGGTAGCGTGCAGAAGGCCGGCGATCAGGTGAGGGTCAACGTTCACCTGGTTAATGTGCAAACCGGCTCGCAACTTTGGGCTGAGACCTATGATCGAAAGTTGAGTGACATTTTTAGCGTAGAAACCGAGATCGCTAAAGGAATCGCGGAGTCCCTGCAAGCGAAGCTAACCGGCCGTGAAGAGCAAGCACTGGCTGCCACGCCTACAAACAATCCGCAGGCTTACGACGCGTACTTACGCGGATTGGCTTTCGAAGCACGTGGCAACTACGCCAGTGATGCGTTGTTCAAAGCCATTGAATTTTATGATCTGGCGGTGCGGCTTGATGCGAATTTTGCCCTCGCTTGGGCGCGACTCTCTGGTGTGCACGCGCTTCTTTACTCGAACCGACGCGACACCACTGCTGCTCGCCGCGATGCGGCCAAGGAAGCTTTAGAAAATGCGCAGAAACTGCAGCCGACCACGCCCGAAACGCTGCTCTTCACGGGTTACTATCAATATTGGGTGTTGCAGGATTACGGACTGGCCAAAGCGACATTTGGACGCGTTAGCAAAATGTTGCCGGGTAACAGCGAGGTTTTGTACGCTCTCGGGGCCATTGCGCGAAGCGAGGGACATTGGGAAGAAAGTATTGGCTACTGGGAGCGGGGCCTCGCGCTCAATCCGCGGAATACAGCGTTACTGACAGAAGTTGCATTTACATACGCTGCGCTTCGACAATTCCCGACAGCGGAAAAGCTCTACGATCGGGCACTGGATATCCTTCCGAATGAGTTGTCGTTAACGGCATTGAAAGCCAGCATCTATCAGGCTGAAGGTAATCTGCAGGACGCCGCTAAATTGCTCGTGCAAGTAAACGAACAAACAAATTCCGACGTGGCTGTTCGAATCAAGCTGACCCAATGGAGATTGGAACGAAATACTGAGGCCCTCCGGCAGATACAAACACGAGAAACTCGATTGCAGTTTACTTCCGGGATTGAGAAGGGCAGCAAGCAGGTGGGGCTAGCCTTGGCTCAACGCATTGCTGGTGAGACAGCTCAAGCAAAAGCTGACGCTGAACAAGCGCGCAACACGCTTGAGTCGCTCAAGAAGGATCAACCAGATAATGCCTTTGTTGCAGCAGCGCTGGCTGTCGCTTACGCCATCCTTGACCAGAAGGAGCTAGCCCTTAACGAAGCGCAGCGTGCGACCACCCTCTTGCCGAGTAACAAAGATCATCTGTCTGGGCCCGCCTTCGAAGAGAATCTGGCGCTAGTTGAGATGATAGTTGGCGAGAATAGTCGTGCGATCGCAACTCTGACGCGGTTGTTACGTACGCCGTACGGTGGATGGCTCTACAGTCCAACGCCGATCACGTCCGCTCTTTTACGGCTCGATCCAATCTGGGACTCATTGCGATCGGATTCGATGTTCCAAAAACTTTGTGCCGAAAAGCAGCCGTGAATCTATGCAGGTCTTGTTAGAAGCCGTCGACGCTGTTTTCTGGTGGCGGCGGGGTTGGAGAATTTTCACCCGACGAGGTTGCGCTATTTCCTTCAGCGGCCCTCTTTGCAGCCCAGCGCGCTTTCATCGTGGCGGCTAGTTGGGCACGACGTTCCGGTGAGAGATTCAGTTTCCTCTTGGCTTTCGTGGCGCCTGTTGTCGAATCCCCAGACTTCTTTTCGGCTGATGCAGTGGCTCGGACGGCCGATTTTCTCGCAGCTTTCAACGCTTTTGCCGACTCTGCCTGCTGCAGTTTGCGCTTTAGCCTTGCCAGCTTCTCCGGGCCTTCCTGCAGACGCTTCTCCAGTTGCTGGATCTTTTTCTTTAACTTCTTTAGCTTCATAATTCTTCTCCTCTTCGTGGCGAACGCCGGTTAACGATTGCGTTTTGACTTAATGGCAAAATCGCACCGATGTCACGTGCTTGTTTGGCTGAATGTGGATGAGCCCGGCAGAGCAGATCGAATCGCGTCGCGACGGTCAACCGGCTGAACTGTAGGGGATGCTGTTAGCATCCCATCCTTCGGGAAGCAGTCTGCTTCCCCTACAAGAATAGGTGCTACCTTACCGCCCGCCCGCCATCCGATTCGCGACCTTTGCGATTCCTTTGGTCGAGAGCTTCTTCACCTCTGCGCGCAGTTCGGTGTCTGAGATCTGATCTGCTAACGCGTGCAGGGCAGAGAGTATCGAGATTTGACTTGCATCATCTCGGCCCCACCCGGGATCTTCCCAGCCGTGTTTGAAGAGCCAGAGCAGGATAGGATTGGTTACGACGAGCATTTCCGAAATGTCGAACCTGTGCTTGGACGGATTGCGATAATAGATATCGACCTCTCCCTGCGTGGAGGAATTGTCGCTGATAATTGTATGCTGGTTGCAATCCGTCACCGCATCCACTGGCGTCCACGTCATTGTTGGATTCGTCGCGCCGGTCTGAACGTTGATCGGCCAGAACCTGGTAAAGTCGGTCGCTGGATAATCCGAACACGCCTGAACGCCATAAGCCTCTAGTGTCTCGTTACACCAGAGTAACTCGGCGATGTTCGCGATGTTTAACGTTGTGTTACCGATTCCTTGAAACTCGGACTGATAATTAAACCCCGTCCCGGTCTTGCCTGTGAAGGTCATGAGTCCGATGAGCACGTCTCCCTCGTCTACTTGCATGAGTGTCGTGTAGAATGCATTGCCTCCAGAAGTCACATACCAGCTCGCGATCGACCAGTAAGATCCGCCGCCAGCAGCCGATGGGCCCCATTGCAGAACTGGCTGAAGAATACCGTAGTTAGTTCCGTAGTTTTGGATGCCGTTAAAAAGGAAGATCGTTTGCCCTGAATCAGTCGACGGTGCCGGCGGAACAGTCCACGTCGAGCGAAACGAAGTGAGGGAATTCCCCGTATCATTGTTCCAATACCCGTATGTGATCCAACCGCTGCCGAGGCCTGGTACTTCGCCTGACCGTGATCGTCCCTTAGCGATGTCTTTACGGGCGTTTGTAGCGTGGTCGACCAGTTGAATCCGCGCTTCCGTGAAGTGCAATGTCTCATTTCGGGACACGCGGTGCACGAGCGACCGGTGCCTGAACCCACCTGGGGTCAGCACAAAGTTCGCAGGAGCATCGACCGTTCTCATCTTATCAGTTGCGATTCCCCTCGGCCTTCGTGTGACTACAGAACCGTAACCCTGCTGCACGAACACGGACTCGCCGGCTTTGACTTCATGCACGCTCTCGCGCGTTCGAGGTCCGCCAGGAGCGATAACAAGATCTTTACCCTTCGATGGGCGTTTTGGTTTCTTAGGCATTAGAATTATTTCCTATGTTGAATAACTACTTATCTTTTCGCCCTGTGGCCTACTGATTCATTATGCACGAGCTAGTTATAGAATTCACTGTTCGACCGCGAATCAGAGTACCGCCCCCGCGGTGCTTGGACAAGAAAATTGATGGATCGTGGTCTCGTCCGGTTCCGGCCTTTTGCCTGCTCCACAATCAGCTTGCGCAAACCAGCGCTCGTATGATGCGGCGTGCAAAGTCCGGTTCCGCGAGCCGCCGAAACCAACAGGCTGGCAGCCTGTGCTCCCCAGAATACTTCCCCGAGCGAGTAACCAGTCTTTGGAAACGCGGGTCTTTGGCCGTCACGGCGGGTAAACTCCGTTTGTGGCCAGGGAACCTCGATAAGTTCATGGCTGCGGATTTGCTAGTTTCTGGAACCGCGGGTCTTTGCGTAACCGCGCAAACATTGGATCCAGTCGGAGCAACGCAGGAGTGAGCGGCGGGTTTGCGGCCAACGGCGCTTCGTATGGGATTGAAAGCAGCTTCTCTAACGTAGAGATCGCTCGGTCGGCATCGCCCATGCGCGCTGCTATCCGCGTAAGAATATCGAGTGGCCTGGGACCAGTCAGCGCGTCTTTTTCGATCGATATCATGGCGATTGCGCGGTCGGCCAAAGTCGTTGCAGCCGTGTTATCGCCAAGAGCCATATTTGTAAGCGCGAGATCTCCCATCAGAACAACATTTTCAGGTTGTTCTTTTAGAAAAGATTCTAGCTCAGTGCGAGCCTGACCCCAACTTCCGCGAGCACCCTCACGATCGCCACTAACTTCCTGTGCCCAGCCTAACCAAAACCGCAGTTCGCCATTGTAGTAACCCAGCGTCTGATCGGGTTTCGCCAATATTTGTTTTAGTTGAGCGATGACCGCCGCAGGGCGGGATTCCAGGATTGCCTGGTAAACTTGTGTTTCCAACGCGTTGGCGTAGTCAGCGCCTAGCCGGAGCGGGGCAAGAAGCGCAGCGGCGCGCGGAAGGTCGCCTTCCGCTTGTGCTATTCGCGCCTTTAACACAAGCGTGTCTATGTCATCAGGCGTGATATTCAGAATCTGCTCAAGCTTTGCCAGAGCTTCAGGGAAACGGCGCAGGCAGACGTATGAACGCGCGTGTTGTGAGAGCAGATTAACGTTTCGGGGGTCGAGTCTCTCGGCTTCGTTGAAGTGCGCGTCACTCTTCTCCCAGTTGCCACGCCTCCGTTCAACATAAGCCAGCGACTGCGGAATGCGGCTGTTATTTGGCAGAAGATGATGCGCCTGCTCAAGGTAATCAACCGCAGTGTCGTAGTCTCTGAGGCAAGCGTAGTGATAAAAGCCCTTGGCGAACACAGCCTCCCCAAGCTCGGGCTGCAGCCGAAGAGCGGTATTGGCTGCCTGCCGTGCTTCTTCGCGGAGCGTCTCGGTTGGTTGAAGACTCTGGGTAAGATATCCACTCGAGTCGACGTAGGACAGCAGCGCCCAGCCAAGAGCAAAGTTAGGATCTAGTTGCACCGCTTGCTTGAGGTACTTCTGAGCACCAAGGGAGTTCGCGGGCGTAAATCCGGTCTTCAGCGTGTACGCAAGGCCGCGCAGGTACGCATCGTACGCCTCCGGATTGTCTGTCGCTTTAGCTGCGATGACTTCTTGTTCATGGCCAGTCAGTTTGGCACGTAGCTGGTCGGCGATGGTTTTGGCTACCTCAGTTTCAACTGACAAAATGTCAGTCAACTTGCGATCAAACGTATCCGACCAAAGATGTGAATCACTGGCGGCTCTAATCAGCTGCACGTTTACTCGCACCGTGTCCGCGCTCTTTTGAACACTGCCTTCTAGTATGTGAGCAACACCAAGTTGTTTTGCGATCTCCCGCAAGTTTTTCGGTGCGCTTTCATAATGCTGTGTGGAAGTGCGCGAAATCACTTTCAGATCGGCGATCTTGGATAGACGCGTCAGGATTTCATCCTGTATTCCCTCGGCAAAGTAAGCGTTCTCTTTGTCGCTGCTAAGATTTTCGAACGGCAGCACGGCGATTGACCGTTCCTCAGGCGTAAGTGGTCGCAATCGTTGATACAGCCATGCCCCAAGTGCAATGGCTGCGATGGCTGACATCAAACCCGCATTTAGCAATATAGCTTTCCTGCGTCGCCGACGCGCCTCAGGATTGAATCGGTCGCTGCAACTGTGGACAGCAAGAAGTAAGTCGCGCGCCGATTGCGGTCTGTGACTCGGGTCTATCGCGAGCATCGATTTCAGCAGCGCGATGACCTTTCCTGGGACGTGCAGGCCCTTAAGTTGTTCCAATGGCAGGTCGCTCGTTTGCCGTGCACGAATTTCCTCCATCGTCCGGCCGACAAATGGCGTCCGCCCGGTGAGGAGATACCAAAGCGTAATGCCTAACGAGTAAATGTCTGAACGCGTATCCACCGGCAATTGTGCGGCACCGGCGAACTGCTCCGGACTGGCAAACGCCGGCGTACCGATGAAACCCGCATGGGTTTGTTCCGCGCCGGATTGGGAATGCGTGTCCATGACTTTCGCCACGCCATAATCAATCAGCTTCACTCGAAGCGTGCCGCTTGAATCGGATTCCAACATGACGTTCGATGGCTTGATGTCACGATGCACGACACCGCAAGCTTCTGCAGCCGCGAGAGCACGTGCTGCCTGCTCGATTACATCCAGGGCGATGGCGAGTGGCATCGGTCCGTCGCGACGCACGCGCGCTTCGAGCGTTTCGCCTTCAACCAGTTCCATCGCGTAAAAACACTCACCGTCTTGTTCTCCGTAATATGTCACCCGAGCCACATTTGGATGACGAATGTTTGCCGCCGCACGCGCTTCGCGCAGAAAACGGGTCCGCGCGCCAGGATTCTGCGCGACTTTGCGATCGATGGCCTTGAGAGCAACAAGCGAGTTCAAAACTGTATCGCGCGCGCGATAAGTTATGGCCATCGCTCCCGCACCAAGCTCAACCGGAAAACCGTCTGCTCCCGTCTCTACTTCGAAGTGGGCGTATCGTAGCAGTCCAGGTGTTAGTCGGCCCCGCGCAGTCGGGGGTTCCGGCTGCTCTCCATCCCCAAGGAAGGTAAGACTAACGAGACAACGCAAGCATTCGCCGTTGGGACCACATCGAGTTAATGGCCGTCCGCAGGCCGCGCAGGTCTCTGCAGTTTCACTCTGCGCTTTCGCAAGGCCCACGCTGATATCGTCCATGTCGAAAAGCCGCCTCAGGCCATCAGTATGTGGTAAAGATGGCGCAATTCTCCGTCGATATCTTCCGGATCGGAGACTGTAGTGCTCACTTCCGCTCTCAATGATTCACGGAATCGCTGGCGGAGACGCGAAAGCCAGGTACGCAATGTCGCGATTGGCACTCCTAGTCGTGTTGCGGCGTCCTCCTGACTGGGCGGCCTCGCGCTGCCGCCAGCTACAAAAGGCCTTAATTCCTCGAGCCACTCGGCTTTGCCTTCCGCTTCAAATTCGTTTTCCAAACTCTTCCATGCTCGTGAAACAATATTCGACGCCCACACGACATCGTAGCAACCGGCATCGCTCAGGTGAACAGTCGCGAGCATCGCCGCCTCGGCTTCGGGTAGATGTTCCTCGATCGATAGGACCTGCCGGCCTCCGCCTCGCTTAAGCGCTCGCGCGCGGTCATATTCGTTGTACAAAAAATTCTCCAGAGATCCGAGGAGAAATGTGCGAAGCCGGCCTTTCTGGCGATCTGCCCGGCTCAAGGTGTTTTGCTCGAGCAGATGGGCAAAGAAACCTTGGACCAGATCCTGTGCATCAGCGGAGGAATGACCGCGATGTCGAAGAAAGCTGTAAAGCGGCGGCCAATATGCTTCACAAAATCCAGAGAGCGCCTGTTGAGCTAAAATCTCCTGGGATTCCCCCGCACGAAACACCACGGTCCAATGCGTCGTTTGAAACGAAGCACCACCCTCCTGCAGCGTTCCCGGAATTGCCTTCGTGGGGAGAGAGCGTGGCCCACGAAACCTGATTTTGCGAGAATAAAATCGCGCGCAGTTCTGTAGTGCCAACCGGCTGGTACGTGCCGGAGGAATGCGGACTCCACGCCTACCTTACACTGCTAATTCTGGCGGGATATGCCTCTGCTTAGTAGAAGCCGAGAACGTCTGTCCCGCTCGCTGCTACGCGGGTTAGATCAACATTGTTTGCCGCGATATGCGCGTTATAGCTACCGCGTGCGGGCTTCTGCCCCTGCTCTCGTGCGATGGCCCCCCAGCTTAGTAGCGCGAATACTATAGCTACGGCCAATGCCACGATCGCTTCGGTAGAGAACTTCATCGCGATTATGTGTTTTGCAGCGATACTTTCAGGAGGAATTCGTTCCATCCGCCGCCGGAGTTAAATGAAGTCATGCTGTAAACGAGAAACGGGTCGTGCCTCCGATAGGTCGCGCGCATCAGCAACCGCCATACAGAACGCAATACATTTTCCATATCAGACGGATGCAGCAAATTGGTTACCCTCGGCGGCTTCGGAACTTCGGCGGCTGTCCAAAACGCGAGCGACCGAGGCGCTGAGTTTTCGGGAAAGACGCCCGGCGCGCCGAATCCAGTAATGAAAGGATCCCAAGGACGCATCGGCCAAAAGATCCGTGCGCACCATTTCGGGGCAAAGGTCGAGCAATTTACAAACGTTCATGAACGAATAAGGCCAGGAAGAATCATATGCCGTCACCCAGCTGTGAGCGTCGAGATACAATTCCCGGTGGACGGCTTTCGTCGCTGTCCGATAACGGCGTAAGTCGTAGGCTGCCTGTTTCAAGACACCAATAGCCAGACCTTTTTCAGCCGTCGGGGGTGTCGACTCGGCTGGAGGAGCGGAGAAATGGGCGCTGCGAGCGTTGCCGGATTCCGCATTCAAGAATGCTGCGAGCTGCTCACGCGACATTCGCGAGAGGGATTTTTGCGCTGCGTCTTCGCTCCCGAAACTCTTCGGAAACACCATAAACTGCCCAGTGAGCTCAGGTGTTTCAGTAATACGGTTGTCTATTACCATGTTCATCATATCGATTGTTGATTTGATTTGCTTCATCTCTTTCTAAAGATTTTGAAGCCGAACATTTCAAAAAATTTGAAAATTCTTTGGATTTCGAGGCGAATCCCGGTCCCGAGATTGCGAAACATGCCTTCGAACGCGCTTTGTACGGGAAGCTGACAGCTTCCCGGGGAAGGAGAACGCCCGCCGCTAGGTCTCTTTCTCGATCTTGTAAACGATCATCCCCCGCGCCTGATAATTCGCGAGCGCCTGTGGGTGATCGCGGTTGCACGTATGCACCCAAACGCGGGTAGTTATGATGCCGCTACAAGGAGACCACGCTTCTTCGATCGCGCTGGTTAGCAACGCGCCACCTAAGCCCCGACCGATGAATTCGGGCAATAAACCGAAATACGCAATCTCAACTCCGCCGTGCTTATCCCTACGCAATTCATAATAACCGGCGAGCACGTCATCGTAATATCCGGCGAAGGCGGATAACTCGGGCGCCGTTGCGTATTCCTGCCATTGCTCGTCCGTCCATGGTCTTTTGTCGATCCAGTCCCACCGCTCGCCAACACGAAAATAGAGGTCGCGATTAAACCGCCAATCGCCATTCCTCTTTTCACGAACTTGAAATCGCGCATCGGCGCGCTTTGGACGCAATTGATCTCGCGACCGCATTTCGAGATATGTCGTTATGAGGGGCTCTGCGGGCATCAATGCTGTCGCGTTGATCCTAGCGGAACGGCAACAATTGCGGTCTGCTTCAGCTGTTCGGGATCTTTCACGCTCCCATTTGGCTGAAAGTGACCGACGTATGAATTTGCGATCACGTACAACGCATCGCCCGTTATCGCGCCGGTGGTAGGCTCGGTGAATTCAGGATGATGATGCGATTGCAACACCGTAACCCCCGAAATCCGTGTTCCCTGATCGGCGAGCGCTATGCGAATCACGCGTCCTGGATTTGTGACGTTCTGGATTCCAACCAAGTCGCCATTGTGCCAGTAAAGCCCATCGCAACCGCCGGTCACAACTGTGTCTGGCTGCGGCAGGCGGGTGGGCGCTGCGGTCGAGAGGTTGATTCTGGCGATGCCGGTCGAGATCGCAACGTAAAGACTTCCGTTCGCACCGAGAGTGATGCCGTTTGCACCTGGAAGCGCGCCCTTGGCTCTGACCCGCGTGAGCATTTTCTCAGCAGGCTTTTTCCGAAACAGCGTTCCGCCTGCGGAGTCCGTAGCGTAAATTGTTCCGTCGGCCGCAACGATCAGATCGTTGAGTTGGTTGGCGTCCGGTGCGTCGTACCGATTTACAAGCAGGCCGTTCTTCAAATCGTAACGAACGACAGTGTTTCGCCGCTGCTTTTGCCCTTCATCGAGAAAACCGTTTGTGCTCACTGCGTATAACTGGTCGTGCGCAGCATCGACAAACAACCCGAGCACGCAATCCAGGTTATCCTCCGGTTTGGAGAAATCCTTCACCTCGCCTTTCCGATTCGCGCTTACGATTTTCTTTTGCGCGACGCTGCCAACAAAGGAGCGGTCTTGTTTTGCATCGTAAGCAATTCCTTCTGGGATCAGCTTCGGATCGGCGAGGCGAAACGCGACAGGCGCATCCGGCGTTCGCGGTTCGTCCTGTGCAAGCTTCTCCCGAATCTTTTGCAATTCGGGATCGTTCCACACTGCTTCGAATCCGGCGTCGCGCACCGGAACAAGTCCTAGCTTCCGCCCTTGCAGGCTGCGTAACAATGCGAATGCAGCATCGCGGTCACCCAAGCCGATTCGAGTAATTGCTTCATAGAAGATGAGCACACCATCATTAGGCCGCTCTTTTCGCAGCGATTGAATCCGTTCCAGTCGCGTGAGCGTTACGGATTTGGAGTCGTCAGCCGGATCGGCTGAACAGAAATTCATCGTCGCTACCACACAAGTGAGCAGCAATCCGCTTATCGCGGGCGCGCATGACAATTTCATCACGGCAATACACGTACGTGTTTTGCCACTATTTTCATCGCGAAAAGCTCTCAGCCTAATGTCATCAGCACTCGCTTCGGCAGTTTTGTCCTTTCTGATGAGGAGTATATTCGCAGGAAATTCGCGCAATCAGCATGGCTAACAGGAAATCGCGCCCGCAGAAGCGCCGCCGCCGGTCGATCATAGCGTTCGAGATGATTCGGCTTGATCGGACGGCAACAGAGCCGCTCCATGAGCAGCTTTACCGCCAAATTCGCGACGAGCTGAAATCGGGACGGTTCAGCGATGGGTCATCCCGACTTCCTTCCTCGCGGACTCTGGCCACAGACCGCGGAATCTCAAGATCGACGGTTAGACTCGCGCTTTCAAAACTTCACGGCGAAGGTTACCTCCGCTCAGAGCCCGGGTCCGGAACATTCGTGGCGAATCTTCTTCCGGAATCGTTTTTGACCGCGGACCAATCGAAAACCTGCGAATCAATCCAGCGCTCCACTCGTATTTCTGACCGAGCCAAAGCAATTCCTGATACACGCGTTGGAAATCAGTTTGACCTCGGGGCGACGGGCGCAGGACCCGGCGTCTCGCTGGTCGCGAGCATTCCAGCAGTCGACGAATTTCCAATAACCGTCTGGGAACGTCTCCGAACTCAAGTTCTGGCGAAAAAGGGCGTTAACCTGTTGCGTTATTCGTCGAATCGTGGAGACGCCGATCTGCGCAAGGCAATAGCAGCGTACTTGTGCGATTTCAGAGCGGCGCGCTGTCATCCGGATCAGATCGTAATCGTGGCAGGAATGCAGCAGGCGATGCTGCTCAGCGCAATGGCGGTGCTGAATCCGGGGGAAGTCGCGTGGATCGAAGACCCTTGCTATCAGCAAGCCAGAAGGGTGCTTACGCTAGCAGGCGTTAAAATTGCGCCCAAGCCGATCGATAACCAGGGAATCGTGATTGCGCGATCGCCAAAAGAACCGATGCCGCGGATCATTTACGTAACGCCCTCGCACCAATTTCCTCTCGGCGTTACAATGAGCTTTCAGCGTCGGACGGCCGTGCTCGATTTCGCGCGTGCTCACAAGGCATTTATTTTCGAGGACGATTATGATGCGGAGTTTCGCTTTACTGGACCGCCACTCCCTTCGTTGCAAGGGATCGACAACGCCAGTCGAGTAATTTACGCAGGCACAGTCAGCAAGATTCTTTGTCCAGCTTTACGTCTGGGCTATGTCGTCGCACCAGAACCGCTGGTAGATTCGTTAGTCAAAATCCGCAGCGCGATGGACCAACACTCGTCTCCCATCGACCAGGCGACACTGGCGCGTTTCATTACTGAGGGCTTCTTCCTAAGTCATATCAAACGAATGCGAAAGATTTATGCCGAGCGGCGCGATTTCTTCATCAAGCAATTCAATGAATTACTAGGTAACCGTTTTACTTTGCAGGTTCCCGAAGCTGGGTTGAACATCGTTGCCTGGTTGAAACGCGCGGAAGACTTCGAAATGATAAAGCGTACCACGGCTGATATCGGCGTAAGACCTTCGCCGCTCTCCTTCTTTTGCATTCAAGCGAAGCTAAAGCCCGCATTCGTTTTCGGATTCGCGGCCTGGACACCGACACAGATTCGGGAAAGCCTGATCAAACTCGCATCAGCACTCAGCAACCGCGGCAAGGATTTAAATCACGGACGCCAGTCGCGGTAAGCCTCGTGTGCACCCAGGGTGAGACTGGTTCGGGCCTTGCTATGCCGGTCGATCTGTTCGGCAAGCCACTGAAACCATTCCCAATTTTTTTGCGAACCCGCGCGCTCACGTTCGTAATCGACGTAGCCGCGCAATTTGCGCCAGGCGATCCGCACTGTGCCGCCCAGTACTTCGTCGACTACGCTCAGAGGAACGATGCGCGCAAACACGGCGTACCCAAGCGATTCGAGAATACAGGCTATGGACTGGACCGCTTGAAAAAGACGCGGATCGGCTTCGATTTGAGAGGGCGTCGTACCGTCGGAAATTGCCTGCACGAGGCTCATCGATTGCATCCATGCCGGCGTCAAAATCGCCTGAACAGCTACGAACGCAGCGCGTTCCTCCCGCTCTTTCCGCGCGCGCCGCATCTCAATCACGCCGAAAACGACCGCCGTTAATACCGTGAGGGCCGTTGCAATGTTTGCAACCGTCGAAAGCTCCACCGCAGCAATTTGCGCAAATGCGTCCTGTGATGTCACGCAAATTTGGTCTGACGCGTAATCTGGCCGAACCGATGCACAAAAAAAGCCGCAGAGTTTTATGGAACCCTGCGGCTTATCTTTAATTTTCGCGTGTGTTCAATCCACGATGACCACGCGATCGATCATACGCAAGTCGCCCATGTTTGCGTAATAAACACGCACGCGCGTACCAGGTTTGATCGCTGTTTGGACGATTTCACCCGCCTTGTTCACAACGTGACCACGTCCGTTGAGAACATAACGACCCGGACTATTCGAGCTGTCCTCCCGAACAACGAGCGTGCTGCGAGGCTGATAACTGGCAGCCGCGCCTTCCTCACTCGTCTTTCTGATGATCGTTCCGGTTACGTTTACCGGTTCCGTCGTAGTCACTCCTTGTTTCTTTTCTGTCGAACTCGGCTGGGCGAACGCCAGCGGCGCAATCAGCAAACAGCCGAGCATAACGATTAGTTTCTTCATGTTTCGTCTCCTATTGTTGGTTTGTTCTGTCGAGGCAGTCTCTGGACCTAACAAGCGTTCAACAAGAGCCACTTCATGCGTTTTCCACAGCCCACTTTCGCGTTGCAGCTCACGGGCGCGGGCTGCACCGCCTTCGCCACAACTGGTACAATCCGAACAGCACAAGCCCCAACGCCACGAGCACTGTGAACGCCAGCGCCAAAATGTTGTGTATGGGATTAGTAAGAATGTAGTTTGGGTATCGCGCGTAAAAGCCGTTGAAGCGTTGAAGCGCCGCTGGCAACGCTGTTAAGTCCGCTCTCGCCAATTCAAGGCGATGCTCATCGGGATGGTAGTGAGATCCGGATCGGTAGGCGCGTCCTGCTATGTTCAATTCGATATGGCCGCCCAAAATATGGGTGAGCGGACGCGCCTTCAGAAAGTCCACAACGCGCACAGCGCTTTCGCGGTAAGCTCCGCCATCTTCAATTAACAAACGCCCAGGCAGCAGGAAATCTCCCGAAAAAAGGATGCCGGTTCTATCGTCATAGAATGCCACATGAGTCTCGTTGTGTCCGGGCGTCGGAATTACACCCACAGTTCGCTCACCTAGATCGATATGGCCGATCCCATTGGGCCAGTCAGCGAAGCCGAAGAACGCGCGAACCCCCTCCAGTTTGAAAGGCACGACTTGCACCGATGGAAGAGATGCGAATTGAGCATCGCCAGTACGATGATCCAGATGCCTGTGGGTATGAGCGACCAGAAGTGGAAGCTTTTTGTGCTCCTTGTCCGGCAACAGTTCCAAGACCGTCTTCGCCAGAGGCATCGTGTTCGGGTCGGCAACCGCGCCAGTATCGATTAAAAGAGCCTTATCGGAGCCTATAAGAAGATAGATAAAATTCGCTTCGGAGGTCGCGCAGGGACTTTGGCGAAGGATGAAAGTTTGCGGCTCATAGGTCTGCACCTGCAAGGGAGGCTGCGGTGAAACTACGCAGTCCTCGGCGCCAATGTTCCATGGCGCCGGCAGAGAACCGGGCACCGGTTCTGCCAAAGCGGGTAATGCGGTGAATAGTATTGCTGCGACGATGAGCGGCGTCGCATGTAACCATTGAGAAACGTAGCAGCGCAACGAAGTCAGATCTGCTTTGACAATTCGAATCGACATCGATGCATCCCTCTTGGATGAGATGCGAATCGACTGCTGTTCGGATTCAAGATCACGTTGCCACTCCGGGTCGTGAACGGCACTTCAAAGATGGACGGACGCCGGAACACGACACATCATACGTCGCGCGATCGACAAATCTTTTGTGTCTGGATTTCGCTGCGTGATGGCGATCGGTGCCGCGCTCGCCGTTGCGAACGCGGTCACGGGTGTTGTTTGGATCCAACGCGAGCGCGGTTGAACTCAGGCGCTGACGCTCGGGAGAAATTCTTCGCGAACGATCTTGCCGTCCTTCACGGTGTAAACGCCGACTTCTGACATTTTCCTGCGCTCTTTCGTTTTCTTGTCCGAAACGTCAGCGTCGTATTGCACCACGAATCGATCGTGACCGACGAAAGGCCCCTTCGCATCGAAGGTGTGAACTTCCATCGAGTTCACCCACCAATCCACTTTGCCGCGCACGCCTTCTTTGCCGTGAGTTTCCGGCGAGCCGCCGCCCATGCTGAAAGCTTCTACGCTCACAACGTTGTCGTCATAAAGCTCGAGCGCTTCATACCAGGCTTGTTTCCGAACCAATTCCATCACTTTTTTTGCCACTTCTTCGGTAGTCATATTTTCCTCCTTTGTTTAGATGAGAACTTACTTGCTGAACAATTTTTCCAGTCGATCAAGAATGCTGTTCCAACCCCCACTGTGGCGGTCGCGCGACTCCTCACTGGGCAATTGCTCGTGCTTGAAGAGCACTTCGGTGCCACCATCCCGATCGAATAACTCAACTGTGACGATGCTATCGTGCGTTATCCAATTCTCGTCGTCATCCCATTTCCAAGTGAATACAATCTTCCTTCCCGGGATCAGCTCCAGGTATTCGCCGAACGCGCTCATCTCCTCCCCTTCCGGGCTGGTGAGGTCCCAACGATATTTGCCACCGACTCGCACGTCTGCAGTGATATTCCTGGTACGCACGTTTTCTGGTCCAAACCATTGTCTCAATTGCTCCGGATCAGTCCACGCATCGTAAACGCGAGCGGGCGGCGCCTTGATGAATCTTGTGATTTCGAGGGATGTTTTCTCTGCGGTTTTCTCATTCATGATTTTGCTTTCGGCCCTTCAAGAAATTGTTTCAGTTCCGAGCTTACAATCGCACTCCAGCCGGCTTCAAAATTTTTCCGCGCATATGCAGGTGTTTTCGGAAACGTTTCAATTCCAGTATGCGTGAGCTTGAGTCGCGTCTTGTTACCCTCGGGCAACAATTCAAACGTGACGAGAGAATTGCCGGGGACATCTTTGTATCGCCAGGTGTAAGCGATTTTCTTTTGCGGAATCACTTCCGTGACTTTGCAAAGGTGATGATAAGTATTGCCTTCGTGCTCGACCACGAATTCAAACTCAAAACCGATCTCGGGCTTGAATTCCTTTAGATTGAAATACCACTCCCGCATTTGATCAACATCGGTTAATGCCTTCCAAACTCTTGCGATCGGCGCGTCAAAGGTGCGCTCCACGATAATCGCTTCAGCTACATCATTTGTTTTAGTCATCATGTTTTATTCACTTTGCATTCCTATCCGGCTCCATTCTTTTTGTTTCTTCCTTCGATTGTGCCTC
>DASYSX010000282.1:0-2868 GCA_036002955.1 Candidatus Udaeobacter sp. | reverse complement strand
GCAACCGGCGTAAAATCGGGTGGCCTGCTCAGACCCGACGGGAAGATAATTAACCATCAGTTCGGCAGAGGAATTTTTTAGCTCGGCGATAATCTCTTCGCGAGTGGTTTCCTTCTCGAGCGGAAGAAATGTGCGCAGCGGGTCCTGATCCTGCATGTGAGGCGGGTAGCCGTCCATAACGCACCCCATTTTTACTATCGCGCCGGTCAGCTTGATCTTTTCACAAAACACCTTTGTGCAATTGGGCGGCGCAAAGATAGCCCTGCTCACGTCCAGCCCGACCTTGCGCCGGTCAATATCAAACGCGGCCACAACTTCAATGTCACTCGGACGGTAACCGCCGATCTGCCGGTGCATTAAGCCGATGCTCGTGCCGTTGGCAGAGGAGGAGCCATCATAAAAATTGAGTCCCTGCACCAGCGAGCTGGCGCAGTTTCCAACGCCCACGATTGCGATTCTAATTTTTCTCATTTTCTAAAAACTAAAACCTACCTGATCTAAATAATTCGGAGCAAGCGATAAATTAGGGTGGTTCGCTGCCGCGTCCCGCCTAGTTAGGCCCCCGAATTCGGGCCGCGAAGCCTGAATGTGTCTGAAGTCGCCCCGGCTTGCAAGGCCTGATATAAGGGCAAGAGTCAGAGGCGTCCTGACGCAGGGGCAGCCTCCGTCAGGTAATAAACCACATGTTTTCGAAATTCGTGGCCATCAGTATGATGCTCGCTGCCGTTTTGGCCGTGTCCTCCACCACATTAGAGGCGATGCCGGTTTATGGCATCGAAGAAGCAGTTGCCCTGGCGCAGGAACGCAACCCCGACATCCTCATCGCGCATAAGAAGATGATTGCGGCTCGCGGTGGTTTTATCGAAGCCAGATCGGGATATCTCCCGTCGCTGAGCTCAAGCGGGCTGTACGATAAACGACAGACCGAGAGCCAGACAAACCTTCGGCAGGAAGATTACAACGCGATAGTAAAGCTCGAACAGAACCTTTACACGGGGGGAGCGGTCAAAAGTCAGGTGGCGATCGCGCAGTTGAACATCGCCAAGGCAAATTACGATCTTCAGGAGACGATCAGCCGCGTCACCATGGATGTCCGAATTGCGTTTAACGAACTGTTGCTGAACCGGGCGAAACTTCGCGTACACGAAGATTCCGTTCGGGTATTCGAACAGGAGCTCAAAGGCGAGCAGGAAAATTTTAACGCCGGGATTGTCGGCAAATTAAATGTGCAGCGAGCCGAGGTGGCTCTCGCCAACGAGCAGCCCGAGTTATTTAACGCGCAAACAGATTTGAAAAACTCGTATTTGCGATTGGCGGAGCTTTTAGGGATTGATCTCTCTCCCGGCGCAGAAGCGCCTCCATTCGGAATTTCGGGAGAATTACAGTATCGGCCCAATCATCCGGATCTTAACGACTGTCTCGCACGGGCTGACGCGAACCGTGGCATCATCAAATCCAAAGCGGAAGACATCGAGATCGAGAATCGCCAGTACGTTTTGGACCGCAGCGCGACCCTTCCACACGTGCGCGCCTTTTCGGGGTACGAAGTTTACAGCGAGCGTGACCCGGACGTCGGTCCTGAATTTAACTACGGCGGGGTTGTTGGGATAAACGCAACCTGGAACATTTTCGATGGACACGCGACCAAAGGACGCATGCAGGCGACGCGCGCCCGGCGTGATGCGGCGACGCAAGCCCTGGCCGCAGCACGACGCAGCGTGTCCTCGGAAGTGCGCAGCGCATTTTTCGATCTTCAACAAGCCGACCGCGTTCTCGAGAGTGAAACAAAAAACCTGCAAACCGCGGATGAAGCACTCGAAATGTCGAGAGGGAATTTTGCCGCCGGATTGGGAACACAACTTGATGTGCTGCAAGCAGCCACCGATGTCACGCGGACGCGCACAACTCGATTGAGCGCGATCTATCTGCATAATGTGGCTCTCGCACGCCTTACTCACGCCTGCGCCAGTTCAGCCGAAGCGCTCAACTTCCGATCCGACTTCAAAGATGTGAAGAACGAAACTCGCAACGCTGCGCACGCTGCCGATGTGGCTAAACCGCCGCAAAAAATGAGTCAGCGATGAAGCCGAGAGTTCTTCTTCTGGGGAGCACAGGCCGCTGGCCTGTAGTTCGCGGCAGCTTGCCGCCAACAGCTTGCGCCAACACCCGTGTTTACGTTGCATCGCATTCGGCCAGTGGCCGAATGCTACGGGCTGGCAGCCTGTGCTCCCCAGAAAGCAGCAATCGCTGCTTAAGACTCATCGCCACGATTTTCATGGTTTGTGTCGCATGCCCCACCAACGCTGTCACTCTGGAACACGTTCTCCAAACCACGCTCGAAAGGAATCCCGCCATACTCGAGGCCAAAGCCGGTCTGGAGCAAGCTGCCGGGCAGCGCCTGGTCTTTCGCTCCATCATCTGGCCCGATTTCGACGTGAACGTCCCCGCAGGCCTTCAGTATGGTCACCGCGCCGGCGAGAGTGGAGCAAAAGGATTTGCTGTGGGCCGCGGCAATTTGGAACAGACGTTGTTCAACATGGCTGTGCCGCCTTCGCTTCGGCGTGGAGACATTGAGGTTCTAATCGCCCAACAGCGACTAAACGTGGCCGTAGTTGAACAGTTGCATGCTGCGCGGCTCGCGTTTTACGCGGCGCTTTACAATCGATCGCTGGAATCGATTCGAGACGAACAGCGACAGAAATTGGAAGAAAATGTTGCTACTCAGAAGAATCGATTCGAAGCGGGATTAACTGACCGAAGCGCGTTCACGAGCGCAACTGTCCAAGCCGACGAACTGATTCCGCAAAGTGAAACCGCGCAGCGGGCGTATCGAGAAGCACAATTGAACTTGGCGCTGGCAATGGGGAT
>DASYSX010000281.1:0-5473 GCA_036002955.1 Candidatus Udaeobacter sp. | reverse complement strand
GTCGCCGCGCGCGACAAGGATGATAACAAGGCGGAGCTGAGCAACGATCGTCTCGAGAAACAGGCCCAGAAAGAAGAACACGAAAAACTGCTCAAGGTTGTGTTCATCAAGAACGGCAGCAAAGCACAAATGGTGAAGGTGACCACCGGGATTGCCGACGACTCCTACATGGAAATCAAAAGCGGCGTCAAACCCGGTGACGAAGTCATCTCCGGTAGCTACAGCGCAATCAGTCGTAAATTAAAAGAAGGCGCGAAGGTCGCCTATGATAAGGAAGCGACGAAGTGATGAGTGACGAGTGACAAGTGACGAGCATGCTTGTTACAACGATACGTATGAAACCAAATACCACTCGTAGTTACAAAGATCTCGTTGTTTGGCAGAAGGGTATCCAGCTCACGAAACTCGTGTACGGCTTTACCCGGAGTTTTCCGGCCGACGAAAGGTTTGGAGTTATCGCTCAAATGCATCGAGCAGCTGTGTCCGTGCCCTCGAACATTGCCGAAGGCCAAGCGCGGCACACAACGGGTGAATTTATCCAATTCATCTCGCATGCTGAAGCCTCGGTCGCCGAACTCGGCACTCAGCTGATTGTCTGCGCGAAACTGACGTATACCCGCGCTGAGGATGCTGATGCTCTGTTCGAGTTGATTTCAGAACTTCGTCACATGCTGAATGCGTTACGACGAAAACTTGCAGGGCATTAGTAACTCGTCACTAATCACATGTCACTCGTCACTACAAGCGGGCTGGAGAGCCCGCTTGTCATCGACATCGAAAACATCACGAAAGACTACGTGATGGGCGAAGAAGTTGTTCATGCACTGCGAGGCGTGTCGCTGCAAATTCACAGCAACGAGTATCTCGCGATCATGGGCCCGAGTGGCAGCGGCAAATCGACTCTTATGAACATGCTCGGCTGCCTCGATACGCCGAGTTTCGGACGTTACGAATTCAATGGCCGGGACGTTTCCAGCATGACCGATGATGACCTGGCGGCGATTCGCAATCGCGAGATCGGTTTTGTTTTTCAAACCTTTAATCTTCTTCCGCGCGCCGACAGCTTGCGCAATGTCGAGCTTCCTCTGGTTTACGCCGGGATCGATTCCGAAACGCGGCGTGAACGCGCCGCACACGTGTTGCGCGAGGTGGGGCTGGGTGATCGTTTGTACCATAAACCTAACGAGCTCTCCGGCGGCCAACGCCAGCGCGTCGCCATCGCGCGGGCCTTAGTAAATGATCCATCCATCATCCTGGCCGATGAACCGACCGGTAATCTGGATTCAAAAACCGGCGATGAAATTATGATGCTTTTCGAGAATCTATACCAACGCGGACACACAATTATTCTCGTCACGCACGAAGCCGACATTGCGAATCATGCGCGGCGCACAGTCCGCTTACGTGATGGACTAATCGAAAGTGACGACGGCGGGTTCGGTGGCATCGACAACTTGCCGGTGGAAGATCCGCTCCCAGCCGCTGCTGCGGTTTACCAATGAAACGATTTTTGTACGAGCTGAGCGAAAGCTGGAAAATCGCCGTGGCGCAGATGCTTTCGAACAAAACGCGCTCAACTCTCACCGCGCTCGGAGTCATCATCGGGATTGTCGCCGTGACGCTTATGGGCACTGCGATCGGCGGCATTCAGGTTGGGTTCGACAAAAGTATGGCCATTTTCGGCGACGACGTGCTTTACGTTTCGCAATGGCCGTGGAAGCGAGTGGATGATTGGTGGAACTTCCGCGACCGCAAAAAGATTAAGACCGAGTACGCCGAGCCAATCAATCGCATCATCGCTGCGACGCCGAATTCGAATCTCGTGATCGCAGTACCCACTTCCAGTCTGTTGCGCAGCGTGAAAAATGGCCAAAGCGAAGTCAGCAACGTTCTGATCAGAGGAACCGTTTCGGATTACCTTATTACTTCGACCTTCGATTTTAAGGAGGGCCGATTTTTCAACGATGTCGAATCCCGCGGCGGTGCCAACGTGTGTGTGATCGGCTACGACGTGGCCGACGCGCTGTTTCCTTCCGAGACTCCGATCGAGAAATCGGTGCTGATTAATGGGCAACCTTTCAGAGTAGTCGGGGTCATCTCACGGCAGGGCACGTTTTTAGGGTTATTCAGTCTTGATTCGATTGTGGTGATGCCATTGCCCGCGTTTCAAAAATACTTCAGCGCCAAAAGCGATTCCGACATTCTCGTAAAGGTGAAGGACAAAACGCGGCTTGCGGAAGCGAGAGACGAGTTGATCGGAGTCATGCGGCGAGTTCGCGGATTGCCACCGGAGAAAAAAGACGACTTCAGCATCAACGAACAACAAGCGCTGAAAAGCACCCTGGATCCAATCAAGAATTCCATTGCTATCGCGGGACTTTTTATCACCGGTCTTTCGCTTTTTGTCGGCGCGATCGGAATAATGAACATCACGTTTGTGAGCGTGAAGGAGCGCACGCGTGAAATCGGGACACGCAAAGCTCTGGGCGCGCGGAGACGCACGATCCTGCTTCAATTCCTGATCGAATCCACTTCGCTGTGTCTGCTCGGCGGATTCATCGGATTGGGGTTTGCCTATGTGATGTGCACCGGCATTGGCCAGGCGTTTCCCTCTTTTCCAATCCAATTTTCGCTTGGCCTGGTCCTTGTAAGCATGATCGTCTCGATTCTCACAGGTTTGTTCTCCGGCTTCGCCCCGGCTTGGTCCGCGTCTCGGCTCGATCCGGTGGCTGCGCTCAGGTATGAGTGAGTCACCGATCTTTTCACTAACACCAGCCTTTGAGGCCGGTGACATTGGCGCCGAATGCTCAAAGCCGTTTCAACGGCTTCTAGCTGGGTCTCCACTGAATTCCAGAGTCTTGGCGAGAAGTAAGCCGTTAAAACGGCCGCTATTGGAGGCGATGCAATTTCACCGGCCTGAACGCCGGTGTTAATGAGATGTTATTCAGCGAAATCATCAAGATGGCGCTGGCGTCGTTAGGCGCGAACAAACTGCGCGCTGCTTTGACAATGATCGGCATTACCATCGGCGTTTTCTCGGTGATCTCGGTAATGACGGCTATTGGGGCGCTGCAGTCCTCCATTGAAAGCGGCATTAGTTTTCTCGGGTCGAACATTTTCCAATTCGCCAAGTACCCGGCGAACGTGAACGTCGGCGGCGAGATCAAGAAAAAATATCAGAACCGCCGCAACGTGACGTATCGCGAAGCACTGCACTACGCGAAGTTGATGCAAGGCAACGCACGCGAAATCTGTCTCAAAACTTTTGGTTACGAGGTGAAGGGGCAGGCTGTTTACCATGGCGTGAAGACCACCCCGAGCCTTCTCATTGTAGGAACAAACGGCAGTTTTCTCGCAGCAAACGCCTACACCCTCGGATATGGCCGGAACTTGAACGACGAAGACGTCGAGCTTTCGCGCCGAGTGATTGTCGTGGGCAAAATGATCGAGAAACGATTGTTCCCCCACGAATCGCCGATTAGCAAAGTGGTGAGAGTTAGCGGTCACACCTACACAATCGTCGGCGTACTCGCGGAGAAAGGAACTTCCTTTGGCCAAAGCCAGGATGATCTTTGTATCATGCCAATTACGCGGTTTTTCGAGGACTTCGGTGAGGCGAAACGTACGGTGAACATCGCCACGCAAGCGTTCTCCACGGAGACTTACAATCAAACGCTAGACAAAGGCATAAGCGCCATGCGCATTGCGCGTGGACTGCGCGCCGACCAGGAAAACGATTTCGAGATTTATTCTAACGACTCACTGAAAAGCGCGTTCACTTCAGTCGCTGGCGTGGTGCGCATTGGCGCATTCGTCGTCAGCTTCATCGCACTTTTAGCTGCAGGAATCGGCATCATGAACATCATGCTCGTAAGCGTTACCGAGCGGACAAAAGAAATCGGTGTGCGGAAATCAATCGGCGCACGCAGTGGCGACGTCCTGCGTCAATTCCTCACCGAAGCCGTATTCATCTCCGAAGCCGGCGGAATCCTGGGAATTGTCCTTGGAATCATCGCCGGCGATTTGTTGGCAGCTTGGCTGAAGGTGGACATCATCTTTCCCTACGGCTGGGCAATTGCCGGACTTCTTGTTTGCTCCGCCATCGGCATTGGTTTCGGACTCTATCCGGCGTATCGCGCAGCCAACCTCGATCCTATCGAAGCGCTGCGATACGAATAAACGAAGGCCGAACGCGCCGAATATTGTCCACGATCCGCTGAGCCAACGCCGTCTATTACTCTAAGCCGAGCGCCTTAAATGTCGCATCGACGTGTTTAAAGTGAACGTCGAGCGAGCAGAGACGATCGATTTCTTTTGGTGAAAGACGGGCGATGATTTCGGGTTCACGTTTTGCGTTTTCTGTAAATGTCCCGTCGCCCTTCCATGTTTTCATGGCCGCGCGTTGCACGGCTTCATATGCGTTCTTACGCTCTGCGCCTGCGCTCGTGAGCGCGAGCAGGATCGATTGACTGAAATACAGGCCCTTTGTGAGCGCGAGATTCTCGGCCATTCGATCCGGATAAACCTGCAATTTTTCGACTACATCGCGCAATTTCACGAGCATGTAATCCAGCAGGATGCATGAATCCGGCAAAATGATCCTTTCGGCACTAGAATGGCTGATATCGCGCTCGTGCCAAAGCGCCACGTTCTCCAGCGCAACGACAGCATTCCCACGAATTACACGGGCTAATCCGCTCAATCGCTCGTTTGTGATCGGGTTGCGTTTGTGCGGCATGGCAGAGCTGCCTTTCTGGCCTTCGCCGAAAAATTCTTCTACTTCGAGCACTTCAGTCCGCTGCAAATGGCGAAACTCCGTCGCCCAGCGATCAATGCTCGATGCTATCAAGGCCAGACTGGTCATAAATTCTGCGTGACGATCGCGCTGCACGATTTGCGTCGAAAGCGTCGCCGGTTTTAAGCCGAGCCTCTCACACACCGAACGCTCGATTTTTGGATCGATGTGCGCGTGCGTACCGACTGCTCCACTGATTTTACCGACGCGAATGCGCTCTCGAGTTTGAGTCAGGCGCTCAATAGCGCGACCGAATTCATCAAACATCAGCGCCAGCTTCAACCCAAACGTGATCGGCTCAGCGTGCACACCGTGGCTCCGGCCGATCATCGGTGTCATTTTGTACCGTCGCGCTTGGTCTGCGATTACCCTTCGAAGCGATTCCAGATCATCGAGAAGGATTTGGGAGGACTCGTTCAGTTGGACCGCGAGCGTCGTGTCCAAAATATCTGATGAAGTCAGCCCTTGGTGAATCCAGCGGGACGCCGGCCCGACGGATTCGGCTACATTTTCGAGAAAAGCGATGACGTCGTGGTTGGTTCGCCTTTCGATTTCGAGGATCTTCGGAATCGAAAACCGCGCCTGTTTTCGAATCTCAGCGGCGTCCTCTTGCGGAATCTGGCGAAGCTCGGCCATTGCCTCGCACGCGAGCACTTCAATTTCCAGCCAGATTTCAAA
>DASYSX010000280.1:0-4861 GCA_036002955.1 Candidatus Udaeobacter sp. | reverse complement strand
GAGGTTGCGAAGGAATGGGATGCCATCGCAAACAGTTTTGCGCGGTTCGCGAAAATTCCCGGGTACAGGCCGGGAAAGGCCCCGCGCGCGGTGATCGACAAAAGATTTCGCAAAGAAATCCAGGAGGAACTCACGAAGAAGCTCGTCTCAAAGAGTTATCACGAAGCGGTCGAACAAGAGCAATTGCGCGTGGCTTCGCTGACTAACATTGAAGACATTCAGTTTGGCGAAGATAAGTCGATGAGTTTCCGCGCGACGGTGGTCACCGCGCCGGAATTTGAGCTTCCCGATTACAAGGAAATTCCGGTGGAACTGCCGGAGACAAAAATTTCGGACGAAGAAGTCGAAGCGGCGATCGAACGTCTGCGAGATCAATCCGCCGATTTTGTGGATGTGCCAGAGCGCGCGTTGGAAATGGGCGATTTTGCAGTGATTGATTTCGAGGGTTCGATAGAAAATAAGGCGATCAGCGAAATCGCGCCACAAGCGAGCAAAAATCTGCACGGCGGCAAAAAATTCTGGCTGCATCTGGAGCCCGAAAATTTCCTGCCGAAATTTTGCGAACAATTGATCGGACTCAAACCGGGCGAGCCGCGACTGGTGATCGTCGATTTCCCAAATGATTTTCCGGTAAAAGAACTGGCCGGAAAAAAAGCGGATTACTCGGTCACGTTGCGCGAGATCAAAAAGAAGGTGCTGCCACCGCTCGACGATGCGCTCGCGACCAAACTTGTGCCCGGCAAAACGCTGGATGCTCTTCGCGAGATGATCGAGCACGATCTCGAACATGCTAAAGAGCATGATTTGGAACGGGCGAAAGAAGCGCAGATTCTCAAATATCTGCACGAACGAATTCAGGTAGAGCTGCCTCCAGCGCTTCTGCAAAATGAAACCCGGCGCGCGCTGGCCGAATTAGTTCAACGGAATCGAGAGCGCGGTGTCACTGATGAGATGTTGAAGGAAAAAGAAAAGGAATTGATAGATGCTGCAGCGGGAATGGCGGCGCACCGGCTGAAGACAAACTTTATTCTGCATCGTATTGCCGAGCGCGAAAAGACTCAGGTTACAAAAGAAGATCTCGATTCGCGCATCAGACAGGAAGCGGCGCGCTACGACATTTCGCCTGACAAAATGCGCAAGGAATTGCAGCAACGGAACGCGCTGGACGATCTCGCTGAACAGCTTCTGCTGGGTAAGACTCTTGATTTCCTGAAGGCAAATGTTAGCGTCGAATTAACGAAAGAAGCCGCCGTCAAAGAAGAAAAATCATGACCGTATCTAACCAAAATGTCTCGCAAGTGCTGGTTCCGATGGTCGTGGAGCAGACTGGTCGCGGCGAACGCAGCTACGACATTTACTCACGGCTGCTAAAAGACCGCATCGTTTTTGTCGGCCAGATCGATGATCACATCGCGAACCTGGTGATTGCGCAATTGCTCTTCCTGCAAATGGAAGATGGCAAAAAGGACATCAACCTTTACATCAATTCACCGGGCGGCGTGGTCACGGCCGGGCTGGCAATTTACGACACGATGCAGTTTCTGACGTGCGACGTGGTGACGTATTGCATCGGCATGGCTGCGAGCATGGGCGCAGTGTTGCTTTGTGCCGGCACGAAAGGCAAACGGTTTGCGTTGCCAAATTCGGACATCATGATTCACCAGGTGCACGGCGGTGCGCAGGGTCAGGCGAGCGACGTGGAACGTCAGGTCGATTACATGTTTAAGCTTAAAAAGCGCATTATCCGCATCATCTCACAGCACACCGGCAAATCGGAAGAGCAAGTCCGACTCGATTCGGATCGCGATTACTATATGTCTGCGGATGAAGCCCAAGCCTATGGATTGGTGGACGAAGTGATTAAGTCCCGCAAGGAAATAAAATTGTTAGACGGCAGCAAGCCTCCGGATGGTCGGCTGGTGGAAATGCCCGAAGCGGTATTGACGCGGAAAGGGTAACGCCGGAACTCCAGAGCATATGGCGCGCGCTTCGAACCTCACCATGTGCTCCTTCTGTGGCAAAAGCCACGCTGAGGTGCGCAAGCTCATTGCAGGCCCGGGTGTTTACATCTGCGACAGCTGCATCAACGTTTGCAAAAGCATTCTCGATAAGGAGCTCAACGAAGACGCCCGACGTCAATCGTCGAATATTCGGGTGCCGAAGCCGGCACAAATTCGAGAAGCTCTCGATCAATATGTGATCGGGCAGGACGGGGCCAAGAAGACTCTTTCTGTTGCCGTGCACAATCATTACAAGCGCGTGCTACAAACTCCCGCGCCCGCGGATACGTCAGCTGCGTTTCAGGCCGATCCACTCGCGGACGTCGAGATCGAGAAAAGCAATATTTTGCTCATCGGTCCCACAGGCTCCGGCAAAACTTTGCTGGCGAAGACACTGGCCAGGATTCTGGACGTGCCATTCTGCATCGCCGACGCGACGACGTTGACGGAAGCAGGTTACGTCGGCGAAGACGTCGAGAACATCATTCTGCGATTGCTTCAAAATGCCGATTACGATGTGAAGCGCGCTGAGATCGGGATTGTTTACATAGACGAGATCGACAAGATCGGACGCAAGACCGACAACGTCAGCATCACGCGCGATGTCTCCGGAGAAGGCGTGCAGCAGGCTTTGCTGAAAATTTTGGAGGGCAGCACGTGTAATGTTCCGCCCCAGGGCGGACGCAAGCATCCGCACCAGGAATATATTCAAGTCAACACCGAGAAAATCCTTTTCATCTGTGGTGGCGCATTCGTTGGACTCGACAAGATCATCCAAAAACGGATTGGCCAAAAAGTGATGGGCTTTGGGAGCCCAACGCTCGAGGTCGAGGAAGCGGTGCGTAAACAGTCGATCCGTTACGTGGAACCGGAAGATCTACTCGCGTTCGGGATGATACCTGAATTCATCGGGCGGCTGCCGGTTGTTAGTTCGCTCGACGCGCTTACTGAAGATGAAATGGTGTCGATCCTGACCGAAACCAAAAACGCAATGGTCAAACAGTATACGAAACTGTTCTCGATGGAGGGAGTCCGTCTCACGCTGACCAAAGATGCATTGCGCGCTCTCGCCGCGCAGGCCGTCACAAAAGGTACAGGCGCGCGGGCGCTGCGTTCACTGCTCGAACGTATTATGCTCGACATCATGTACGATGTGCCGAGCCGCGAAGATATCGCCGAAGTAACGATCAATCGCGCGGTGGTGGAAGGCAAAAAGGTTCCCCTGATTCGCAAGAAACAGGACAAGACCGCGGCTTGATTTTTAAACCCTATCATTCTGAGCGGACGGAAGAATCTCAGATCCGAGATGTTTCGCTTCGCTCAACATGACAGGCTTTGTTTGGAACGTTGATCATTGTGTGGTCTTCGGTCCGAGTTGACTGTGCGAGCTGTCATGCGCGCCATCCTCATCAACACTGGCACCGAACTTTTGCTCGGTGACGTTCAGGATGCGCATCTTGCGTTTATAGCGCGCGAGATCCTTCCGTTAGGTCTACGAATCGACGAGCGGCGAACGCTTCCCGACAGCGATGTGATCCGCCGCACGCTTACTGAATTATTTTCGCATTGCGAAATTCTCTTTGTCACCGGCGGTCTCGGCCCAACAACCGACGATATCACCCGAGAGATGGTGGCTGAATCGTTGGGCTTGGAGCTGTATCAGGACCCGCAACTGCTGGCCTGGCTTCGAGAGAGATTGCAAGTCCGCGGCATCAAATGGACCGCCGGTATCGCGCGACAAGCGGATGTCCTTCCTGGCGCGCGTATCCTTCCGAACGAGAACGGAAGTGCCTCGGGTTTTTATTTGAAAGCGAACATCAATTCTCGTATTCCGTCGCCGCACGTTTTCGTTCTTCCGGGTCCGCCTCGCGAGCTTCAGCCCATGTTCAAGAAATTCGCGATGCCGATTTTGCAATCGATTGTGCAGGTGCCGTTCCCAGTCGAGCGGCGATCGTACAGCATTGCCGGCATAGGGGAATCGCTGGTTGAGAAAGCTATTGGCGAAAAAGTTTTAGCGATCCCGGGCATCGAACTCGGCTATTGCGCGCGTCCAGGCGAAGTCGAAGTGCGCATCATTGGGCAACCCGACGCAATTCAAACTGCTGATGCCATAATTCGCGACGAATTGGGTGTTTCGATTTTCTCCGACAGTGACCAAGCGCTGGAAGAAGTCGTGGTGAGGCTGCTGAAGCAACGCAATGAAACGTTGGCTGCTGCTGAATCGTGCACTGGCGGTTTGATCGCAAACAAAATCACCAATGTGTCCGGCGCATCGGAAGTTTTTCTCGCGGGATACGTCACATACGCAAACGCAGCAAAAAGCGACGTCTTGGGGATCGATCCGAAATTGATCGACAAGCATGGTGCGGTGAATGAAGCGATCGCGCGCGCAATGGCTGACGGCGCGCGCGCACGAGCAGCTTCCAAATACGGGCTCGCAACAACCGGCATAGCCGGACCAACGGGCGGCTTGGAAGACAAGCCGGTTGGAACAGTTTACATCGCGCTAGCTTCAGGAGATTCAGAGACTGTCGCCAGGAAATTCCTTTTCCCGACGGATCGCGAGACATTCAAACAATTAGCAGCCCAAGCGGCACTCGATCTTTTGCGACGGAGATTAGTCAAGGAGTGACGGCTTTCCTGCCGTCAGATTGAAACTTAACGGCCGCCCAAGTCGTCGCGTCTCGAAGAGGCAAAATTATCAGTCGGCTACTTTCACTGGCGTGCCGACTTTTACAATATCGTAAAATAACTTCGCTCCATCCGAAGACATTCGGATGCAGCCATGGGATGCGGGATATCCTGGCAGAATTCCGACGTGCATTCCGACCCCTTCGCCCGTTAACCGCATGAACCACCTC
>DASYSX010000279.1:0-4220 GCA_036002955.1 Candidatus Udaeobacter sp. | reverse complement strand
GGCTGACAGCAAACCGTGCCCGAGACTCGTTTCGCGCAATCATTCCATGGCTATTCGAATCCTTGCCACCGGCGGTACGTTCGACAAGGAATATAACGAGCGGACCGGCCAGCTCTATTTCAAGAATACTCACATTGCCGAGATGCTCCGGTTAGGAAGGTCGCAGGTGGAAGTATCCATTCGCACCGTCATGATGACCGATAGCCTGGAGATGACCGACGCCGATCGACATCTTATTGTAAAAAACTGCCTAGAATCGGCAGAGGATCGCATCGTGATTACGCATGGCACCGACACAATGACGAAAACCGCGGCCGCGGTAGCTGGAGCTGTCACCGGGAAAACAATCGTGTTAACCGGAGCGATGATCCCGTACGCCTTTGGCAGTTCCGACGGCCTCTTCAATCTGGGCAGCGCGCTCTCGTTTGTGCAGGCACTGCCTCCCGGAGTTTACATTGCCATACACGGTCAATGCTTTCCCTGGGACCGCGTCCGAAAAAATCGCGAGCGCGGCGAATTCGAGGAAATTCCGCAGGGCTAAGCGCTAAAAGCCTAGGCCATTTGAACCGCTAATGCGGTCGCACCTCGCACCTCAACCGCCAGTGCGGCATCGCACCTTTGCATTGCGTCTCGCTGCGCACACTATGAGACATGCAAAAAATTACTCCAATGTTGTGGTTCGATAATCAGGCGGAAGAAGCGGCAAACTTCTACGTCTCGGTGTTCAAGAAGAATTCCAAACTCAAGGAGATCACGCATTACGCGGGCGAGGACATTCCCGAGAAAAAAGGGCAGGTCATGACGGTTTCGTTCGAGCTGAATGGCCAGGAGTTCGTCGCCTTGAACGGCGGACCGGAGTTCAAATTCACCGAAGCCGTTTCGTTCGTGATCAACTGCGACACGCAGGAGGAGATCGATTATTACTGGGAGAAACTCACCGCGGGCGGCGGGGAGGAAGTGCAATGCGGATGGCTTACGGACAAGTACGGACTCTTCTGGCAAGTAACACCGGCAAAGTTTTTCGCCGAATGGGTGAAGGACCCTGCCGGACTGCAACGGGTGACGCATGAGGTGTGGCAGATGACGAAGCTCGATCTGGCAAAGCTAGAGAAGGCATTTACAGGAAAATGACTGTGACCTGTTTGCGATTCGTGTTCGCCTTATGCAAAACATTCCAAGCCTGCGCAGTTGCTACGACAAAGTCGGACGTCTGATCTATTTCGGGCGGATGCTGGATAAGATTCGCCTGCACGCCGCCGGTCAGCTCCCGCCGGATTACGTGGAGAATCTCGGCGAGCACCAGTTCACGCTCGACGGGCGCTGCTGCCGTTTCCTCGGCGTTCCCTATTCGGAGATAAAAAAACGCACGCTCGCCGGCGAGCCCGACGAAGCCGTTCTGAACTGGGCGCACGCCCACGGCGCCTCGCGCACCGACGAAGAGTGTAACGTCTGGAACCGCTTCATCGCCAAGCTCGGCTGGCGCGACGAACGCAGCCACGTCCTCCCGCAGCGCATCCATGAGAGTGGCCTAACGGGTAAACCCATCGAGACCCTCATCGATCACATCGAATTCGATGAAGGCCGAGACCCCGTCGCCGAACGGGCTTGGGAGAAGATTTGAAGGGTCCGCCGCACAGTTCAACCGAGTATCGTCGCCAAGATGACAGCTTCGACGGTGGCTCGATACCTCGTCGCACTTCCCGCGGCTCGCCGCGCCGCGCTCAACATCCGTTAGCTCGCGCCTGACCCTTCCGCGATTGACGCATTGAACAAAAATGATGAAGTCGCTGAAGCGCGCGGAAAAACAATCTCAGATCAGAACCTCCAAAGTGGATTCCTCGGGACAGAGCGGGGTGCTGGTCTTCCTCGGTGTGTTGTTCACGATCATTCTTGCCGGTCTCGACAACACGATCGTCAGTACTGTGATGCCGGTGGCGTTGCCTGAGCTTGGCGGTGCGCACCTCTACGCATGGACATTTGCGGCTTACATGCTCGCCGCCGCGGTATCCATGCCGATCTGGGGACCGGGCTCCGATCGATGGGGACGCCGCCGCACGTATCTCGTTGGCATTGTCGCGTTCACTGTTGGCAGTGCACTCTGCGCCGTCGCGCGCACGATGATGGAGTTCATCGGCGCTCGCGCCATCCAGGGCATCGGAGCCGGAGCCATAGCGACTCTTCCGTTTGTTTTGCTCGGTGTTGTTTACCCGCCTAACAAACGCGGCAGGGCGCTGGGCGCGGCCGCCAGCTCCTGGGCGGTGGCGAGTGTCGCCGGACCACTTCTCGGAACACTGATTGTGACACATGTCTCCTGGCGCTGGGCTTTCCTGATCAACGTGCCGATTGCTATTGTGGCTGCTTTCCTCGTGATCGCCGGAATGCGCGAGAGCATCGGACATAGCGTCGGCCGATTCGATTTTGCGGGTGCGCTTCTCGCCGGCGCCGGAGGCAGTTGTCTGATGTGGGCGTTCGTCGATCTCGGTGAGAGACAAATCGGACTGACGCAGGCGGCGCTCATTGGCGCCGGAATCATTTTGCTCGCCCTGTTCGTGTGGCACGAGGGACGCACGGCCCATCCGATTCTGCCGTTAACTTTCTTTCATCATACCGGCTACGCGTCGTCGATTTCTTCATCATTCCTCGCCTTCTTCAGCGGCTTCGGCCTTAGCTCTTATCTGCCGCTCGCAGCCAACACCGCCTTTCACGACAATCGCGCGATCGTAGGAATGGTGGTTGGCTCGTTCACTATTGGATGGAGCACGTTCGCCTTCGGTACGGGACGATTAGTCCATCGAATCGGCGAACGACTTCCGAGTGTGATCGGAAGTGTTGTGCATATTCTGGGACTTCTCTTTTTCATGGTCGCATTCGAACATGGACTCGGGTGGGTCATCGCTGCCGCGCTCATCTCAGGCGCCGGAATGGGACTTCTTTCGCCGGCGCTCACTGTCGTGGTGCAGAATAGTGTCCCGGTTTCCCGCATGGGTAGTGCGACCACCAGCCAGCAATTTATCCGACAGATCGGTGCTGCGCTTGGCGTCAGCGCGTTTGTCCTGGCCGCGACCGTAGGCGGATTTCGCCTGGGTCTGCTTCTGATGATCGCGGTGAGCGCCGGAACATTCGCATGCGTGCTCGCGCTGCCGGCTCACAGCCTCCATGATGCACACCACATCGATGCATTAGAATAGGGCAACGTGCCTTCCCCTTGTTAGGCACCTGTCAACCTCGCTCATTCTGGCTCTTAACGTTTCAAAACCGAGTGAGCACCACTACTTCTGCGCTGGTCACTGCTCACACGTCACTTGTCACTTATTTCTACCCGTTTCATCCTTGAACAGCATCGAGTCCTGGATGTCTCATCGTTAACCGCCCAAGAAAGAAAGCTCTATGAAATCAATTACGATCTCGCTCACAAGTATTGCTGTCCTGTGCGTCGGCGTTGCACAGCTGTCCCACGCCGCCGACGAACCCCTCATCGGCAAATGGAAGCTCAACCTCTCCAAGAGCAAACTCGCCGACCAAATGACGATCGCCCCCGCAGGCGCAAACCGCTACACCCTCACCTTTGCCGGTATCGGCGACACAGAGACCCTGTTGGCGGATGGCACCGATCAGCCCGGAATTCTTGGCAGCACCATTTCCATTACCGTTGAAGCGCCCGGCAACTGGAAAATCGTGCGTAAGCAAGGCGGCCGCACCCAGCTCACCGCGAATTGGAAGCTTTCCGACGACGGCAAGGCGCTCACCGACACCTTCATTGGCAACCAGCCGGACGGCTCGAAGTCGCGCATCGACCTCATTTACAAACGCGCCGAGGACAGCGCAAGCAGCTCCGGCATCCCGGGCACTTGGGAAACCACGCAAGAAAAGCCCGATTCAGCGTATGAAATGGAAATTCGTCCTTACGAAGGTGACGGTCTTTCTTTCATGATTTCCGGCGGCGGGCCCGCGAGCAACGTGAAGTTCGATGGAAAGGAGTATCCGCCCGCGGGCGCCAGTCCCGCTGCAGGCAGCGTCACATCCGCGCGCCGCCTCGGCGCTCACTCCATCGAATTAACTAAAAAACTCAAAGGCAAAATTGTAGAAACTCGCGAGATAGCCATCTCGCCCGACCTCAAGACCCTGACCATGACGCGACACCTCGTGGATCAGCGCGTGCCAAACGTCCTTATCTTCGACCGCGCATAAAATTTGAACTCGGCGAAATCGCGCTGAAGCCA
>DASYSX010000278.1:0-7304 GCA_036002955.1 Candidatus Udaeobacter sp. | reverse complement strand
TCAGCCAACGCAGCTCGCGTTGGATAAAGAATGCCGATGTGAAACAGCCCCGTCGTTCCATGTGGCGGTGGCGAACCACCACGGCTATCCCAAGTATTGAGACCTATGTGGTGATGGTAACCACCGGCAGAAACAAACGCCGCTTGATCACTCATCCGCTGCATCAATTCGAAACCGAGCACATCGCAGTAGAACCTGAGGGAGCGTTCAAGATCGGCGACCTTCAGGTGCACATGACCTATTCTAACGTGGGGATTAATCGGATCGACCGGCATGTATCACAGTTAACTACCTTCGAAATGAGTTGGCAAAGAGTGTTGGGAGAAAGTGGTGTCGCGTGAAGATGTCCGGTATCGCGGATGTAATTCGTTGAAGCGTTGGAGCGGAATCGATTCATGCCCATTTTTATTATTTTTGCGTTGCCGTGGAGAGAGCAAAACAGGCAGAATGCGCGCCTATGAAAACTAACACACTCTCTTTGCTTCTTGTTTCTCTGCTCACCGGCTTCGCGTTTTTGCATCCAGCGCAAGCGGTGGTCCCGTCGCCGGACGGCGGTTATCCAGGTTTCAATACCGCTGAGGGACAGGACGCGCTTTTCAGCCTCACCCGAAATGGTGCCGCCAACACGGCCATCGGTTTTCATGCACTCTATTCCGACACAACCGGCGACAGCAACACTGCTGCCGGTGCTGATGCACTGGCTAACAACCGAACCGGTCGCAGCAATACCGCCGCCGGTTTTCATGCGCTGAATGAGAATACGTTGGGGATCGCCAATACGGCCACCGGTGTTCGCGCGCTTGATCACAACCAAAGTGGCGGCAGAAACACAGCCATCGGTTACTCCGCGCTCTCCAACAATACCGACGGCATCGATAACATAGCAGTTGGGTATGCTGCTGGCATAGCTCTCACCACAGGTAGTCATAATATCGCCATTGCCGCTGCCGGTCAGGCCGACGAATCTGGCACCATGCGGTTAGGTGACAGCCCAGACATCACAAGGACCTTCATCGCCGGCATTAGAGGCGTGGCGGTGAACGGCTCGTCAGTCGTGGTTGGTGCGGGCGGTCAGCTCGGTGTGGCAGCATCTTCGCGGAAATTCAAAGACGACATTAAGCCGATGGAAAAAGCGAGCGAAGCAGTTCTGTCCCTCAAACCAGTCACGTTCCATTATAAAAAGAACATCGACCCCGATTGTACTGCGCAGTTCGGCCTCGTAGCCGAAGATGTCGAAAAAGTGAATCCCGATCTTGTGGTGCGCGATAAGGAAGGAAAACCTTTCAGCGTGCGCTACGATCAGGTAAACGCGATGTTGCTCAATGAGTTCCTGAAAGCACGTCGGCAGATTGACGCGCAGCAAAAGCAAATTGAAGCGCTAACTGCAGGTCTACAAAAAGTGAGCGCCCAGCTCGCCACAAGGAGTCCCTCTCTGGCGGACTCGAACTGAACAATCCAGTGTCGCGGATGGGTCTGAACGATCAGTAAAACAGCGACTCTTTGTTAAGAGAGCATGCATCAATCAGGAGCGGCTTATGACGAGCGCTATTCAACCTAGCGCGGCTGCCCTTCTGGCAGGGCTGACGGAACAAGAACAACACTGTCCTTGTTATTGGGTCGGGTTGCCGTGAATACGTACGTTTGGCCCTGCTGCACGTCCAGCATCGTCGACGTTGGCTGATAGTTTGGCACGGCCGAGACGGTCAGCCTATGGCGCCCCTCCGGCACGAATTCATCGTAGCGGCTTCCCTGCACAATGTTGGCGGCCGTTTTCCCATCGATCTTAAGATTGACAGCAATATTCCATCCAAAGTTCGGGCCCCTCAAAACAATAAGACGTCCACCCGGCTGAGCGACGGCAGTTTCAGCGGAAGGGGCCTGCTCTGCTGGACTAGCACGAGTTACAGAAGAAGATATTTCCGATGCAGTGGAAGTGGGTAGTGGAGGGACTTCATCCTCATGTTCGCGCGGCTTTATGGGGTACTCTGCAGACTCAGCAGCAGTTCCAGACGGCGAAGTGCTTACCTCACGCGAGTCCGAAACCGTCGGCATCGGCGCTGCGCCCGGAGTTGGCGACTCGAGCTTCAGCCGTCGATCGGCTAGCTCATATGCCGCACCAGCCGAGGGGCCCATTTCCCGAATCTTGCGCCATATTTCATTGGCGCGGTCGTAAAGCTGCATGAGATCGTAGGTCTTCGCTAATTCGGAGAGTACGGCGGCGTTATTCGGCTCGCTGTCCAACGCTTCCTGGAAGCGCTCGACCGCATTTGTCGTCTCACCCCGATCGCGTAGCTCGATGCCTTCTCGCTTCAACTGATCTGCAAGCGACGGCCAGGATGCCGGAGTCTCGGCCATTGGTTCCACCGAGGACTCCGGTAGCGTCAAAGGGCTGGCTGATGGGGACGGAGAGGAAATAGTTTGCGTCAACTCGGTATGCCAACGGGATAGGCGGGCGGATATTGCATCCTTGTGCCATCCCGCCCAGAGGCCCACTGCAAACACGAGAATTACGACAGTCGCGGTTGCCAACCGTTTTTTTACCAAGTTGCGATGGGCCACGGGGTCAGGTCTAAACTCCGAAAGCATTCGCGAGCCAAGCTGTTTAACATTTGAGCTATCGCGGACATGATCGGTGAGTCGTTACATTGTTACATTGTTACATTGTTACATCGTTACATCGTTACATCGTTACATCGTTACATCGTTACATCGAATTACTTCGAAGCGACTCGGAAGAAAGCAAGAAGGTAACAAGGAAAACTCTTTCGTGTTAGTCACAAGCTTTAGAGCTTCCGAGCAACAATTACCAACCAAAGGCTGGCATCCGATTCGTTCGATCCCCTGGTCGATCCTGGCAGTTCATAGAGGTTTTCAATTGCAAACCCTGACTCGCTCAGCTGCGAACTCATCGCCGTCAGGCTCCAATGCGTATCAACGATCCGGAGCTCGTGTTCCCCGTCGTTGATCGTGACATTGAACAATGTGCCATCATTGAAATAATCGCGGTTATTGAAGTCCGTGGAATAGTTCGAAAACTTACAGGTCCGAAAGCAGGGATGCGTCACCGATGCGATCAGGCGGCCATTCGAGCCAAGAAGCCTGGCGATTTCCGATAAGGTGTTCAGGCAAGCCGCGCGGCTTGTAAGGCACATCCAGACTGTATTAAAGGTTACGACATCGAATCTTCCGGACTGAATTTCTCGCGTCGCCTCAGCCACGCGGATTTGCTTGAAGTCCGCACACAGAGATCTTGCGAGCGATGTCATCCTTGGCGCCGGGTCATAGCTAACTATCTCCTGTAGCGACAAGGTCTCCGCGCATAGAACGCTAAACTTTCCATCACCGCCGCCATAATCTAACAGTCGTTTCGGTTGAAGCGTTGTTAGTTTGTCTTGAATGAAAGTGAGGACAGGACGTTCGTGCGGATCATCTATGGCAGAATATGCCTCTGCAATCGCATTCCAGTCAGTAATGTTCATTCAGGCGGCACGACGTGCAAAATAATTGATGATCGCGACGATAACGTTCAGTCCAGCGACTTCAACTCCCCGAGCAGGGAAAGAGATTGGGCCAGATCTCATGTCTCAGCAAAGCAGGGATAAAATTACCAACATTTTCCGGGTTGAAACTCTGTCGTTGCCACACTCGGTTGCGAAGTTGATAGAAAAGCATGGAGATAAAACGAATTGATACGCAAGCGTCTGCATCCTCTTCCGCCACGGCTTCCGCGGTCACTGCGCTCTCGCGTGACAAGCCGGCAGGGAAAGAAGGGCCTGCGGAGTGGTTCACGGGAAAAGTGTGGATTCAGCCGCTATTCGAGCCGCCGGACCCAGCTCGCATTCGTTGTGCAAGTGTTACGTTTGAGCCCTGTGCCCGCACTGCCTGGCATACGCATCCACTCGGTCAAACGTTGATCGTCACGTCCGGTTTGGGATGGGCGCAGCGCGAAGGCGGACCGATCGAGGAAATCCGGCCGGGCGACGTGGTGTGGTTTTCGCCTAACGAAAAACATTGGCACGGCGCAATGCCCACAAGTGCGATGACGCACATCGCTATTCAGGAAGCACTCGACGGCAAGGTCGTCGACTGGATGGAGCAGGTGAGTGAGGCACAATACGGCGGCAAAGGCTAGGAGTTGGAAAGTAGACTCAGCAGACGTGATTCGTGAATCGTTTCGCCTTCGCCTAGGCTTGGCCTTTCGCCGTGAGACTTCAGAGGTTGGTAGCCTTTAGTTGAGAGCGGAAAGCTTCGACGGGAGCCACGTTCCTTTACGGAGTTAAAAGAAAAAAGATGGAAATTGTTTTTGATACGGCAAAGCGGAATTAGCTGCTACAGGTTTCCACTATGAGCATCCGTTGCCTCGCGCTGAGCATCATCCTTGTGCTTTTGGTTAACATTTGTGTTTACGGGCAATCTTCGGCGCCAACGCCTCCACCAGAAATCAAAAAGTGGGATGTGTGGATCGGAGACTGGAACTTATCAGGAACAGCGAAGGACACGCCGACCGGACCTGAATACAAAGTGAACTGGCGTTTGCATGAGCACTGGATACTTAACGGATTCTTCGTGCAGGTTGATCAAACCTGGCAAAGCAACGGCCAGGAGCTGCACAGCATGGAGATCCTCTCCTACGATCCTGTTAAGAAGGTTCATACTGTTTCGGGATTCTCTGGTGACGGCTGGACGTGGGGTCTGACGGCAACTTTCAACAAGGCGACGACAACCGAACAAGGGGTAGCGAGAAGTCCTGACGGCGCGATCGTAACATCCCGCACCGACTGGCAGTTCAGCAGCGACCGAAAAGTGTTATCTGGCACACAGCAAAGCGAGCAAAACGGAATCCGATGGACAGCTTTCACAGTCAAAGGAACCAAGTCGAGATGATGCACAGGCCGTGTTCGAGCGACTTTAGAGTCCAATTCAGCATTCGCGGACCGCAAGATGATTGATACGCACGGCGCGTATCAGTTTTTCATTGTCCTGTGGTGAACAAAAACGGCAGACTCTCGCGCGTGAAGGACTGGGCGACTACCATCGCAATCTTGCCGCTTTTATTAGCGACATTCGCGCGTGCCGAGGACTTCAAAACTGTAAGTGGGAAGATATACAAAGACGCGACGGTGAGCCGCATAGAAGCGGATGGGATAGAGCTTAAAACCAAAACAGGAATTTCTAAGGTGTATTTCACCGAACTTCCTCAAGACGTTCAGGAACGGTTTCGTTGGGCGAAACCGGAGGCGCCCCGCGAATCTTTCTACCGCCGCTGGGCAGCGGCGGCCGGAGATCCGGCTATTTTGGCAAAAATGATCGCTGCTGGGGCTGTTATCATCGCCAGCGTTGCGCTTGTTATCAATTATATCCGCTCGCGGCGACAGCCGACAACACGAGTAACACGCGCATCGCGACGAAGAGCGGTTCCTCGTGCGCGCTCATGAAAAGCTGACTCAGTTTTGGAACTGCGAAGAGCGATACACGAGAGATGATGGTCAATTATCCGACCGGATGTCGCAGCAGTGCGGCTTGCGAGTTCTGCCACCGACGATAGACTTCGTTCGAGCAGTGGCGCCCTCGAAATGGATCCTAGACCTCCAGTTGTTAGAGATCAGGACAGGATCGATGTGCGGTTAACAGGAGAGGCCGAGTATTTAATCCCGTTCACGTTCATCGAGGCGCTGAACGAAGGAACACTCTTTGATCGTCCAGCGCATGCTTTCCTTGATGCGGCGCGGGAACGCCGATTATTTCAGGTCGTGAACCAGACGACCGACAACATTATTGGCACTGGCATCATTCAAGGATCCGGCGATGAGAGATCGGCGAAGCGAGCGGAGGTTGGTGGCCTGATGTTTCATCCAGCCGCGCGCGGCTTCGGACTCTGCTCGCTCCTGGTGAAAATCATGATGGTGTACGCGATCAAGGAGAGTGGTCGAGATTCGCCGGACGAAGAGTATCTCGCCCATGTCGTAGACGGCAACGGCCTGCCAGTTCACTCACTGCTCGAGGCGGGCTTCAGGCCAATCGGACCTGTCGACGTGCATCGGGGTGATATCGATGCGGTGATTGATTACATGATTAAAGGAGGAGAGTCCGTGGTTCATATGCACGGCTTTGTCTTCGATCGCGAGGCGATCGGAAAGTTAGTTTCGTCTCTTTGGAGGTTCGCCAATGAAGATCACGGCGTTATCACTCGATCTGATCCAGCCGGCGACGTTCGACTAACAGTCGATTTTTCCCAGGTTATTCCGCCCACCGACCTCAAGATTTAGCTCTAGCGGCTGCAGCCGGTACGGACGCTTCGCGGCGACGGAAGGCGTTTCCCTGTTTGTTAACATTAATTGCAAGTTCCCATTGTGGAATTGTCGTATCGGTGACAAGGTCAGGAAGCGCGGTTGGAGTTTGAGTTGGGTTCTGAGCGGGGTCACGCGCCTCTCGAAGGAAATTTTCTTTTCTTCATGCTTAGAAATCCAACCCAACAAACGAGACGAGTTATTGAGTTGTCGGCGATGAAAATGAATCCCTTATTGTTAATGGCGATCCCGCTTTTGTTCTTGAGCGGACCCTATGTAAACGCCGGTCCAGTGGGAAACTTCTTCAAGAAAGTTGGTCAATCGATTTCCAAGCCTTTACAGTCTCAGCCTCAGCCTCCGTCTCACCCTCAGTCGACGCGCCCTCAGCCTGCGAACACGCCGCAGGCCACGCGGCGACGGACTTCGCGAGCAGCTCCTGCGGCTGCGGCAAGGCCGCCCGCAGTAGAACAACCATCAGCCCCTCCCAAAGGAGAAGAGGTTAGTGGCAGTGTGCGACGTGTTTCAGCCGCGGATATAGAAAAAGCAAAAGCTAGTTTGCCCTATGGAATTCCGGTCCCAGGTCGGAAAGGCATGGTCACGAGTCCTTACTTGCCGGAAGAGGACAAATATATCGATGTCACTGATTTTGCGTCCGGGTCTGCCGTGAAAGATCCATACACAGAAAAGTTTTTTCTGGTTCCGTAGGTTGACGCGCATCGCGACAGAAAGCGTTGCGTCGTGTGCGCAGTGAAAAAAAATTGGCTGCGTTGGTGTTCGCGTAGCCGATTCCAGCTTGACGCGAAAGGCGACAGACAGATCGTCTTCGAGAGAAAGGTGAAATCGAAAAGTTAAGCGAAGGAGATGCATCATGTTCGCGGTTATTCGTCATTATCACTTTAATCCAAACGACGGTGCAGAGATTGACCGCCTGATACGCGAGGAGTTCGTGCCGATCGTTAAGAATGCGAAGGGGTTTGTGCGTTACTATTGGCTTGATACCGGCAACGGCGAGGGCGC
>DASYSX010000277.1:0-7559 GCA_036002955.1 Candidatus Udaeobacter sp. | reverse complement strand
GCGAGGGCGCGCCGGCTCCAATGCGAGAACTCGAAGAATGGGTCACTGAGGAATTCCAGTTATCGCAAAACGCCTCGGAACAAATCGCTACATATTTTGCGGACGCATATCGTTCGTTAGGCGCAATCCCGTCACAGCAAACACTGGTGCTGGAGCGTTTCTTCGATGAATCGGGCGGTATGCAGCTCGTTTTGCATGCGCCTTTCGGCAGCCGAATCAACCGCGCATGGGGTTTGGCGTTGCGAAAGCGTTTTTGCCGTTCATTCAATTTCGAGCTGCAGGCAGCAGCAACAGATGACGCAATCGTGATTTCACTCGGTACGCAGCATTCATTTCCGCTCGACGAAGTTTTTCGGTATCTCAATTCCAAAACAGTTCGCGGGCTACTTGTTCAAGCGTTGCTCGACGCGCCGATGTTCACGATTCGCTGGCGCTGGAACGCAACGCGTTCGCTCGCCGTGCCGCGTTTTCGGGGTGGCGCGAAAATTGCCGCGCCGCTGCAACGGATGGAGTCAGAAAATCTTTTGGCCGCAGTTTTTCCAGATCAGCTCGCATGCCTGGAACACATCGTGGGCGACCGCGAGATCCCTGATCATCCACTGGTTAGGCAGACGATCGATGATTGTCTCACCGAAGCGATGGATATCGACGGCTTGGAGGAAGTCTTACGCAAAATCGAGCACGGCGAGATCCGCTGTATTGCCCGCGATTTGCCAGAACCGTCGTCACTTGCCTCTGAAATTTTAAATGCGCGGCCGTATGCATTTCTCGACAACGCTCCGCTGGAAGAGCGTCGCACACAGGCTATTTACACTCGGCGCGCTTCGGACAGAAACGGCAGCGACGGACTTGGTGTTCTCGACGCCGCCGCCATCGAAAAGGTTAAAACTGAAGCCTGGCCGGAAGCAACGAACCCGGATGAATTGCATGACGCGCTCATGTTGATAGGAGCAATGTCGCCTGAGGAGATTGAGCGGAGTGCGCGCGACGGCGATGCGGAGCAATTCATATCAACGCTCGTAACTGAGAACCGGGCGACCCGTATTTTCGTTTTTTTGGAGCGCGCCGATCCCGCGACTAAAACTTTTTGTATCGCAGCGGAACGGCTTCCGATGCTTCGGGCGATCTATACGAAGGCTCTCTGTGAGCCGAAACTGGTTTTGCCTGATTCCATGCATGGCAAGACTTGGGAACGCGCCGATGCGATTCGCGAATTGGTTCGCGGTCGGATGGAGGTTTGCGGACCAATTACCGTCAGTGAGCTCGCAGATACATTGGTTTTGCAACGCTCGGAAATTGAAGCAGCGCTGCTGGCACTCGAAGCGGAAGGTTTTGTGCTGCGTGGCAAATTTCATCCCGATGTCGTCGAGCAAGAATGGTGTGATCGCAGATTGTTAGCGCGGATTCATCGGCTAACGATCGATCGGTTGCGGGCGGAAATTCAGCCGGTCTCGATTCACGATTTCTATCGTTTTCTTTTTGCGTGGCAACGAGCCGACCAGGAACATCGGACCGAAGGTCTGGAAGGCTTGCAATCCGTCCTGCAACAACTCGACGGTTGTGAGTTGCCATTGGCGGCGTGGGAATCGGCGGTGCTTCCGGCGCGGGTAGCCGATTACGATCCGGAATGGCTGGACCGGCTGTGTTTTTCCGGGCGAGTTGGCTGGGGACGTTTGAGCACGCCGCAAAATTCAAACACGCGCGCTTCGGCGCCGTTGCGGACGAGTCCAATCGCGCTTTATCTGCGCGAAAATCTCGCCGATTGGCTCACGTTGACTTCGCCGAACTGGGCAACTGAGCTTTCGGTTAACAGTCAAGGTGTGTTTGAGGCACTGCAAAGCGGCGGTGCGCTTTTTTTCAGCGAACTGGTCAACCGGAGTGCATTATTGCCTTCCCAGGTTGAAGAGGCTTTGTCGCAACTCGCGGCGTTGGGTCTGGTAACTTCAGACAGTTTCGACGGGTTACGTGCTCTTCTTGTTCCTTCAAATAAACGTCCGACCTTTGGCCGAAATTCTACAAAGCGCCGGCGTAGAACAAATCTTGCCAGTATCGAGTTTGCAGGTCGTTGGTCGTTGTTGCCGAGGAGCGGTGGCTCTTTAGCCACAACGGGCGCATCAAACGGCGCTGCGCCGCGCGAGGCGGCGATTGAAAAATTCGCGAGCGTTTTGCTGCGTCGTTACGGGATTGTCTTTCGGCGATTGCTCGAACGAGAAAGTTTCTCCACTACGTGGTACGAACTCGGGCGCATTTATCGACGATGGGAAGCACGCGGAGAAATTCGCGGCGGCTATTTCGTTGGTGGAGTTAGCGGCGAACAATTTGCGTTGCCGGAAGCGATCGGTCTCTTGCGGTCGATTCGCAAGACTTCGTCAAACGGCGAGCTGATAACATTGAGTGCTGCTGATCCCTTGAATTTGCAGGGTATTCTCACACCGGGAGCGCGAATCCCTGCGTTCACTGGGAACCGCCTTCTGTTCCGCGGCGGCCTGCCTTTTGCTGCGCTCGAGTCACGCGAGATTCGAAAGCTGTCCGACGAGGGCATTCCTGATCTGCAAATCGAAAACGCTCTTCGAGTCGGAAAACTGCGGCCGTCGCTGCGGCCGTATTACAAGTGACTAACTGTCATCCTGAGCGAAGCGCAGCGGAGTCGAAGGATCCCGCGAAGTTACCGCAGCGCAATGCTAGAAGATTGTTCGACTGCGCTCGGAATGACTGGCATGCGTGAGCGGTTTACTTCTTCACGATCTCGGCGTTCTCGATCATAGCGATGCCCCCGCGCTCGGCCATTTTGCCCTTCAACGTGATGGTCTTGCCGCAATACTCAGCCAATTGATCGTTCATTGGCTTGTGTTCGCCGACGACTAGATACGCTTTGCCGTCGCTGACGATCCCAGCCGGACCGCCGCTCTTGATGCATTTCGCGCCACAGGATTGACCATGCTTTTCGCCGACAGCGTTATGATCGACATAGCACATCATATCGACGATTTCGCCGGTCACTTCTTTGGATGCATCTGCGTCACTGCTGTGTTCGTGTTCTTGCGCAATCGCCAGCGGCGCGCACGCGAGACCCGCAATGAAGATTGCAGTCACCGCAAGTCTCAAGACGCTAGGTTTCTTATTCATTGAATTAAACATGATACAAATGTGAGCCGCTCTGCACATTGGTCAATTGCAACTAGTGGCGCAGACAATCTTGCTGCGTGATTCCTTGCACTCGGATTGCCTGCATCACGCGCTCTTCTCGATCAGTTCCGCGAACTGATCGAAAAAGTACGTGGCGTCATGCGGACCGGGTGCTGCTTCGGGATGATATTGCACGCTGAAGATCGGCAAATGCTTGTGGCGCATTCCTTCGACTGTGCCGTCGTTCAAGTTGGTGTGAGTCACTTCAATCTCTGAGGCGAGCGATTCTGAATCGACGGCGAAACCATGATTCTGCGCGGTGATCGCCACTTTGCCCGTGCGCAAATCCTTGACCGGTTGATTCGCGCCGCGATGGCCGAATTTCAATTTGAATGTTGATCCGCCGAACGCGAATCCGAGAACTTGATGACCAAGACAGATCCCGAAGATTGGTTTTTTGCCCATTAGATCGTGCACGCTTTTGTGTGCGTAATCGAGCGCCGCCGGGTCGCCCGGACCATTGGAAAGAAAAATTCCGTCGGGGTTGAGTGTCAGCACTTCTTCAGCCGACGTCTCGGCTGGAACGACGGTCACCTCGAATCCTTTCTGCCGAAGCAGGCGCAGAATGTTCTCCTTAATGCCGTAGTCGTATGCGGCAATTCGGAAGCGGATTGATGGCAGGTCTCGTCTTTCCTGGCCGTCCGGCGATTTTTGGATCGACCATGGCGCGCTGAGTTTGTCCTCGGGGTCCCAGCGATAAATTTTTTTCGTTGAGACTTCGCGCACGTAATCCATCCCGATCACGCCCTCGCCTTTGATGGCTGTTTGTGTCGCTGCTTGCGGCGAAACATCTTCAGTCGTCAGGCACGCTTTCATCGCACCGCGAGTGCGCAGATGCCGCGTGAGCGCGCGCGTGTCGATTCCTTTCGCGCCGGGAATATTCCAGTTCCGCAGATATTCATCGAGTGACATTTCCGAGCGCCAGTTGCTTGGGACTTCGGTCAGTTCCTCGATCACAAATCCGCGCACGTGCGGGGAGCGACTTTCATCGTCGAGCGAGTTGATGCCGTAATTTCCGATCAACGGATACGTCATCGCCACGATTTGTCCGCGGTACGACGGATCGGTCAGAACTTCCTGATAACCGGTCATCGAGGTGTTGAAGCAAATCTCACCGACGCATGAGCCGGTTGCGCCAAAAGATTCGCCCTCAAAATATCGGCCGTCTTCGAGAGCTAGAATCGTGCGCACGTCACCGCGCAGTATCAGTGGTTCGCGTGAATTTTCAAATCCGCCTGTAATCGAATTCGTTCCGATCAAAGTCGAGGAATCCCGTGGCAGTACGTTGCGGCAACGACGAAGGATATTTCGATTTCGCTCAGGATGACGGCAAGCTGGAAACAAAAACCCGGATCGAGAATTTCGATCCGGGTTTTCAAATGTTACCCCGCCGATGCCGTTCAGGCGGATCACCCGTTCCCATCAGTAACGGGTGGATGACCGTCGCCCCAGCTTCTGACTTCCAATCAAGGCATGTCATTTTCTGCGACGACCTAGCCTCCTAGTTTCTCAAATAGCGGTTCGGGAATCACACCTCGTAATCTCGAACATCGCAGGGTAAATCCTTGATCCCGAATCAAACTATTTCGGGATCACCGAGAGCCGTTGGTCGAGAGTTGAGAGAAAAGCACTGGTTTTCTTCCCAACCCTCAACGAACGGCTCTCATTCGGAAGATAAGGTTCCAGCTTGTCTCGGACGACGAGGATCTTGCTGGTCGAACTGTTCGACCGCTGTCAGCCGAGTCAGCCAGGATCGCAAACTTCCACTCTCAAAGAACTATTCCCGCAGCGTCGCTCCGAGTTCGCGCTTTAATCGTTCGCGAATTTTTGTGTGCACTGTGGTCACTTCCTCGTTTGTCAGTGTGCGATTTTTCGCGCGGTATGTCAATCTGTATGCAAGTGATTTTCCGGAAGCGCTCGCAGTTGCGCCTTCTTCAATCTCAAACAAGTCGAATAACTGCACGCTCTCAAGCAACGGCTCCGATGCTTCTTGAATCGCACGCATAATTTCAACGTGGGTCAGTTTCTCGGGAACAATCATCGCGATGTCGCGTGTGATCGCCGGGTATCGATCAAGCTCTTGAAATTTTTTCGCTGATGCGACTGTGTTCAAAAAGCGATCAGCATCTAGCTCGGCAACGAGCACCGGACCCGATGCGCTCGATTTGTTACCTACGAGTTGTCCACCAAAGCCAATTCGCTCATCAGCGCAGCAAATGTCGACTGCGAGAGCGAATTCAGAGGATTGTCCGGACTGAAACGACAGATTCGGAACAATACTTTCGAGTGTGCCTTTAAGATCAAACAAGTCGAGGCCGCGGCTTGTCTGCGATCGCCAATTCGGAGCCCCATTCACGCTCCCCCACAACAAAATTCCGAGATGCCGTTCTTCTTTTCCAGATGGCGGAACGAATGCACGACCAATCTCGAAGATGGAAACACTCTCGGCTCCGGCACGAATGTTTCGTTCGAGCACGTCGAGCAAACCGCTGATTAAGTTCGGCCGTAGCGCGACGTGATCTTCGCTTAACGGATTGCGTAACTCGACCGCTTTATTGGAAGCCATGGCGCTTCTCGAAATCAACTTTGACGTCCGAACTTCTGACAACCCGGATCCAGTCAATCGACTTCGGAGAAAAAGTGTTTCGACATCATGTGAACGGTCGGCCTTACTCGTTGGCATGAAGCGTCCGCGGGTCCTTCCCGGAATCTTGTCTATTCCGTACGCCCGGAGGACTTCTTCGATCAGATCGACATCGCGCCGTAAATCGCGGCGGTGACTGGGAATCTTCCAAGTTGCAGACTCGTTCGTGCCTGCAGTTTTCTGCAGTGCGAAACGCGTGAGAATTTCGTCAATTGTTGTTGGATCAATTGAGACACCGATTACGCGCGAACATTTTTCGTAGTTCAACGAGACGTCAGCTGGATCGGCGGGAAGTTCGCCGGCAACTTGAATTTCTTTCGCTGGCGTTCCGCCAGCGATTTCATGCATCAATTCGGCTGCGCGCTGTGACGCCCGCAAAATCATGTGCGGATCGACGCCGCGCTCGAATCGGTAGCTTGCGTCGCTTTGCAGATTCAAATCGCGCGCGGTCCTGCGAATACTTGCCGGTAGAAAATAAGCGGCCTCGAGCAAAATGTTTTTCGTCGAATCAGTCACACCGGTTTCTTCGCCGCCCATCACGCCGCCGATTCCGACCGCATGGTCCTGATCGGCGATGACGCAATTGTCCGACTTGAGCGAGTAGGTCTTTCCATCGAGCGCGAGGAATTTCTCGCCGTCCCGCGCGAGCCGCACATTGATGCCGCTCTTTAGTTTATCGGCGTCGAACGCGTGCGTCGGTTGGCCGAGTTCCAGCATCACAAAATTCGAGATGTCGACGATGTTGTTGATGGAGCGAACGCCGACGCTCTCAATTTTTGCGCGCAACCATTGCGGGCTGGGACCGATTTTTACGTTGTCGATCTTGCGCAGCGAGAAGAATGGACATTCGCGTGTTGCCTCAATGGTGATGGAGCCAGCGCGCCCCCGCGCCGCTTCTCCCGGGGGCGGCGAGGGCGCCGCGGCTGGAGTTAGTGCTGCGATTTCACGGGCGAGCCCGAAATGGCTCAGCAAATCGCCGCGATTTGGCGTGATCTCGACGTCCAGAATCGTATCCGCTGGGAAAAGATCGACGATCGGCGCGCCAACTTTTGCATCTGGCGACAAAATCAACAGGCCGGACGCATCGTCGCCGAGGCCGAGCTCGATCGGGCTGCAAAGCATTCCTTCCGACTCGACGCCTCGCAGTTTGCTCTTTCGAATCTCCGTACCGTTCGGCAACTTCGCGCCTGGAAGCGCGAGAGGAACTTTGTCGCCAGCTTTGTAATTTGTTGCGCCGCAAACGATCTGGCGCTTCGAGCCGCTCCCATCGTCCACTTCACACACTGTGAGCCGATCGGCATTCGGATGACGCGAGGACGCGATGATTTGCGAAACGATTACCTTGTCGACGTTCGCGACGCGCGTTTCGATGTTTTTAGTTTCGATCCCGGCGCGAGTCAGCAATTCGGCAATCTCTTCCGGATTTTTTGGAAGATCGACAAACTCGCGCAGCCAGTTAACGGAAAATTTCATTTTTTTGCACAGTCATTTCGAGCGAAATCGAGGAATCCCGCGGCATTGACTGAATCTAATGCAAAGGGCTGTCTCGACTTCGCTCGACATGACGAAACCGTGCTCACGCGAACTGTTTTAAAAACCGCAGGTCATTCTGCGAAAAGAGCCGGATATCGGGAATTTCAAAGAGAATCATCGCCAGCCGATCCATGCCAAGCCCGAATGCATAGCCGCTCCACTTTTCGGGATCGTAAGCATTATCGCCACGCGCTTT
>DASYSX010000276.1:0-3047 GCA_036002955.1 Candidatus Udaeobacter sp. | reverse complement strand
TGAACGCGGCTGGCAACTGGCGCTGTGGTTCAGCGTGATTCTTAACGTAAACCTGGCGATTCTGAATTTGCTGCCCATTCCGGTGCTTGATGGAGGCCACATCGTGCTGGCGCTCATTGAATCGGTCCGGCGCAAGCCAGTGAACATGCGCGTGCTGGAGGTGATTCAAACGAGCTGTGCCGTGGTAATTATCGGTTACATGCTCTACATCACCTTCTTCGACGTGCAGGATTTGCCGTTCGTCCGGAAAAAGCTCGACCAGTACGAAGCCCAGACGCCTGGGAAAAACTCGCAAACGCCATAGAACGGCAGCGGGATTGCGAGGTTGCTCCAGTATTCGTACATTTGAGATCTCGTGAACTATTGCAGTAATCCGCTTCAGTACCATCGTCGCGTCACACGCGAGGTGAAGGTCGGCAACGTCGGCATCGGCGGAGACAATCCGATACGCGTCCAGTCGATGATCACCTGTGACACGATGGACACCGAGGCGTCGATCCAGCAATCGATGGAGCTGGCAGACGCTGGCTGCGAAATTGTGCGGATCACCGCACCTACGGTTAAGGATTCGCACAATCTCGAGCACATCGTCAAAGGTTTGCGCGAGCGCGGGTACGACGTGCCGATCGTCGCCGATATCCATTTCAAGCCCGATGCAGCGATGGAAGCTGCAAAATGGGTGGACAAAGTGCGCGTCAATCCCGGCAACTACGCCGACTCGAAAAAATTCGTGATCCGCGAATACACCGACGAACAATATGAGGCGGAGTTAAATCGCATCCGTGAGCGGTTTTCGCCGCTTGTTGAGTTGTGTAAAACGCGCGGAATCGCCATGCGCATTGGCACAAATCACGGGTCGCTTTCGGATCGCATCCTGAATCGCTATGGCGATACGCCCCTCGGCATGGTGGAAAGTGCACTCGAGTTTGCGCGGATCGCGCGCGACCTCGACTATCACGATTTTGTTTTCTCAATGAAGGCCAGCAATCCGAAGGTGATGATCGCTGCCTATCGACTACTTGTGGCGCGATTAAACGAACTTGATGATGAAGATGCGCGCAAAGCTGGCGGCGATTCATCCGAATTGCCCGGGCGATTGGGGTCAATCGCCCCTACCTGGAATTACCCGCTGCATCTCGGAGTAACCGAGGCCGGCGAAGGCGAAGATGCGCGCATTAAGAGCGCGATCGGAATTGGCTCGCTGCTGGCGGATGGAATTGGCGATACGATCCGCGTTTCGCTTACTGAAGATAGCCCGCATGAAATTCCTGTGGCGAAAGCGCTCATCGAGAACATAAACAAAACGCCCAACGCCCAACGCCCAACGCCCAACGTCGAACTTTCCTTTGATCCGTTCTCGTACCAGCGCCGCGCAACAGAAAAGATCGAGCGCAACGGAGTGAAACTCGGCGGCGACGAATTAATTCGTGTTGTGGTGCGCCAGGCGACGTTCGACAAGATCGCGCACAAGATTGACCGAATGGGCGATTACAAACCGGAGATCGTTTATGAAGATGCAAACATCATCGCCGTCGATCCCAGGGATGATGCGGCGATTGCGAAACTCAACACTTGCCAAACTCCGCAGTTTGTCACCGTCGCAGACGAAATAGATATCGCAGTCATAGCAGCATTCCGTTTGCTGGCGGCAAAGCTGCACGCGCGCCATCCGATTTTGCTGAAAGACACGCTGGGAGTGGCCGTTGACCTCAACGGCCCTGGGCGATTGGGGTCAATCGCCCCTACCAAAGATTTTCTACAAACCCTTCTCACCGCTTCCACCAACATTGGTTCGCTGCTATGCGACGGGATTGGAGACGCAATTCTAGTGCAAGGCGAGGAAGCACCCGGGCAAGCACTCCGTTTGTCTTACAACATTTTGCAGGCGGCTGGCTCGCGCATTTTCAAAACTGATTATGTCGCCTGTCCATCCTGCGGACGAACGCTGTTCAATCTGCAAACCACAACAGCGAAAATTAAAGCAGCTACCTTGCACCTGAAAGGCGTTAAGATCGCGATCATGGGATGCATCGTGAACGGTCCTGGTGAAATGGCCGATGCCGACTTTGGTTACGTCGGCGGCGCGCCCGGCAAAGTGAACCTCTACGTCGGCAAGACCGCAGTGAAATTCAACATTCCCGAAGCAGAAGCCGTCGATCGGCTCAAAGATTTGATCCGCGAGCATGGGAAATGGGTTGACTCAGCGGCGCAGCCCACGCAGGTGGAAGCGGTTTTGTAGCGCGACGTGCGAACCGCGCCGACAGCGTATGTCCCGCCAATACACGCTGCAACGAGCGCCGTCATCCACGGCCGTTCACGTCGATTACGCCGCTGAGTTGAACGAACAGCAGCTCGCGGCGGTGACCGCTCCGCCGGGACCGATTCTCGTGATCGCCGGCGCGGGCTCAGGCAAAACGCGAACTCTTACCTATCGCGTCGCGTACCTGCTCGAGAACGGGATCGATCCGCGAAACATTTTATTGCTCACGTTCACGAACAAAGCCGCCCGCGAAATGCTGAATCGCGTGGCTAATCTGCTGCCGGTGGATGCGAGTGGATTGTGGGGCGGAACCTTCCATTCAATCGGAAACCGAATTTTGCGCCGGCACGGCAGCGCCCTCGGTTACTCGAGTGGTTTCACCATCATGGACCGTGAAGATCAAAAGGATTTGATCAATACGGTGGTGGCGAGCGCAGGAATTGATCCAAAGGAAATCCGGTTTCCGAAAGGTGATGTGCTCGCAGAAATCTTCAGCTTCGTCGTGAACACGGAGACGCCGCTGGAGGGATTGCTCGCGGAAAAATTTCCGTACTTCCTGCCGTTGCTCGACAAAATCCAGGACGTTCGGGACCGATACGAGAAAAAGAAGAAGGCCACGAACTCGGTGGATTTCGACGACCTCCTGCAAAAGACGTTGTTGATGATTCAGCAGAACGAGCGGATCGCGGAAATCTACCGGCGCCAGTTTCAATTCATCCTTGTCGACGAATACCAGGACACGAACAAAATCCAGGCTGACCTTGTCGATCTGCTCGCGCGCGACCAT
>DASYSX010000275.1:0-11709 GCA_036002955.1 Candidatus Udaeobacter sp. | reverse complement strand
GCAAGTGACTCCGGGTATTGGCTTGGTCGAGCTTTACGATCTCTCGCCGGTATCCAACTCCAAGTTGAAGAACATGAGTACTCGCGGTTCCGTCGGCACGGGGGATAATGTGCTTATTAGTGGCTTTATCATTGGAGACGTGGGGAATGGAACCGTGGTCGTGCGTGCCCTTGGTCCATCGCTTGCTTCTTTCGGCGTAAGCAATCCGTTAAGCGATCCTGTGCTAACAATCTACGACTCGAAGGGCTCTGCGCTGGTTACCAACGACAACTGGCACGACAACATTAACTGGGTCGATGTCCAAAAGAATGGCCTTGCGCCGCCGAATGCGTCCGAATCGGCCCTGGTGCTTCACCTGCCCGCAGGAAAATATACCGCTATTGTAAGCGGAGCCAATGGTGCTACCGGCACTGCCTTGGTCGAAGCTTATTCACTCGATTAGTACCTTTAAGTTATAGTAGGTAGCAACAACGGCATAGGCGCACACCACGGATCTCAACCAAGTACACAACCTGATGCTAGAGCCGATCGGTACCTCGCGTTCAAGAGCGAGAAACATTGGGCTTGACACCTTGTAAGAGGATTTGATATGCAAGGTTTTCGGTCACGCCTTGGGACGTTCCAATGCATCTTCGGCCAGACTGAAGCAGTAGTCTGTAGGATGATCGATGGTGGAGCGGCGCTCGCGCGATCGCAAACAACTGGAGCCGGGACTCAACCAAATGAATGAAAAATCTCTTCTGGGGATCGCATTTCTTCGGGTGATTTTTGGCTTCTCGCGAACTGGAGGGCAGTTCACGTGTTCAACAGGGCAACATCCAACGAAATAACAAATACCATGAAAATTCTGATAGCATCTGTTAACCGCGCGCCTTTGCGTCGCGGTTTTTTTATACTGGCAATTGCGCTCTGCTGCTTCGCGCTTTCGCCGACGCTCAAAGCACAATGCCCCAGTGCGTGTGGCGCCGGTGGAAACACAGCAGTGGGAGTTAACGCGCTGGACAACGTCAATCCCGGCGCTAACGGGATAAACAATACTGCCGTGGGTTTAAATGCGCTTACCAACGATACAACCGGCCAATATAATGTGGCCGTGGGTTCCGGGGCGCTTCAAAGCAACACTACTGGCAACTTCAACATGGCCATTGGGGCGGAGGCACTCAGCCAAAACAATGCCAACTTCAACCTGGCCATTGGTTTTCGAGTAGCATACTTGAACACGACCGGCAGACATCTCACCGGAATTGGCGCGGCAGCGATGAGGAACAACACAACTGGCGAGTTTAACACAGCCGTTGGCGCCGGTGCGCTCTTTAATAACACAACCACGGAGTTCAACGTCGCTCTCGGTGACTCGGCGCTGGCAGATTTCAATGGCACAACCGCTACTGATGGCGCTAATACTGCGCTTGGCAGCGTTGCGCTCAATGCCCTGACAAGTGGTCAGGAAAATGTGGCTGTTGGCCGACGGGCGTTGGAGTTCGCCACCTCTGGCAGCAATAACGTTGTTGTAGGGTGGCGTGCGGGGGATGGTCTTACTACGGGCGATCGCAATACCTTTATCGGCGACCAGGCCGGCAGAAACGAAACGACCGTGGATAATGTTCTTTGTATTCAATCTCTAGGTGACAGCACTGCCCCGACTGCATCCAATCGAACCTTTATCGGCAACATTCGTGGGGTTTCATGCGGAAATGCAGACGGTATACCGGTCTTAATAGATAGCGATGGCCAACTGGGCACCGCTCCCTCCTCGCGCCGGTTTAAGGAAAATGTCAAACCGATGGCTCAAATGAGCAAAGCCATCCTGGCGCTCAAACCGGTCACATTTCACTATAAAAATCAAGATACCAAAAAGGCCGAGGATATGGCGCAATTTGGTTTGATCGCGGAAGAAGTGGCAAAAGTAGATTCTGACTTGGTGACGCGCGACAGCGACGGTAAAATCTACAGCGTGCGTTACGATGCAGTGAACGCCATGTTGCTCAACGAGTTCCTTAAGGAGCACAAAAAAGTCGAGGAACAACAGGCCAGTATGGCTGATTTGAAATCAACTGTGGCCCTGCAGCAGAAAGACATGCAGGTTCTCACTGCGCAGCTTAAAGCGCAGGCAGCTCAAATTCAGAAGGTGAGTGCCCAGCTTGAAGCCAGCAAACCAGCACCCAGGGTAGTCGCGAATAAATAAAGCTTCCACATTCTGGTGGCGCTCGTTACGCCGAGCGCCACCATTATGCTGTTGCTGTTGTGCCATATTCGTTAGGCTCACTTAGGCACGGGTTACAAGTGCTTTCGCACTTAACGTTCGCGGCTGGAACAGCCGTCTGACGCTATTGACTAACCATAAAAACCGCAGGTTGGACCGTGGTTTGCGGTTGGTGGCGACATCGCGTATCTGCGCCTACAGTGGCCAGCAAAGGACCAAATGCTCTGCCGCGCGCGTGTCGGAGCAGCAAGTCAGACTGAAATGGAAACTGTACCGTATTTGGATCTTCAAGCGCAGTATCGGGGCCTGCGCACCGAAGTGTTGAGCGCGCTCGAGGAGATTTGTGAGTCGACGAGCTTCGCCCAGGGACGAGCCACGTCAGAGTTCGAGGCGAAATTCGCAGCATATTGCGGAGTTGATCATTGTGTCAGCTTGAACAGCGGGACGAGCGCGTTGCATCTGGCTTTGCGCTGTCTTGATGTCGGTCCAGGAGACGAAGTCATCACCGTCTCCATGACTTTTATAGCAACGGCATGGGCCATTAGTTACGTCGGCGCCAAGCCGGTATTCGTCGATATTGATCCTGTCCGTCGCACGTTGAACCCGGACACTTTAGAAGCGGCAATCACGTCGCGCACAAAAGCAATTATCCCGGTGCATTTGTATGGAATGCCAGCGGAGATGGACCGCATCACAGCGATTGCAGAGCGACACGGGGTCCCGGTCATCGAAGATGCTGCGCAGGCTCACGGCGCAAAGTACCGCGACAGGCGCGTGGGCCAGTTTGGCCAAATTGCATGCTTTAGTTTTTATCCGACGAAAAACCTTGGAGCATACGGAGAAGGCGGCGCTTTGGTCACGAACGATGCATCCATAGCGCATCGCGCACGTTCTCTTCGCGATCACGCGCAAAGCCAAAAATATTTGCACGATGAAATCGGGTATAACTACCGCATGGACAGTTTTCAAGCGGCTGTGCTTTCCATAAAGCTCAAGTATCTCGACGAGTGGAATACAGCTCGCATTGATCGCGCGCGACAATACACGGCATCACTGAAAGCCTCGTCATACAAGCTGCCTGCACACATATCCGATTCAGAGTGCGTCTGGCATTGCTACGTGATTGAAACGCCAGAGCGTGATCGCGTCCGCTCTGGGTTACAGGAAGCGGGAATCCAGAGTGCTGTTCATTATCCGGTGCCGGTTCACCTCCAAAAAGCTTACGAGCATCTTCAATATCGATCAGGCAACCTTCCAATAACGGAAGCGCTGTGCGAACAGTGTCTCGCACTTCCGATCTATCCAGAACTCTCGAAGGAGAAAATCTCCCGTGTCGCTACCGTTCTCCTCGATCTGGAGAATCGGTGACGCGCGATCGACAGAACGACTGGGCAAAACAAATGGCGTTTGTAATCCTACCTCGATCAGTGACGATCAGAAATGGCAGCGGAAGGCGATTACGTCCTCGGCACGCATGAAGAGGAGTTAGCCAGACTCGGCCTTCAACACCGCGTCTGGCGACCAGTTGTTTTGGATTGCTGGCAACGGGCGCGCATCACAGTTGGCAAACGCGTCCTCGATGTCGGAGCCGGTCCCGGCTACGCATCCATTGATCTCGCCGAGATTATCGGACCTACCGGTGAAGTGGTAGCAGTGGAACGTTCGCAAAATTTCATTCGCGCACTGGAAACAACCTGCCGCGCCCGTTCACTCGCGAACCTGAAGATTCATGAAGTGGATTTGATGAAAGATGATTTGCCGGAGGCTGACTACGATTTCGCGTGGTGCCGCTGGGTCGTGTCCTTTGTCAATGATCAGTCGCTGTTGATCGAAAAACTTGGGCGAGTCATGCCAACGGGCAGTGTCGCCATTTTTCACGAGTATGGTCATTACGAGACGTGGCGATTTTTTCCGCGACTATCGATGCATGAACGTTTTCGCGAGCACGTGATCGCTGCATGGCGAGAGTCCGGCGGCGAACCGGACGGTGCACTTCAATTACCTGAGTTGCTTGGCGAGAATGGTTTTGTGATTCGCTCCGCAAGACCGCACATCTTTTGCCTTCGCCCAAGCGATTACATGTGGCAATGGCCTGCCACCTTCATCGAGACTTATCTCGAGCGGTTGATTGAAATGGGACGAATCGGTCAAACGTTTGCCGAGGAAGTCCGCACCGCTCTCGCAAGCGCCGAAAAAAATCCGAGTGGCCGAATGCTCACGCCGCTGGTGCTGGAAATCATTGCGGAAAAACTGTAACTCCAGTTTTCTTTAGGACGCCCCAGCGAGCCCCAGCCGCTCTGCATCAGCTTTCAGTGCGTCGATGACTTGCGCGATAACATCGTCGAGCGGCATTTCCAAATGTTCTGCTCCGCGGATGATGTCGTCACGGTTCACGGCACGGGCGAATGCCTTATCTTTCATTTTCTTTTTCACTGCGCGGACGTCGACGTCGTGAATGCTTTTTGTCGGACGCACGAGCGCTACCGCCACAACGAAGCTGCTTAGCTCATCCACTGCAAAGAGCGTCTTCTCGAGCGGCGTTTCCGGAGAAACACCTGAATAATCGGCGTGCGAAAGAATCGCGCGGCATACCTCTTCGCTCCAACCGTTTTCGCGTAGCCAGGCGACGCCGACAAACGGATGGCCGGTGATGCTGCGTTCGAGATTCGGATGCCGCTCATAATCCATGTCATGCAATAATCCGACCGCTTCCCAGAGATCGGCGTCTTCGCAACGCGACCGCGCAAAATACTTCATCGAATCAGCAACTGCATAGCAGTGTTTTCGCAGACTTTCGGATTGGACCCACTCGTGCAAGATAGTTTGCGCGCGAGCGGCTGGCGTTTCACTCATCTCAATTCAGTGAATTGAGACTTTATCGCCCGTTTTGATTTTTGTGGCAAGCCGGACGACGTCCCAATTCGCGAGTCGAATACAGCCGTGACTCGCAGCACGTCCAATCGACCCAGGATCGTTGGTGCCGTGAATGCCGATACCTTTCTTGTTAAGCGCAATCCACATCACGCCCACAGGATTCCGCGGGCCGGGCGGGAGCATGTGGAAATTACCACTCCGTTCGCCGTGCTCGAGCATCTCCTTGTCATAACGAAACGTGGGCAACTTCGAGATGCCTCGGACCTTCCACTCACCGATTGGTGACATGTTGTGCGCGGAGCCGATCGTGACCGGATACGCTGCGATCAGCTTCTCGGCTTCGAAAACTCCGAGCCTGTTTGTTTTCGTATCCACTTTTATGGAGACATTTCTTGGTCCTGCACTTTCGCCAGGAGTTGGCGTTTGGGTTTCAGATTGATCTTCAACTTCGTTCGCCGCTTGGGAGGCAGTTTCGCTGCCGGGCTTAATGTCTTTCACAGAGGCGAGTTCGAATGGTTCGACATTCGGCACCTTCACCTGATCGCCCGCCTTGAGTCCTTTCAATTTCCCAGGATTAAGTTGTTCAAGGAAGTGAATGTCGCTGTGAAATTTTTCCGCAATCGCATCGGCAACATCACGGTATGGCAGAAATTTCAATTTTGCCTGCTCAGGTACTTGACTCGGCAACTGTCCAACAGTTTGAACGTCCGCGTCCGTAACGGTGTATGAAATGAACACCGGATCCACACCGGCGAGATCGAGTCCGGAAACGTCAGGCGCGCCGTTCGCGTGTCGGCCGGATTGTGCTGGTGTGGCCTGCGGCTGTTGCCCTCGCGATTCGCGGTAAAGCGAAAGTGCCTTCCGAGTAAACTCGTTATAGCGGCCGTCGATTTTGCCGGGGCTGAAGTTCGAGCGATCTAGAAAAACCTGCAGTCGGCTTGCCGCCTCGATCTCAGCCGTCTTCGGCGCATGGGTCTTTGGCGTCGCCTTCTTTCTCGCCACTGCTGGAAGGACGCCGGTTAGAACCAACAGACCAACGATTAAAAAACGATTTACAGCATTCACTCATATGCATCGTGCGACTCAAGAGTCATGGCTGTGCTGAGCGGCCAATCTCATTCGCTGCTACGATTGAAATCCGAAGCTATGCGGAAGCGAAGCGCTGACGATTTTCGACGCCCGGGCTAGATTACAGAGTTCAAAATTGTGATATATTCAGCCGATGCAAAAGCCAGAAGTTACCGCATATTTGAAAACCTATTGTGGATGGAGCGCCGGTGTCCGCGCTGTTCTCGCCAAATACAACCTGCCCTATACCGAGAAGGACATTATTCAAAACCCGGCGTTTCGCTGGGAAATGGAAAGCAAAAGTGGGCAGCCGCTTTCGCCCTGTGTCGAGATCAACGGCCATATGCTCGCCGACATCAGCGGCGAAGAAGTCGAACATTATCTCGTGGAGAACAAAATCGTCGAACCGAGCAATGCCGCGACCGAGGTCCCGACCAATGCGGCGTGCGCGAACGAGCAACACGACGGCGTGGTAAAGCTCAACTTGTAGACGTTGTAAGACGCTTACTTGAAACGTCAGCGCATCCGCTGCGGCGGACGCCTCGCAATTCGTATTTCGCGCAGCGAAAGAGTTGGTTTTGTTTCGCGCAACGCGATGTGCGGCTAGATTGTCTCGTTTCGTAGCCGATGAAAGTGTTCGCTCGCGTTCGACGTCCGAAGAAAGCGCGCGCAAATGTCCTTTTTCGTTACGGCTGGAAGGTAACGCTGCTTGTTTTGTTGGCGGGCGCTGTGTTCGCCATTTTTCTCTTTTACGGAAGCTGGGCGCAAACCTTCGACATGAAAAACGTCGGAGAAATGCCGGAGCGAAGTACCGTTTACGATGTCGATGGTAAAATCTACAGCCGGCTTGCAGGCGCGAATCGTCTCAAGGTTTCGTTAAGCGAAGTCTCACCAGAATTCATCGCGGCAGTGCTGGCGCGCGAGGACGCTCGATTCTATGACCACAAAGGCATCGATTGGCGTGGAGTGCTGCGTGCGCTGAGCCGTGACGTCGTGAGCATGAAGGCTAAGGAAGGCGCAAGCAGTCTCACCATGCAATTGGCGCGCAACAGTCTTCCTCTGGGTGGCCGCTCGTTTAGCCGGAAACTGCTGGAAGCAATGGTGTCGCTGCGAATCGAGCGCGAGTTTACGAAGCAACAGATTCTCGAGCTATACGTTAACCGCATTTATTTCGGTACTGGTTGTTACGGAGTCGAGACGGCTTCACAAGCTTACTTCGGCAAAAACGCTTCAAAGCTGAATCTTTCGGAAGCTGCGCTATTGGCGGGTCTCATCCGTAGCCCGAATCGTTTCTCTCCGTTGAAAAATCCCCGGGGCGCCGCAGTCCAGCGCGACGCCGTCTTGGACCGCATGGTGACACTAAAAAAAATCACCCCATCACAGGCCGAGCAGGCCAAAAAAACAAAAATCGTCACTCACCCGAAACGAATGCCGCAGATTCAAGAGAACTATGCAATGGACGCCGTGCAGCGCGCCTTAAGCCAGATCCTCACTGATGACCAGATGGATGATGGAGGGTTTTCCATTTACACGACACTCGATCCGGCAGTGCAAAACTCCGCGCAGGACGCTCTCGAAAAGCAACTCACGAAAATCGAGCATCAATCCAATTTTCATCATCCACTCAAAGCGGATTACAAACTCCCTGAAAACGGCGAGGGCGATTCGGCCATGCCTTATCTGGAGGGGGCGGTGGTTGTGATCGACAACTCCAGCGGCGGCATCCGCGCACTAGTCGGCGGGCGCGATTACGCGCAAAGCAAGTTCAATCGCGCCCTGGCTCCCGCAAACAGGCAGGTCGGTTCAGCGTTCAAGCCCTTTGTTTATACGGTTGCTTTTAGTCACGGGTTATTGCCGAGTTCGGCAATCAGCGATGGCCCAATTCAACCCGGCGAAATCGAAGGCGCGGGAAATTGGTCGCCTGCAAATTCCGACGGCACCTACGGCGGCACCATGCTCTGTTCATACGGGCTCATCCATTCACGCAACACCATGAGCGTGCGTGTCGGACAATTCGCCGGCCTGGACGCGGTGCACAAGATTGCGAACGACCTCGGCATTTCTCAAAACCTTCCACGTGGTCCGGCCATCTACATCGGTTCATTCGAGACAGACCTGAAAGACCTGACTGCCGCGTATTCTATTTTTCCCAATGCTGGAGCGCGCAAACAGGCTTACATCATCGAGCGCATCGATGATCAGCAGCACAAACCAATTTATCGTGCCGCGCACGTGTCGAAACCTGCACTGGATCCTGGCGCAACATGGATGACGTCGCGCTTGATGGAAGCAGTTCTGACCCAGGGCACCGCCGCCAGTGCGCGTTCACTAGGATTCAAACTGCCTGCGGCAGGTAAGACCGGTACCACAAATGATTACAAGGATGCCTGGTTCCTTGGTTACACCAGCACATTGACTTGTGGCGTCTGGGTCGGGTTCGATCAGCCGACAACGATCATCCCCCACGGATATGGTGCCGCGCTCGCATTGCCGGTTTGGGTTCAAGTTATGAACAAAGCGGCACAACATTACCCAGCCGAACCGTTGCAGCCCACCATGCCGTTGCAACACGCGAGGGTTTGCTCGATGTCCAACCAACTTGCCACCACCGGCTGCATGGCGGCTGGCACAGCTTACGATCTTGATCTGCCTGTCGACAAGATACCAACTGGCGCCTGCCAGGTGCATGGGGGTTCACAGTGGCCGTTTGCACAACAGGCGCCGAACGAGCCTCAGAAAGCGCTCACATATCCCGGCCGCTTCTTCAGATCATTCAGGCGATTCTTCGGACGTTAAGGGGTTCACACAAAGCCCGACGCCGTGCGTGGAAGGCGTTTGCCGAAGTACTTTGAAAAATTCGAATGACTAATGACTGGCCGGACCCTGAGGAGGAGGTTCAGGTGGCGGCGGTGTCGGTGTTTCTTTTCTTTGTGCCATTCCAAATCTTTAAACCGACGGAGCGCTATGTCGAGACATGATTTGTACAGAAATAACCGCTCAATTGTCGCCCTAGAGGGGAAATGACGAAGCACGAATGTCGAATGACGAAACAATGACGAACTCGATCGCTGTTGGTTTCAGCATTTGTCATTCGTTATACCGTCGGCGTTCGTCATTGTTTTTTTGTCATTTCTGACAACGACTTCCAGCTTTATGTCTTGAAACGCAAGCTGGTCATGAATGAGACCGAGCAATTCGATCGCGCGAGCATCGGGCAGGTGCGTGCAGCGCACCTCAATCCGCGCCGGTTTGCCGGCGAGCTCCGGATGACCGGACTCCATTTCGCCATCGAGCAAAAATGAAACGTACGCGTTGAATCGCTCTTGTAACGAAAGTAATTGCGCATCCGAGCTATCCCACTCGTTAGACTCATTCATTACTAGGACAACATCGCCTGTTTTCACGTCTTGCGCGATTACATCGATTACACCTGTTTGCTCGGGTTTATGTGACACGACTAAAAGACGTTAATGAAGAAAATGAAAACCAGGTAACACCTGAGAGGCGATTAAAATAAAAATATAACACGAGGAGCAAACATGAGCAGGGAACTAAAATACATCGCGATATGTCTCAGCCTTTTGATGCTAGCGCCCTTCAGCGCGAAGACATTCGGGGGTCGAGGACCGAAGAATTTTCACGCGGGTGCGGTGTATGTTTTGACAAATCAAACCACCAACACGGTGGCGGCCTTTCGGCGCAATGCCTGGGGCGTGCTGACTCCCGCAGGTGAGTTTCCCACCGGCGGTGCAGGCAATCCGACGCCACAGCCTCCGGACCCAACCACTGACCCGCTGGCGTCACAAGGCGCGTTAGTCATCAGCCATGGCAATCGCTTTCTTTTTGCCGTTAACGCAGGCAGCAACGAGATCTCGGTCTTAAAAATCAAGAAGAACGACTTGGAACTGATTGACGTCGTCAGTTCGGGAGGTGTCCGTCCGATTAGCCTCACACTCCATGACGATTTGCTCTACGTGCTTAACGAAGGTGGAACTCCCAATATTACTGGGTTTGACGTTGACGAGGACGGAACATTGACGCAACTGGCTGGCTCCACGCGCCCGTTGATTGACGGTGGCGCGGCTGATCCGGCCCAAATTGGCTTTAGCCATGATGGCGATTTGCTGGTCGTGACAGACAAGAGTGGAAACCGGCTCAACACTTACACCATTAACGAGGACGGACTGGCAGGCCCACCGAGAGACAACACTTCCAATGGAATGACACCGTTTGGCTTTGCGTTCAACAACGCCGGTACTTTGGTTGTTTCAGAGGCCTTCGGCGGCGCGGCAAACCAATCAGCGGCATCCTCGTATGATGCAGCGGAGAACGGGACTCTAAGCGTGATCAGCGGTTCGGTGCCAAACGCTCAAACCGCCTCTTGCTGGGTGGAGATCACTAACAATGGGAAATTTGCTTTCGTATCGAACACCGGCAGCGGCACGATCTCTAGCTATCGCATCAACCCAAGCGACGGATCGCTAACTCTCCTTAATGCGACCGCGGCGGATACGGGAATGGGCAGTGCCCCAATAGACATCGCTCTGAGTAACAACAGTCGCATCCTGTTTGTGCTTCTCGGTGGCTCCCGATCAGTGGCTTCTTTTCGTGTATGGAAGAACGGCAATCTAACGCCGGTTGATACTGCCGGCGGACTGCCACTTGGGGCACAGGGCATTGTCGCCAAATAGCTGCTCGTTAGGCTGCGTTTTTCAGGTTCACGGTTCACCCCAAATCGAACCTCGACCTTCGAAGGTGCAGGTTCGACGTTTCATGTTAAAACTTGAATGACCAACGATTTTGAGTGCCGAAGAGGTTCGCGCGCTGCTCAAGCTCGAGCCTCACGCCACGTGCGGCTTTGTGCGCGTCACGTTTATCAGCAACCAACGAATTGCGCCCGGCGGATTGCCAGCGCCATTTCTTGATGGCCGGCCAGCGGGCTCGGCACTCTATTTCATGGTCACACCAGATGCGCCGGTGCGCCTCCATCGTATTCGCAACGATCAGCTTTATCACCGTTATCTTGGCGATCCCATAGAAATTCTTATGCTGCACGAAAACGGCACAAGCGAACGCGCCATAGTCGGTCCAGATCTCCGCGCAGGTCAATGCGTGCAGCTCTTAATTCCGGGTAACACGTTCCACGCTGCACGCGTCATCGGACAACGGCGCTGGTTCCTCGGTGCGAGCACAGAATGGCCTGGCGTAGAGAAGGTCGACGTCGAAATCGGCGATGTCGAAGCACTGGCGGCGAAATATCCGGACGTGGCCGAGGATCTGCGCGCATTCCAGCGAGGATAGCCGCGATTAATCTCGATCGCCACCAGTGCGACGCCAGCGTGGCACGGCTATGGTAGGGCGCGACTGCCAGGCGCGCCGAGGCGGAACGGACGGCCCAGCGGTCCCTCCCTACCACGGAACGCGTTTGAACGCTATGCGAGGGACACTTACTTTGTCGCCGTGGCAAAACGAAAACGCGCAGGCGAATTAACATTGCTCGGACACAGCAACGAGAGACTTCCCGCATCGCCAGCCGAAGCGCGCTTGGAAACGTTTCCGAATCC
>DASYSX010000274.1:0-10032 GCA_036002955.1 Candidatus Udaeobacter sp. | reverse complement strand
GCGAACAAGGCGCTCGAAGCCGACCCTGGCCTGATCAATCGCGAACCGTACGCGCTAGGGTGGATATTCGTTCTCAAGATCGAAAATCCCGACGACCTCAAAAATCTTAAAGACGCCGCCGCTTACAAAAAGCAGATCGGTTGAAACCGAAATTTTTTCGAACGCCCGCGGATTTCAGAACCTGGCTGGAGAAGAATCACGCGACGGCGACTGGGCTTTGGGTTGGGTTTTACACAAAAGGTTCGGGAAAGCCGAGCATCACATGGACCGAGTCGGTGGATCAAGCGCTCTGCTTCGGTTGGATCGACGGAATTCGGAAGCGGATTGACGAAATCAGTTACCAAATTCGGTTCACGCCACGGCGACGCGGCAGCATTTGGAGCGCGATCAATATCAAGCGCGCCAAGGAACTCGTTAGGCAAAAACAAATGCGAACGAGAGGGTTAAAAGCGTTCGCGGCGCGGATCGAGAACAAGTCAGGCATCTATTCGTACGAACAACGAAGCACCGAATTGAGCGAGCCATACGCAAAGTTGCTGAAGAAGAACAAAGCAGCCTGGAATTTTTTCGGAAAACAGCCGCCGTCATATCGAAAAATGATCGGCTGGTGGATTATCAGCGCAAAGAAAGAAGAAACGCGAATGGCTCGCCTGGCAAAATTAATCGGCGCGTCTGCGAAAGGAAAACGCCTGCTTCAGTAGACATCAGCCTTTGCCAAAGCGCAGTTCGTCTCCGAGGAGATAAGCCAGTCAGCCGTGCTCGAATTATTACAGACCAGAGACGGCGATGTTGATAACAAGCGCAAGAACGATCGTGTTGAATCCAAACGAAAGAATGCTTTGAGCCAAAGTAAGGCGACGCATGCGGCGTGACGTGATTTGCACATCCGACACCTGACACGTCATTCCGACCACAAACGAAAAATAAGCGAAATCAAGATAATCCGGTGGTTGATCACCCGGGAAAATCGAACCGCCGGCATGTTTTTGCACGCCTGGATCACCGCTATCGCCATAAAACGCATGGGCATAACGAAAACCGAAAACCGTATGAACCAGGGTCCAGGAAAAGATCACGGTTAAGAGCGCAAGGAGTAGATGAATAATGAAATGGTCACCCGTCTGGCTCTTCTTTACGCTGACGAGAAATCCGACTGCGAATAGTGCAGCGGATGAGGTGACCACGACAAACAGGAAAGCCAGAAAGCGGCTGAGATCCTGTTGCTGCGCTATTTGTCGTATTTTTCGCTGCGGTGTCTTCAGAATTGTCACCCATTCAAGCGCAAGGATAACGACAGCGACTGCATTCCAACCTGCAATTGCAGCACTCGAAAGCCGAAGATGTCCACGCGTGACAAAGAAAACCAACACACCTGCGATCAGTGCCATCGCGAGACGGTGCCGCGCATCCAGGCGCGAAATAACATCGACAAGGCGCACTAGCGACTGTCTTTCTTAATCGCGAAGCCGATGTAGCCCCACCTGCCCCATTCGTGATGCGACGTGCGCCGCACATCGCGGCGGCCAGTCTTTTTTTCGTGCACGTACGTTTTGGTGACGAATTCAGGAAACGCAGCGTTCATCTGCACGTCATGCGATACGAGCAATCCGCCATCGCGCAGGCGGGGCCAGAACTGGCGAAATTCCCAGAGCATGTGTTGATAGCTATGGGAGCTGTCGTGCAAGAACATGTCGATCGACTGCGGTAGCTGGTCGCCTTTGAGAAAATTTTCAGTTCGACCGCACATCGGCACGAAGCCGCCTGAAGATCGCAGTTCCTCGGGAATCAAGACGCCTTGATCGCACTCGTCGCTTAATTCGATGCTGTAGAGTTTGGAGGTACCGAGCCTTTCATCCGCAAGCGCTTTCAAAATGAACGCCGAGGACATGCCTATAAACCCACCCGACTCGACAGCCACCATAGGGCGCAACCAGCGCGTCAATCCGTAAAGCGTTGCGCAATCGAGCGCTCCCATCACGCCTTCGCTGCCATAGGTATCCCGGCGGCTAATCATGTCCGACATGAATTCGCTGGCGCGAATTTCCTTCGCGAAACGCGCGACGGCGTCCCACATCGAGTAAAAGGATGTAGATGGCAACGAGACCTGAGCTGTCTGCTTCAATTGGCGGCGCTGAGGAAGTTGGAACACGCGCATCTCCGCTGATTCGGACGTGAACATTCGCTGAGCTTCAAACCGGCGCGAGCGTTATTTCGGAGAACTGGTAGGGTCGGCGCGCCGCGCCGACAGGACGCCGCAGTGCGGCGTCCCTACCGAATCGTCCTTTTTTCCTAGCGAAGCTGTGCTTAATTCCTCCGTTTTCCCCATGAGTAGTAAATCGAAGCCGCGTGAGACGGAGTTGAACTTTGAGGGCGCGATGGATCGGCTCGAGAAAATTGTCGAGCAGATGGAATCGGGTAAGTTGCCACTCGAAGATTTGATCGTTCGCTACGAAGAAGGGATGAAACTGGTAAAAACCTGCCAGGAGCGTCTTGCCAACGCCGAGCAAAAGATTGAAATCATTACCCGTAACAGCGCTGGCAAAGCCGTAGTACAAGAATTCCAACCCGCTCAGGAAGCGGCTCCTCCCGAGAAAGCAGCGGTCGAATCCGAAAGTATCGATGACGAAATCAACCTCTTCTGAAAATTTGCAAACCGCCGAAATCACGGACGCGCCGAAGCGTTTGCTCGATGGAATCCATTCGCCATCCGACATCAAAGCGCTTCGCGAACAGGATCTGCCGCAGCTCGCACAGGAAGTGCGAGACGAACTGATCAAAGTTCTCTCGCAAACTGGCGGGCATCTCGGACCGAACCTCGGAGTGACTGAACTCACGATTGCGTTGCATCGCGTGTTCGACACCCCGCGTGATCGTATCCTCATGGACGTCAGCCATCAGGGCTACGTGCATAAAATGTTCACCGGCCGGTTCAATCGTTTTCACACGATGCGCCAATTCGAGGGCCTTAACGGATTTCTTTTACGCACGGAAAGCGAACACGACTGCTACGGTGCCGGTCATGCGGGCACGGCCCTCTCCGCTGGTCTTGGCATGGCTGTGGGACGAGATCTGCGAGGCGGCGATGAAAACGTTGTCGTAATTGCGGGCGATGCCGCGTTCACCTGTGGAATCAGCTACGAAGCGCTGAACAATGTGAAAACGCACACCAAGCGTTTCATTGTCGTGCTCAATGACAACGAGTGGTCGATCGCAAAAAACGTGGGCGCGATCGCTAACTACCTGAATAGCATCGTGACGAATCCCACTTATGCGCATCTCCACGATAAGGCGCGGGATTTCGTTCAGGCGATTCTTGGAAAAACCGGCGTGCAGCTCGCGCACAAGGTGGAAGAAAGTGTCAAGGGTTTGCTCGTGCCGAGCGTGATTTTCGAAGAACTCGGTCTCCGCTACTACGGCCCGATCGATGGGCACGATATCCCGTTATTAATCCGGACATTCGAATTTTTGAAGACGCAGGAAGAACCCGTACTGCTGCACATTCTCACCAAGAAAGGGAAAGGTTACGAACCGGCCATTAAACAGCCCGATAAATTTCACGGCCTCGGCAAATATAAGATCGAAAGCGGCGAGACTGCTCCGACGGCGACGCCGACTTATTCGGAAATCATTGGCAAGACACTGGCGAAATTCGCGGACACCAACCAGAAGGTGGTCGCTATCACTGCGGCGATGCCAAGCGGGACGGGGCTTTCGCATTTCGCCAAGGCGCACCCCACTCACTATTTCGACGTCGGCATTGCGGAAGAGCATGCTGCACTTTTCGCCTGTGGGTTGGCGACGCAAGGCATGACGCCGTTTCTCACGATCTATTCCACGTTTTTTCAGCGCGCCTACGACATGGCGATTCACGACATGGCGATCCAAAAACTAAACGTCAGACTCTGCATGGACCGCGCTGGATTAAGCGGCGATGACGGCCCAACACATCACGGTTTGTTCGACATCGGCTATCTGCGCCATATCCCGAATTGGGTGCACATGCAGCCAAAGGACGAAGATGAATTCGTCGACATGCTCTGGACAATGGCGCATTATAACTCCGGTCCAATCGCCGTCCGTTACCCGCGCGGTCCAGGAACAGGCGCGCAAATCAAATCGGAACCAAAACTTCTGGAGATTGGCAAAGCGGAAGTCGTGCAACACGGCCGCGAGGTGGCAATTTTTGGGCTGGGCAACATGTTTGAGGTTGCGGAAGAAGCCGCGCGCAAACTCGAAGCGAAAGGAATTTCCGTTGCGTTGATCAATCCGCGCTGGATCAAACCCATGGACACCGGCACGCTAGAATTTTTCGCTCGCAGCGTGGACGTGGTCTGCACGATCGAAGATCACGTTTTGTACAACGGTTTCGGCTGCGCGGTGATGGAACATCTGCACTCGCAAATGATCAACACCCCTGTGGTACGGATCGGTTGGCCCGATCAATTTATCGAACACGGCGCCGTCCCTATCTTACGCAAGAAGCACGGCATCACAGCCGACGCGCTGGTGGAAAAAGTTCTTCCGCTCCTTCGCAAAAAATCCAAGCTCACGCCATCTGTGGCCTGAAAAAAGCGAAGGACGCCTTCGTTCGTGATAAACTTTTAGGAAGTGAGTGCCGGGAAAGATAATCGCGGCGTCGCTGTGATCTCCGATGTGCTGCCATTCGTCGGCTCTTGTATGGCGGACCAAACGCGGTCAGTAATGCAATTGGCTAGGCGCGGCATTGCAGCCGATCACATGATGCCGAGATTCGCGTGTATGATCATGTTCGCACGTGGTCGACACGCACGAGAACGCGGGGATTTCGCAGAAACGTAAAAAATTTGTCGCAGAAAAATGGCTGGAGACAATCGAAGGCTAATTGAGTCTGGGTACTACCAAGCCGTCCAGCGTTTCGAGTACTTCATCGTCGGAGCCTCTCTGGCTTTATCCGCGTACGTGGGTCACATGCTGCATCCTGAGAAGCTCACGTTCCTGTCGCCTTACACGATGGAAGTCGTCTCGCTCGCGCTGCTTATTCTTTCTGCAGCCATCGGCTTAAAGCGTATTGAATCACTCGTTCAAATCAGTCGCTTGAACGGTCAGCTACTCGACGCAATAGAAAAACGAGGAGCAGTCATGGCAGAAAAACCCGATTCCGAAGGGCTGATTGTCGTGAAATATCCGGGAAGGCTTTTAACCATGGAAGCAGCAGCGAATTGGGTACGCGAATTAAATGACAAAATACAAGTTCTGCATCACATGATAGAGAACGAAACCACCAGGGCCGACAGCATGTACAAATGGCGCAACAGAGTGCTCCTGACTGGCTTTTGCGGCTTAGTTTTGTCGAAGGTTCTCACGCCGTATCTCCATCCTTACTGATAAGCGTTCGAGTTCGCTCGCCAATTCTTCGTCAGCGCGGACAATGCCACGCTTCGCTAGCGATGCGCGTCAGTAATCCAGATTGCGCGCTGGGTCGAGTCCAGTCGGTAAACAAAAAAGTGAAGGGCGCCTTCATCTCCGAAAGCGCCCTTCATAGTTTCGATGGCGATAAGCCGAATTCTGTCGCGTGATTGCTCACGCTGATGATCATTCATCTCATCCGGATTTCTCCGAATGCCCGGCGAATTTTCATTCGTCGTGGTGCGACGATACCCGAGGATTAAATCGGGCCGGCTGCCCTTCCTCTGTTTTGTCTTGCACCGCATGGGGTTTTTCGTGCCTCGCGAATTGCTCCACGAGCGGTGAGCTTTTACCTCGCCTTTTCACCCTTGCCTGTTCTAGACGGGAAGCTGTGAGCTTCCCCTACAGTTGTAGTTGCCAAAGAACCGGCGGTATCTTTTCTGTGACACTTTCCGTCAAATCCCGCTTTCGCGAATGTTGCCCGCGTATTTTACGCGGCATGCTGCCGTGTGGTGTTCGGACTTTCCTCCAGTAAGCCTTGCGGCTCACCAGCGATCATCTGCCATCGGCGGGTAAATTAACATAAAAGCAGAAATCTGGAAGCCACGAAACCAGGAATCAGGAAAGCGAATTGTAGGCCAGGCGCACCGCCTGCCAGCTTGATCTCGGCAACCGGAGCGGTTGCCCTACAATCAAAAGCGTGAAGGAACAGCGATGAGAAAAATGATGATCATCGTCAGCGCGAAGATCAATTTGGCGAGCATGGCACCAATGTTCCCGATCAAACTTCCCCACCCGGCACGGCCAGCGTCAATCATGCGCTTGCCGGCGATGACTTCACCGATGATCACGCCAATCACTGGCCCAAGGAACAGGCCAAGCAGGCCGAAGAATAAACCGACCAACGCGCCGAGAATCGCCCCAAACGCTCCCCATTTTGTCGCGCCGAAATATTTCGCGCCGAGATAGCCGGCGAGAATATCGATCCCGTACGTTGCGAGAGTCAGCAGCACCAGCACAATGATCGTGTGCCAGCCAATGCTCTTTTCGGGGCCAAGCATTAGGCGATGAATGATCGCACCGGCGAGAATAACTGTGGTACCTGGAAGAACTGGCACGATGGTGCCGATCAAACCGACCGCGAAAAGCACAATCGTAAAAAACCACCAGAAGAGTTCCATGGTGAGGGTCAAAGCCTTGAATAGTTAAAAAGTTAAAGCGGCAGTGCTGTCATGTTTGAGCAAAGCGAAACATCTCTGTTTCCGCGGCAGCACTACCAGAACAAATAATCAGAAATTCTTCGCTCCGGTCAGAATGACAATTAGACTTGGCCGCTTTCAACGCTTCAACGAGTGACGATCTCCTTTGACCCGCTGAATGCCAAACCTATACTGAATTTTCGCACCCAAATCACAAACGGAGGATTCACTTATGCCACTTGCGGTTGGAACCAAAGCGCCGGATTTCACATTATCGACGAAAACCTCCGATGGACCGAAACAGATCAGGCTTAGCGAGAGCTTAGGGAAAGGAAACACATTGCTGCTTTTCTTTCCGATGGCATTCACGGGCACGTGTACGACGGAAATGTGTGAGGTCAGTGCGGGCCTGAACGGTTACACGAATTTGAACGCTGTCGTTTATGGAATCAGCGGTGACAATCCGTTTGCGCAGGAAGCATGGGCACAAAAAGAGAATATCACGGTGCCACTGCTGAGCGATTACGAACACAAAGTCGCCCAGGCATATGGCGTGATGTACGACTCGTTCCTGCCGCAAATGAATCTCGGGATGGGCGGCGTGCCCAAGCGCTCTGCGTTCATCATCGATAAGAATGGGGTGATCCAATACGCCGAGAGCAATGATGACGCGCGGCAGTTGCCAAATTTCGAAAAGATCAAAGCGAAGCTGGCGGAGCTGAAATGACAATGGAACATTGTCCTCCTGAGCGAAGCGCAGCGAAGTCGAAGGATCCGGCAGCGATACCTTAAGGCTTAACAACGGGGTTCCTCGACTTCGCTCGGAATGACAGCGAGATGACTGACGAATTCAAAACGCTGAGAAAATTCGACGCTGGGGAACGTCGTGAAGGCTGGCTCTATTCACTGCCTGCGCTGGAAGAACAGGGCATCGGCAAAATTTCGCGGTTGCCGGTAAGCATTCGGATTGTCCTCGAATCGGTATTGCGCAACTGCGACAGGAAAAAGGTTCGGCGCAAAGATGTTGAAGCACTGGCAAAATGGAACGCGAAATCACCGGCGAACGAGGAGATCCCCTTCGTTGTTGCGCGTATTGTTTTGCAGGACTTCACTGGAGTTCCGCTGATCGTCGACCTCGCGGCGATGCGCAGCGCTGTGCAACGGCTCGGACGGGACCCGAAGATCATCGAGCCGCTCGTGGCGGTCGATTTGGTTGTCGATCATTCTGTGCAAGTCGATTTTTTTGGTTCGCCGCGCGCCTTGGAACTCAATTTGGACATGGAGTTCAAGCGCAATCGCGAGCGTTACCAGTTTCTGAAGTGGGGTCAGCAGGCTTTCAAGACTTTCCAGCTCATTCCGCCGGGAATCGGCATCGTGCATCAGGTGAATCTGGAATACCTCGCGAAAGGCGTGTTGAGCCAGACGTCAGAAGTCAGAGGTCAGAAGTCGGAGATCTTTTTCCCCGACACTCTGGTCGGTACTGATTCGCATACCACAATGATCAACGGTCTGGGCGTGGTTGGCTGGGGCGTCGGTGGAATTGAGGCGGAAGCCGGGATGCTCGGGCAGCCGGTTTACTTTTTGACGCCGGAAGTAGTGGGCGTGCACCTGACGGGACAGTTGCGCGAAGGTGTGACCGCAACCGATCTGGTTTTGCACATCACGCAGTTGCTGCGCGCGCAAAAGGTCGTTGGCAAATTCGTTGAGTTTTATGGTGAGGGCGCCGCATCGCTGCCGGTGCCTGACCGCGCAACGATCGGCAACATGTCGCCCGAGTACGGTGCGACAATGGGTTTCTTCCCAGTCGACCGCGAGTCAGTGAATTATTTGCGGGCTACAGGACGCACTGAAGAGGAATGCGTTGCTTTCGAAAATTATTTTCAGGCTCAGAACATGTTTGGTATGCCGCGAAAAGGGCAAATTGATTACAGCGTTGATATCGATTTGGATCTGGCGGATGTGCAGCCGAGCGTCGCCGGACCAAAGAGGCCGCAGGACCGAATTAATTTGCCAGAACTCGGAAGCAAGTTTCGCGAGCTCCTTGAAAAACCGGTGCACGACGGAGGCTATGGAAAGAAACAGATCGATCTTCGCGAAAAGCATGTGGTCGAATTGAATGGCAGTGCGCCGCGCAACGGCGCGATGTTTTCGACGGACACCAAAGAAGATCAGGGAATTAAACCGGGTGAAGCGCGTAACGTGCTCGAGATGGTTTCAAACCGACCAACACCCGATCCGGGCAAGGAAATCGAAGCTGAATCCAGCCAGGTGTTCCAACATGGACGCACTCACATTGGCCACGGCAGCGTCCTAATCGCCGCGATAACGAGCTGCACAAATACAAGCAATCCGAGCGTAATGATTGCGGCTGGATTATTGGCGAAAAAAGCAGTTGAGCGCGGTCTGCGTGTCGATCCTGGCGTCAAAACATCGCTCGCGCCCGGGTCGCGCGTTGTTTCCGATTACCTGGCAAAGACCGGGCTCCAAACATATCTCGACCAGCTCGGATTCAATCTCGTCGGTTACGGTTGCACGACCTGCATCGGCAACTCTGGGCCGCTGCATCCAAACATCGAGAAGACGATCCACAAATACGATCTGGTTGCAGCTTCGGTTCTTTCGGGAAATCGGAATTTTGAAGCCCGCGTGCATCAGCATATCAAAGCGAATTTTCTGATGTCGCCTCCGCTGGTTGTGGCCTTTGCCCTCGCCGGCCGGGTTCACATCGATCTTTCGCGCGACCCACTCGGCAAGGATAAAGACGGCAAAGAAACTTTCCTGCGCGATCTCTGGCCGAGTCTCAGTGAGATCCAGCATACGATGCAGAGCGCGCTCACACCTGAAACGTTCCGCAAATTTTATCGCGATTTCGCGGAGCAAAATCCGAAGTGGAACGAAATTCCATCGAGCACAGGTGACGTCTACCAGTGGGACGAGAAAAGCGATTACATTCATGATCCGCCGTTCTTCGAAAACTTTTCGATGGAGTCCGGCCACATCGCCGAAATCCGGGGCGCTCACGCGCTTGGCATTTTCGGCGACACAGTTACGACCGATCACATTTCGCCTGCGGGAGCGATCAAAGAGAGTTCCCCCGCCGGAAAATATTTGATGTCGCGTGGAATTCAGTCGCGCGATTTCAACAGCTATGGCAGCCGGCGTGGCAACGATCTGGTGATGACCCGCGGCACATTCGCGAATGTGCGAATTAAAAACATGATGGCGCCCGGAACGGAAGGCGGCGTGACGAAGTATTATGGTAGCGCGACCGTCCCGGTTGCGAAGGGACGCAAGTCCGCAGCGGCGGATTCGTCCTCTGGCGAACCAGAGGCTCGCGCCACTCTGGAAGGTGAGGAGATGTGCATCTTCGACGCGGCGATGAAATACGCAGAAACGAAAACTCCTTTGGTCATTCTCGCCGGTCACGAATACGGCACCGGATCATCGC
>DASYSX010000273.1:0-19882 GCA_036002955.1 Candidatus Udaeobacter sp. | reverse complement strand
GAGACCGGCCATTACCTGCACGACTCCGAATTTCTGCTCGTGCCCGTTTACGTCGGCCAGGAGCTTTACGGTTTGGGCGACGCATTGCACGGAATCACGGTGAAGACTGACGACCCATATGGAGCGGAACGCGTCAAACAGGAGATCCAGCAATTTCTCGAGCCGCCGCAGTACGCCCAGACCTGGATCGACATGAATCGCCAGTATTTCGAAGCGGTTCGGCTGGAACGCACGGTGATGTTTTTTCTTTTGTTCTTCATCGTGATCGTGGCCGCTTTTGGAATCATGAGCACGCTCATCACCGTGACGGTACAAAAGCGGCACGAGATCGGAATTGTTAAAGCGCTCGGGGCGAATATTGCGCAAATTGTCTGGGTATTCCTTGGTCAGGGGACAATTGTCGGTCTTTTCGGAACGATCACTGGCTTGGGGCTTGGAATGACATTGATCCGTTATCGTAACGAGTTTAGTCGCTGGCTGGCGTCAACGTTGCACATCGAGATTTTCCCGCGCGAAGTCTATCAATTTTCGTCGATCCCCGCCGAAGTCATTCCGCACGACGTTGCCATTATTTGTATCAGCGCCTTCATAATCTGCTCGTTGGCGGCACTAATCCCTGCATACTTCGCCGCGCGGCTCGATCCGGTGAAAGCGTTGCGGTACGAGTGATCTGTAGCCACGGCTCTATGAGCCGTTTTCCGGCTACCGGCCACAGCCCGGTGGCTACAGGGCGATTAGAAAAGTGTCGAGCGCGCGAAAAGCGTAATCGTACCCTTCTGGCCAGTCGCTCTGCCGCGGCCCGGCAACATTCAGAATGCCGATCTTATTCTCGCGAACAAATTCGGCCATCAGCTTAGCGGCATCTTCAGCGGAAATCTTTGACGCGTCGATCGCTTGGCGCGGCCGCTCTAGTTCAACACAGAAACGAACGGTCTGCTCGGTGCCGCCGCGAAGTTCCCCCGGGTAAAGTACAACGGTTCCATCAGAATATTTCACGTTCTGCAAAGTGCGTTCAGTAAAACCGCCGCCTGGTAATTCCTGAACTGGGTACTGATCCGGAATTTTGCCGAATTCATCGAGACGTCCGGCCGGACACCATCCGCCGCAGTTAACTCCGCGCCTGAGTGCGACGTCGAGCGCGGCACGATCAACGCCTGTTTGCCCGCCCGAGATGATCTTGAATTGCTTCACTGTAGCTACGGTGTATGACCGCCGACCACCCACGATCGGAGTTCAGTCGCCGGTTGGAAGAATGTCGGCGCGCTCGATCATGAGGATCACCGTTCGCTCCGGCGCGCGTGTCCGATGGCGCACACCTTTCGGCACAACGAAACCCTGTCGTGGCGCAAGCTCAACCACGCGATCTTCCAGATCGATCAGAAACCTGCCATCCAGCACGAAAAAGAATTCGTCGATGTCTTTGTGTTCGTGCCAGTGATACTCACCTTGGACGACCGCCATCCTAACGACTGAATCGTTTACCCTGCACAGCGTCTGGTTGTACCATTTGTCTGTGCAAGCATCAGCGAGCTTCTGCACATCAATCACGTCGAGCGGCCCGTGCAGGATGTTCAGGTACGTTTTGTATGGAAATTCTTCAACTGGTGTTTTCGAGGTCATAACATTCAAATTAACAGGCAGCATTCTTCTCCAAGTTCACTTTCCTGCGTTCCCGCTTGCCTGCTTCATTCTTCACCATCGAAATAATCGGTCTCATCACCTTTGATCACTACACGATCGGCTGCTGACGATTTGTTCACCTTCCATTTATCGCTATCCGGATAATAGCCTGCTTCGCCGATCGGGTTATCCGCGATGACGTAGTAGGTCAGGTCTTCATCACCAGAGTTAATGAGTTGATGCGGTTGGTTGGGGCCAAAGACGAACGCGTCGCCGGCGACCACTTCAGTCTCGCCATCCTTATGACGAACGGTGCCTTTCCCAGAAATCACCAAATACAGCTCCCATTGGGCCGAGTGCGCGTGGTAAGGGAAGTTGTACTTTCCTGGCGGCACTCTGCTCCATTCCAAATCAAACGGGTGCCGCTTGGACAAGTCGAGCGAAGCCGGTTCACGTCCTAGCGCTTCAGAAATTCCTTTAAAGGAGACGACGTATTTTCCACCTGGCGATTGCCATGGATCTTCTTTGATTTCGTTCAGGTTAACCTTCTTCATTGCGCGAGGTAGGGGCTATTGACCTAATCGCCCACAGGCGGTTCGGTGAACCGCCCCTACCAAAATCATTCTTCGCCATCGAAATAATCGGTCTCGGTTCCTTTCACCATTAGCTCTTCGGATCCTTCCTTGGTCACAGCCCACTTGCCGCTGTCCGGATAATAACAGGAATCACCTGTTGCTCCCCCGCTGCGCGGATTGTCGGCGATGACGTAATAAACGAAATCGTCATCACCGCCATTGCTAAGCTGATGCGCCTCACCGGGCTGAAACAGAAACGCGTCGCCAGGTCCCACTTCGGTTATTCCGTTCTTATCGCGCACATTGCCGCGACCGGAGACGACGAGGTAAAGCTCGGATTCCGCTGCATGGGCATGATAGGGGCAAAGAGATTTGCCTTTCGGTATCCGCACTAACGCTAGATCAAACGGATGACGCTTCGACAAATCGAGCGACTCCGGTTCGCGTCCAAGCGCAACCGAAATGTTCTTCGTAACCCGGCCAAATTTTCCTTTCGGCGATTTTTTTTCCTGCTCGGGAACATCTTTGACATTGATCTTTCGCATATGGGAAAACTCTTCAACTGACCTAACGAGACGGAACCCGTTTCCTGCTGGCGATGGTGAAAATGGCAATGGCTGCCCAAACGAGGTTCACAAAGGTGGAGGGATACGATCCATAAAAAATTGTGTTGGCGGCCAGGAGCAGGCTGCCGCTGACGTTCAGGAACTGAAACACGGAAGAGTGTCCTTCCCACTTTCTGGCGGAGACCATTGCATACGCCACAAGCAGAACTGCCGCTCCGACCCATCCAATTACATCAAACCATAAGTGATCCTTCATACGGTAGACTTCTCGATAAGTAGTGCTGTCATGTTGAGCGAAGCGAAACTTCTCGGTTTCGTCCCCTGGTGGGCTCGAAGTTAGTCAATCAGACATTCTTCGCTTCGCTCAGAATGACGCGACGGGTTAGATTTTCGGATACACGCGCAAGCTTGCATTACTCCTCCCATTTTTTCGGCAGCTTCTGTTTGAGCGCTTCCACTGGCTCGAACAGGTCGCCTTGTTTTTCGACGCGTGCCAATGTTTGGTCGGAACGAAACTTTAAGATGTCTGCGCGTTGCTTCTTCAAACAATTCTCCACTTCACTCCAGGTAACCGGCGTGGAAACAGTCGGCTCTTCTTTTGCGCGAAGTGAGTAAACGCAAATAGTAGTTTTGTGTTCGTCGTTCTGACTCCAATCGACGAACACTTTTCCTTTGCGCACTGCCTTGGACATATTCGACGTGACACGATCAGGATGTTCGCGTTCCAAACGTTGGGCTAATGAGCGGGACAAGCCTTTGGTCTGATCGTAAGTCACCGGCGTGTTCACCGGCACATACACCTGTAAGCCTTTGGAGCCGCTCGTTTTTGCGAACGCTTTCAATTTCATTCCATCCAGCAGCTCACGCAGCCAGATCCCAACCTGACAGCATTGGACGATGTCCGCCGGCGCGCCCGGATCGAGATCGAACACCATTATCGTTGGGCGGTCGACGTTGTTCTTGCGCGACAACGATGTGTGCAACTCAAGATCAGCGAGGTTAGCTGTCCAGACGAGCGTGGGGAGATCGTTCGCAAGACAGTAATGCATGATCCGCTGGTTGCCTTCGCTCCATACCTTTGCTGTTTGCACCCATTTTGGCCGATGCACTGGGCAGTTCTTCTCATAGAAAAACTCACCCTCCACGCCATTTGGATAGCGCTTCATTGTGAGCGGGCGGTCCTTCAAGTGCGGCAAGAGCATCGGCGCGATCCGGATGTAATAATCGATTACGTCCGCCTTAGTGAAACCCGCCTTCGGGTAAAGCACCTTGTCCAGGTTCGACACCTGAAGCTTCCGATCGGCAACAACGAGTTCCGCTTTTTTGGCCATCGATGTAATCTTCGCACAACGTCTACAAAAGACGCAAAGGTTCTAATCTTCTCTTACTCTTCGTACCTTTCTCGTTTTCGTGCAGACCCCATTAGGCGAAGAAGCGCTCGGGCGGAAGCACCGGCTTGGGTTTGCAAATCCGGGCGACACAATGTTCCCAGCTTTCGTGCCCGCTCAGGATGTCGATTTCCACCCGCAGAAAATAAATCGGCACTTTCAGATCCGCCTCGGGCAGACGCGGCATGCGCACGGAGTCTTTTTCGGTGGTGACGATCATCGCCAGGTCGCGGCGGATACAACGATTAACGAAGCTGATCAGTTCCGCTTCGGTGTAATAATGATGATCAATGTAGTTTTTCGCGAGATCGACGTGCGCGCCGAGTTTGGTGAGCGCGCCCTCAAAACTTTCGGGGGCAGCAATTGCGCACAGTGAACCGATGAAGGCATCGCGCAAGGCTTCGAGCGGCAGTTGTTCGCCTGTAAAGACATTCTGCAAGTAAAGCGGTTTGTGCGCGCATTCGATAACTTCCGCGGTGCGATTGTATCGGCGGATTCGTCGCATCAATTCGAAATTAGCATCGCCCGTAGTCTTGGTGATAAAGATATAGCTGGCGCGGCGAAGATTCCGTGGCCTCTCACGCAGCGTGCCCCGGGGTAGCAGGAATTCGTTGCCAAAAGGTGCTTGTCGATCCACGAGCACCATGTCCAGCCGATGCTTTAAATGGAGATATTGAAATCCGTCGTCGAGCAGAAGCGTATCGACCTGCCATTTATCAATGGCGAACAGGCCGCTTTTTACACGATCTTTGTCTACCAGTACGATCACATCCTTTAAGTTGTGAGCGAGCATGTAAGGCTCATCCCCGGCGGTCAACGAATCGAGCAGCAGGGATTTTCCGTCGGAAACGATTCGTGGAGGTTCTGAATCTCCGCGGAACCGGCTGCGCCAATCGCGTTTCCGCGGAACGCTTTTGTAGCCGCGACTAAGAATCGCCACTCGCCGTCCCCCAGCCTGCAAAGCCCGGGCAAACTTCTCAACGATCGGCGTTTTACCCGTTCCGCCCACAGTAAGATTGCCGATGCTGATCACGAGACATCCCAACGTGCGTTCGCGGAAAACTCTTTTGCGATAGAAATAAAGCCGGAGCTGCACCAGCCTGTCGTAGACGAATGAGAGCGCGTAAAGAATACTGCGCAGAATGGAGGCGCGAACGCCATGACGTCGTTCGAGGACGACGTCGATGCCGAATTCTTCTAACTGTTCAAGTCGCCGGCCCATCTTAATGGTCGATTCCGCACGTCTGACGACCGATAGGCAGCACTTGCGCGCCGCGGTTATCAGCGTGTGTGATGATTGTCTGACCAGGTACGGTCGCAGAGCGCGCCATGGCGGTCGCGATTTTTTCCGGCGATTTGAGCGTAATAGCTGCTATCGCGGATCCGCTTCCGCTAAGAAACGCGCCGAGCGCGCCGGCTCGCTCAGCGGCGGCAATCACACGAGGAAGAAACGGAATCAACTTCACGCGAAATGGCTGATGAAGGTTATCGGAAAAAGTGCCACGCATTTTTTCGTAATCTCGCGATGCGAAGGCTGCGGTGACCGCGCACGCGTTCGCACAGTTTTCTACTGCAGCAACGCGCGAAATCTTTGAAGGCAAAACCCTTCGCGCTTTCGATGTTTGAATTTCAAGGTCGGGAACCAGAAGCACGAAGTACAGGCGCGACCAAACATCGAAGCGCTGAACGGTGGCGCCAAGGAGCGACGGCTTGGACAGCCGTCGAAGCATGACGGCTGGGAAGCCGTCACTCCTTGTAACAGTGAAGCCGCCGAATGTGGCCGGTGCAGCGTTATCAGGATGTCCTTCCACCTCGGCACATAATCGGAAAACGGCTAATCGATCGAGCGGCTTGCCACTGAGGTGGTTCAGGGCAAGAAGGATGCCGAGGCGAACGGTTGCGCTGCTGCCCAGTCCGCGACAGCGCGGAATTTGTTCCCCAATTGAACAGGAAAACGAGAACACACGGCGCCGCGCCTTCCTGAAAAATCTTTCTGCTGCGTCAGACACAATTTGTGGATGAGAAGATCGAGGCACCTTACTCCGGACGACCGTAACGCTGTTATAAAGTCGGAGCGCGACGCCGAGGCAATCGTAGCCGGGACCAAGATTGGAAGTGCTTGCGGGAACACGAACGGTGACTTGTTGCATAGTTACGCCGCCGACACGCAGCCGTTGACTCGACGGCGCGAACGTGATGGCGGCAGTGTAGCAACGCCGCGTTTCCGGGCAACCCATCCGTTGCGGCATGTTGATTTCGAACTATCCGGTTGGAGCACAACAAAACAAAATGACTGCGGGATGGATTGATTCACGCTTGCTCCGCGATTTCGGGGCTGAGGGTACTGACGCGCACCGGCTTTGTACCATTGAGGATGGCTGGGTCGAACGCTTCGGTAGCGACATTCTGATCTCGTTCAAAAGAGTGTTGGCTCGTGAACGGCTGCTGAAAGAGCTCCAAAGTTGGGCCGATTCGGCCCGCTTCCAAGTGCGACGCGTGTTTGCGCGATTGATTCCGACAAAAAGCGAACGTCGCGAATCACCCGCCCTGATCATTGGCGATCCGAGCGAGAGTTTACAAACCGTCGCCACCGAATGGTATCTGCGGTTCGGCATAGACTTCGGCACGGGTTATTCGCCTGGTTTGTTTTTGGACCAGCGGGAGAATCGCCGGTATTTGCGTCATATTGCGCCAAAGCGACTGCTGAATTGTTTTGCTTACACTTGTTCTTTTTCCGTATACGCGGCATGTAACGGTGCGGGCACTCTTAACATCGACCTTTCCAGAAAATATCTCACCCGTGGACGCGAGAATTTCGCGCTGAATAACCTATCAACGATCAATCATCGCTTTATCACGGATGACGTGCGATCCGTCCTGCCCCGGCTCGCCCGGAGAGGCGAAAAATTCGATGCCATCATCCTCGACCCTCCGACTTTTTCGCGTTCTTCACAGGGAAAGACGTTTCAAGTCCAGGACGATTTCGAAAACTTGCTCATAAGCGCTCTCGCATTAGCGGAGCGTGACGCCCACGTTCTCCTTTCGACTAATTGTTCTGCGTTAGGCGAGCGGGCGCTGAAGGTGATGGCCCGGTATTGTCTGAAAGAAACGCGTCGAGCGGCGGCATTTCACCAGTCGTTGCCGCTGCCTGATTTCCCACCTCGCGCCGGTGCCAGCTCGATCTGGCTAGCGTTGCGGTGATAGTTCGATGCGCGCAGGATGCCTTCACAATGCGAATCATTAGCGTCATGGATCAGTTATCTGCTGAAATGGTTGCTGAGTTTCCCGAACGCGGAATGCAATGGGTGAAAGACCGAGTCGAAACGGTGGTCAATGAAACCGGTGATTACGTGCGCGAAAAGCCGACACAGTCTCTCTTCTATGCATTTGCGGTTGGATACGTGTTGAATCGCCTGCCGTTAGGTCGAGTGCTAGCCGGCCTTCTGCGTCTTCTTTTTATGGCATTAAAGCCGGCGGTCTTGATTTACGGTGCCGCCAAATTGTACCGATCAGCGCAGGAACGGGAAGCGGTAGAACGGTAAAGTTGAAACCGGTTTAATGCTGGACCGGGCAGAGGCGGCAAAGGGACATTATTCTTCGAGCGTAAACCCGATCTTCAGAGTCACCTGCCAGTGGTCGATTTTGCCCTCGTCGATGTAACCGCGGGTCTCGATCACCTCGAACCAACGCATGTTCCGAATCGTCTTGCTCGCACGCGCCAGGGCGTTGCGGACCGCTTCCTCCATTCCATTCGGCGATGAGCCAACGATTTCAATTTTCTTGTAAACGTGTTCAGCCATGCGCGCATTGTCTGCGGCGTTCCTGGCGAAAACAATAAAAACCCTATCGTCTCCGCGAATTGGAGCCATTCCCGCAAGAGGAAATTTGCTTTACAAACAAGCACCCGTTCCGCCAGCCTCTCGTCGTGCGAACATCGTTTGCAGTCTGTTTCCTGCTAACAACTGTTTTCTGCGGCGCGCGCGCTCAGGACCAAGAGAAAAAACTGGTCGATCGGCTTCTCAAACCTGACATGGCGCTGCAGAACGATGCGCAAAACAAGAAATTTAACGGAGACGGTTCGGCATCCATCAACAAACACGCAAACGTCGCAACATTTTTCCTTCACCAGAAAGCGAGTTCGAAAAATTATTCCGGGACACGAGATTTCTCGACCGCGCAATTTTATTCCCACACCTACCGCGGCAAACGGACCGCTTACGAGGTCCCGTCACAGCAAACAGTTGCAAATTCCAAGGCTATCTACGGAAGTAAGACCGCCCACGGTGTTCGCGACGCACCTCAGTCCGCGAAAAGCGTCGCCTCTCATGCGTATGCAGGTAACCGTCCCTTTCTGAGCGAAGGCACAAATCAAAAGTCACTAAACAGACACACCGAGCCGCTCACGATCGAGCAGGTGCGTGAGTTGTTGAACAAAAACAAGTAGCGCTCGTCCGGGCGAGGCGGGTGCGCTATTCTGTGACCGGATAATGCAACCGGACGAAGCTCTGGCGTTGTTGAAACAAGGCGCAGCGCAAATCATCAATGAAAGCGAACTGCGCGAGAAACTAGCGCTAGGCCGGCCGTTGCGGGTCAAGCTGGGGGTGGACCCAACCACATCGGATATTCACCTTGGGCACACGATTGTTTTGCGCAAACTGCGGCAGTTTCAAGACCTCGGGCACCAGGCAATTCTCATTATAGGCGATTTTACCGGAATGATCGGCGATCCGAGTGGCCGGTCAGTTACGCGGCCGCACCTGACGCATCAGGAAGTAGTCACAAATGCGGCGACTTATCGCGAGCAGGCCTTCAAGATTCTTGATCCTGAGCGGACAGAAACGGTCTGCAACGGTGACTGGTTTCGCACCATGTCATTCGAAGACGTCATCCGCTTGAACAGCCGCGTGACATTGCAGCAGTTGTTGCAGCGGGAAGATTTCAAAACTCGAATCGAAGAAAGGCATCCGATCCGCGCACATGAAGTCCAATATCCAATTATGCAGGGATGGGACTCTGTGATGGTTGAAGCAGATGTCGAACTCGGAGGAACTGACCAACTCTTCAACATTCTCATCGGGCGCGATTTTCAACGAGAAGAGAGGATGCCACAGCAGGTCGTTTTCCTGCTCCCGATTCTAGAAGGCTTGGATGGCTCCAAAAAAATGAGCAAAAGCCTGGGTAACTACGTCGCCGTCAACGACTCGCCTTCGGAAATCTTCGGAAAACTAATGAGCATTTCGGACGAGCTAATGGCGCGGTATTACCAATTGCTTCTGCGACGTGCAGCGCCGCAAGACACGCACCCGCTCGAGGCCAAGAAACAGCTCGCGTTCGAAGTCGTGCAGACTTACCACTCGGCGCTCGCGGCCACCACCACGCTGGATGAGTGGAACACGCGCTTTAGCGAGCGGGACTTGAAGAAGGCGGATCTCCCGGTCTTTTCAGTGGGGGAACAACAAGACTTCACGGCCCTCACTGTGGTGTCAGCGGTTTACCAGCAAGTGTTTCAATCAGAAAGATCGCATAGCGAGGTCTCACGACTGATCAAACAGGGCAGCGTCGAAATTGATGGAATCAAAATTCGCGATCCCAAGGCCAAAGTGGCCCTTCACCCGGGCCAGATCCTGCGCCTCGACCGTAAACATGCCGTGCGCATTACCTGACCCGGGTGACCCAAATCCTCGGTTAGGAATGATCCTCTAGCAACGCCGCTTCGTCAGGCGTGAGCCGGCTGGAGCACGGGCATAACGCGCGGACGCTCCACGTAGCTTGACCTGATTCCTTCGAAATGCGCCCGGATGCTGCGCAGTTCTGCATTTACAAAGCTATCCACAAAATGCAGACGCCTATCCAGCCATGCGAAAAGTTTGTTTTTAATTTCGTAGTGCACGGCGAGCGTCACCTCGGTGCAGTGCGAGCGGATCTCGGCAAAATCAACGATGCCCATCAGGCAAATGTTTCCGCCGACTGACTCGAACGCATATTGGCTAGGCGAATCTCCATCGACCGACAGCAGCACCGTGTGCGCTTCGAAGCCAAAGGGGCCGCGAAAGCTGAAATCGACGGTCTTGGATGATGTCACGGTGGCCCGTGTCACCATTAGAAACTGGCGTCGATAAGATTGAATACTGGCCAGACGTGCTTTGCACTCGGCCACCGGTTGGCTCATGTGTAAGGTTTTTTCTAGGAGCATAAGGTATAATTGGTTTTCATAACATCTATGAGCAATGCCAATGCCAACTCTTATCTCCGCGGCGGATAAGGGCTCACCAACAGGGAAGTGTTCGATTTTATTACAGGCTCTGTAACGATCACAACACGTCCGCGCCCAAGGATATACGGTTTTCTCTTAGGTAGCGAAGTTATGCCACCTGTTTGATGCGATCCGTTACGTTACTTGAGCGAGTTCCGCGAATTGTCTCCATCATCGAGAGAAAAATTTTCGCGCCATCTGCGCCGCCCAGCCGTGGATCCGAAGCGCGATCAGGGTGGGGCATCAAACCGAAAACATTCCGATCGTGATTGCAAATCCCGGCAATATTTTCGATCGAGCCATTTGGATTTGCTTCGGGAACGACCTGACCCTGGCTGTCTGTGTAGCGCAAGACGACCTGTTCATTCACGTTCAACTCACGCAACGTTTGCGGGTCAGCAAAAAAACATCCCTCTCCGTGTGCCACAGGCAGGCGCAAAAGCGTTCCCTTCGGACAGCCGTGGGTGAATGGAGTGGCATCTGTCTCAACGCGTGTAGTGACGATGTCACAAACAAACCTGAGTGAGCGATTTCGCACAAGTGCGCCCGGCAAAAGACCGGCTTCGCACAAAACTTGAAACCCGTTGCACGTCCCGAGCACGAGCTTGCCGGCGCGCGCATCGCTGATCACCGCCGTCATGATGGGCGAAAAACGAGCGATGGCTCCGCAGCGAAGATAATCGCCGTAGGCGAATCCACCCGGCAATACAATCGCATCGAAACCATCGAGCGAAGTTTCCTTATGCCAGACGTATTCGGCTTCCAGTCCATCGAGCCCATTAATGGCCGCGACACAATCCTGGTCGCAATTGGAACCGGGAAACTGAATGACGGCAAAGTTCATCGTGAGTTTAATGTGCGCGTGCACGTTGCTCCGCGTGGTAATCGTTCACCACGAGACACGCATGGATGACTCCCGGTATCCATCCAAGCAACGTCAAAATGATGCTTAGAAAGAAACTCGCGATGCGTCCTGTCATCAGCACTGCAAGCGGCGGAAACACTACGCAGAAAAAATATCGCAGCGCTTTCATAAATTCTTCCCCATCTTCTGAATCTTTGCCTTCGTCTCTTTGTTGTTTCCCGATTCACGTTTCAACAATTCGTAATCTTCGATCACCGGATTCGACAGCAAATCGCGACAAAGCTGGTGTAGCCGCGTTTCAAGCTCGCCACCGTTTTGCCCTTCGATTTCGATCTCCATGTACTTGCCAATTCGTACACTGCGCACCTCGGGCATTCCCAAGTGGCGCATGGCATCACGAACCGCGTTTCCCTGCGGGTCCAGCACGGCGGCTTTTGGCATGACGATTACCCTAGCGTTCATCACGGCACAATATTGCGCCGATCTCCGGCCACAAGCGCAATCACCTGCCATCACTTCAAAACCACAACATCAAGAATGCCGTTCCGTCGAAGAACGTTCACGCCTACATCTCCTTCGTCGTGTCTCGTGAGCAAAAGATCAACGCTTGCGTCTCCCACTTTGAGATCACGAATACTGATTTGCGGAAGAAATTGGGGCAACAATGGCTTTGAAAACACCAGCCTTCGTTCTGGAGCAAACAGCTCAAGACCCAGACATGCTTGCAGCACAAGAAATACAGCGCCAGAAGCCCACGCCTGCGGAGCGCAGGCAACTGGATACAACGTAGGCGCTTCACCGGGCCGTCGCGGAAAGCCGCAAAATAATTCCGGAAGCCGATGTAAATCGAAAAAGATACTCGCGTCCATCATACCAGCGAGCACCATGGCAGCCGATTCCTTAAGGTCGTATCTGGCAAATCCGGCCGCGATCAGTGAGTTATCGTGCGGCCAGATCGAACCATTGTGATACGACATCGGATTATAGCGCGCCTCACTGCTGGCTACCGTGCGAATTCCCCATCCTGAAAAGGATGTTTCGTCGGTCAGCGTAGTGGCAACGCGACGCGCGTGTTCCTCCGTCGCGATACCCGCGAAGAGACAATGACCAGCATTCGAAGTTCGGACGCGGCAAGGCCTCTTGCTGCCGTCCAACGCCAACGCGTAAGTGGAAATGTCTTCACACCAGAAGGTCTCGTCGAACCGCCGACGCAAGTTTTCGGCCTGGTTCTTCAGCTCTTGCGCCGCTGCCCCATCGCCCAACAGCAAAGCAAGCTCGCTGGCTGCGAGTTTCGCGGCATATACATAACCTTGCACTTCGCACAGCGCGATCGGCGCCTCGGCAAGAACGCCGTCGCTGTGAAAAACCGAGTCCTGTGAATCTTTCCAACCCTGCTGAATGAGACCGTGTTTCGACTTACGACTGTATTCGACGAAACCGTCTCCGTCTGCGTCGCCATAGCGCTCGATCCACTGAAGCGCGCGCTGGACGTTCGACCAAATCGACTCCACGAAAGCGCGGTCGCCGGTCCGCTTGTAATACGCGCCTGCCAGCATCACAAAAAGCGGCGTCGCGTCGATGCTTCCGTAATAGCACCTGAACGGCACTTCGCCGAGGATGGACATTTCATCATCGCGGAATTCATGCAGCACCTTGCCGGGTTGCGCGTCTTGCTCCGGCTTCTCAGCGTCGGCTTGATTAGCGGCGAGATACGCCAGAACGCCGCGCGCGAGCGATGGATCGAACCACAAACTTTGTAACGCCGTGATGATTCCGTCGCGCCCGAACACGGTGCTGAACCAGGGGACGCCAGCGTACGGATAGGGACCATAGCGCGTCTCCGTTCGCATCATATGAAGATCGGCAAGCGAACGGTTCAGCCAGTCGTTGAACTGTTCATTGTCAGCGAAAATCTGCGGTTCATGAGCGCGGGTGCGTTCGAGCGCAGCAGCTGCGTCGTGCATGATCTTTTCGTAAGACTCGTTCCCGCCATGCGAATCGCCGTCCACCTCACATGCAACGGCCCATTGATAATTGGCATTCGCGCCGGGTTCCAAGTGGACCTGACACGTGACGACAGACTTGGTCACGCGAGATGGCTTCGGTTCGAACGTAATCCGCGTCCGGCGAAACCGTTTATCCAATCCCTCATACGCCAACACTAGCCCGTCGTCAGTGATTTCAGGTTCCAAGTGACGACCACGACGCTCCCGATGCATCCCACGCAACTCGAAAATATCGGCAAAATCGGCATCGAATTCGATCGATAAGACAAAGTCGACAGCTGCGCGTCCGTAATTATGAATACGAAGCCGCTCGTGACAGGCTTTGTCCCACAAAATCTTTGAGCGAAACACGTGTATCGTTCCTCTTGGAACTACGATCTCGCTATCGCGCCAGACATCGGGATTCGTAGCGTCTACAGCAAGCACGGCGTTGTCCTCCCGGACCGTCGAGCTCAGGAGCAAAGGCCGATCCTTTCCTAGCTTCAAAGTCAACCGTGATAAAAACCGCGTGTCCTGGTAAAACAACCCGAGTTCGCCGGCCCCGAACGTCTCGACATCGCCAAATCGATCGAACACAGCGTACATGTCTCCCTGTTTCAGGACCCGCGTCCGCACGTCCACACGCGCTGAAGAGGAACGAATGTAAAACTCGTTCCGAACACGAATCACTTCTCCCTTGGCCATTACGCGGCCTCCGACACTTCTTGGTTTCTCCCAATCTTGCTTTCACGGAGCGGCGCCACCTGTGCAATTTTCATACTTAAAGTAAGCCCTTCCTCTTCGAAATTTCTGACCCAGCGCAACCGGGTCAAATCTGAAATACAAGAGGCACTTATCAGTCTGCCTCGATCCTCGCGATCAATTCCCGGCTTTTTATGTTCGAGTGCGCCAACGAAAACGCGCGCACCAATTGTTTCTTCTTGCCGGGGGCGCCGATCTATCGGTCGGGCGTTTCGCGAATAACGTCGCTCGCTTTTTTGTCTTCGCGCAAGCCCATGAAAACCGGTGCACGCAATTTTCCGTCGCGCGTCCACTCTGCGAATTTAATCTCAGCGACGAACTTTGGATTGATCCACTGAATCTTTTTCATCATCGAAGGTGTAATGCCTAGCACCCATTGACCATTTTGCTTTGACGGCAGGTCGACAAACGGACAGTCGGCACGTTCTTCGGCCCGGAATTTCTTGTGCAATGTGGCCAATAATTTCGTTGTAAATCCGGTGCCAACCTTCCCGGCGAACACAAGATCCCTGCCTTTGTAATAGCCAGCGAGAATTGCGCCGAAATATTTGCGCGCGCCCTGTGGTGGGGTGTATCCGCCGATGACGAATTCCTGTTCATTAACACATTTAAGTTTGATCCATGCGCCGCTTCTCCGGCCGGGTTCGTAAACGGACTGGCGCAATTTGCCAATGATTCCTTCCAAGCCGCGGCGCTGCACTTCTCCGAGGAGCTGCCTGGCATCTCCACCAATCGCGCCGGAGTATCGAACCATGGGGTCGTCTGCGCCGGCACATAGTTTCTCCAACACATTTTTGCGCGCCTCTAAGGGGACCGAGATAAGATTCTTGCCGTCGAACTGGAGAAGATCAAAGGCATAAAAATAAACTGGCGATTTTCGCCCTTCCATCTCGCGCGCCTGCAAAAGCTGAAATGACGAGCGACCCTGTTCATCAAGCGCGACTACCTCCCCATCAACCACACATTGATCTGCGGGCAAATTTTTGACCGCGTCGACGATCTCGGGAAAACGCGCGCTCAAATCGTTTTGATTGCGCGACAGCAACGAAACCTTAGCGCGGTCTTTGATCGCAATCAGCCGGATGCCATCGAATTTAAGCTCGTAAATCCAGTCCCCCGTTGTTGGCGGTTGCTCCACTAGTCTCGCTTTCATCGGTTCGACGAAACGCGGTTTTGCGGCAGGCAAACGTGGTAGGGAGGGCTCGCCGAGCCGTCCGTCTGCCTCTCCTGGAACATTGTTTCGGCGCGCCCGGCGGTCGCGCCTTACCGCTTCACCTTTTACTTTTTTTTTAATCGCCTGCCGAATTCGCGCCTTAAATTGCGATGTCGCACTTTTGTCGTCTACACGATTCGATTGCCACTCGGCGTCGCGCGCGTCTCCAATTTGTTTCATTGTTCGGCCGGTCTTAACCGATTCATCGTCGACCTTGCTCGAAATTGGTTTTACGTCGTCGCCGGTCTTTAAGATCAGCCACTGATTCTTTTCGCCGTCGCGGCCGCGGATACGCACGAGAGTCCATTCGCCTTTGGCCTTTTTACCATCGAGAAGAAGGTGCAACTTACCTTCCCGCAGCGATTTTACGGGTTGCTCGCCGTAAACGTAGTAGGTGCCGCGGTCCCAAACCATCACGGTACCCCCGCCATACTGCCCTTCGGGAATCACCCCCTCGAAGTCTTCGTATTCAATGGGATGGTCTTCGACTTCGACGGCAAGATGTTTCTCGCCGCGCTTCCAGGGAAGTCCCTTCGGCAGTGCCCAGGATTTCAGCACGCCTTCCATTTCCAGGCGAAAATCGTAATGCAACCGGCGCGCAGCGTGTTTTTGAATGACGAATCGTGACGCGCCTTTGACCTTTTTGGGAGCGGGCTTGCCTGCCGGCTCGGCGGTCTTTTTGAAGTCCCGTTTGCGTTTGTATTCGGTCAGCGCCATTGGCGCTCAAATAAACCACGGATTGCCCGAGTGGGCACGTAGGTTGTGAAGTTGGTCGCCGCGGCCAACGCCGCTACGACAAACTAACCGTCGCTCGGCAGCGGCTCGCCCACGAGGTACCTGACAAAGCGACGAATGATGATGTTCTCGCCCAATTCGGCAATCTTGGAAGTCAGCAAGTCGCTAATTGTCATGTCGGGATTTTTGATGAACCCCTGCTCCAGCAAGCAAACGGTGCTATAAAACTTCTCCAGTTTTCCGTCGACAATTTTGTCCGCAACGTGCGCCGGCTTGCCTTGCACTTGTGCCTTGTAGATTTCGCGCTCCGCCTCGATCAAATTGCCCGGAACGTCGGCGCGGCTCACGTAGAGCGGGTGCGCAGCAGCGACGTGCAATGTGATGTCTTTTACGAACTCTCGGAAATTCTCGTTTCTCGCTACGAAATCGGTTTCGCAATTCACCTCCAGGAGCACGCCAACCTTGCCCTGCAGATGAATGTACGAAGCCACGATTCCCTCCTTTGCCGCACGCGTGGCCTTTTTCGCCGCGGTAGCGATGCCTTTTGTGCGCAGGATCGTTTCGGCCTTGTCCAGGTCGCCGCCGCTCTCGACGAGAGCGCGTTTGCAATCCATGAATCCGGCATTGGTCTTTTCGCGGAGTTGCTTGACGAGTTTTGGATCGATTTCAGTTGTTGCGTTCATTGGTTTTTGAATCGTCGTAGCGGCAGAAGTTGAACCGCTGGAGCGGCTGGCGTCAGGCCGATACGCCTGCCATCTCCACTTGTTCGCGAACGCGAGCCTCGCTGCTGGCCGAAACAATTGCATCAACCAGTTTTTGTAAAATCACCCGGATCGCACGGATGGCATCATCGTTCCCCGCAATCGGATAATCGATGAGTTCGGGATCAGCGTTGGTATCCACGATCGCGACCACCGGGATTCCGAGGCGGCGCGCCTCATTGACAGCGTTTTGCTCTCGCAGGGTGTCGATTATCACGAGGACATCGGGCAATTGTGACATCTCGAGGATCCCCTCGAGGTTGCGCCTGAGTTTTGCGGCCTCACGATTCAGCGCAGCCAATTCTTGCTTGCCCATTTTCTTGTATTCCGGCGACTGCTCAATCTGCTCAATGTATTTCAGTCGGCCGATGCTTTTGCGGATCGTGGTAAGATTGGTCAGAGTTCCACCCAGCCAGCGTTGGTTCACGTAGAATTGCCCGCACGCCAATGCGGCTTCTTTTATTGCTTCCTGAGCCTGTTTTTTGCAGCCGACAAACAAGATCCGGCCACCGCGGCGCGCGACCTCCTGGAGGAAATCGGTGGCCCGGCGGAGCTGCCTCACCGTTTCATCAAGATTGATGATGTAAATCTGGTTGCGTTGCTCAAAGATGAACGGCTTCATCTTTGGATTCCAACGCTTCGTCTGGTGTCCAAAATGAACACCAGCTTCCAATAATTCAGGTACTAATTCTGTGGTATCTGCCATAAGAGAAATTCCCGATGGCGGGAGCTTTCAGAGCGGGGCGTGAAGATGCTATAGGCCGAGTCGGTACGCAACTTGAAATTCTGCTCTACTCCTTGCCCCAATCAACTGCTGCGTTGGGATCGGTGATAACGGGACTTTGGATGTCCATCCTCAACGTCTCCAGGCGTAAACCGCGATTTCGTTGAGGATTGCACCGTAGGACGTGTCTTCCTTCCTAGAAGGACGTGGATCAGCAACAAAATTGGCAAAACCAGGCCTACAGCGAGATGAATCCAACTCGTCCACGCGCGCAGTCTTTCGCCGCCGGCATAATAAAGCCCATAGCCACTGATGCTCAAAACGGCCAAGGCACTCAGGAAAATCGAACCGTTTACTCGATTGCGGCCCGCGCGCCACGCGAATCGTACATGCACGTTCAAAAGCATGCCTATCAGGACTAAAGCTGCCATCGCCGCACCGCCATGAACTTTCATGGCCCAGGCTTTGGCGGTCATCTCAAAATCGCCAGGCGACGTGAAAAAATAATTCCAACACGCCCAAGCCACTCCGCTGAAAAAAACCAGCGCCAATACGGCATAGAGAAAATATCTCTCCAGGCGCTTTAATCGAATCGAGTCCGGTCGCGGGTGTCGCATGATGAGCGAAACATCCATAATGGCGCACCATCGCGCTCAAGCAACAACGCGTCGGCATGATATCGGGCGAGCAAAGGCTGGGATTTCTCCCGTAGGATGAACACAATTTTGGTCAAAGCATCAGCGGTCATGCAACTAGACGCCGCTACGCTGACGCTGATTAGCTTTCGCGAAGATCGACATGTCCGGCCGTCGAGCAGCGAGGTGACCACCTCCCTGCCACGCTTTTTCCGGGCGAAATAAATTCCGGACGTCGCCAGGGCACGCTCACGCAAGTTGATTGCGCTTGCCAGCTGCATGGGCTTGTCAGGACGACGCAAATGGACCAGTTCGGATTTCAATCCAAAAACGCGCAGGTCGCCGCCGGCATTCACAACCCCCGATCGAACACCCGCGCGTTTTAAAGCTTCGACTGCGCGATCGACCGCAAAACCCTTGGCAATGCCGCCAAGATCGACAATCGCGGGCTGTCGAAATCGAACGGTGCAATTTTTTTCGAGAGCAATGTCGCGCCAGTTCCCCTCATTAACATTCCGGTATCGTCGCGGAAGATAGTTCCACTGCATCAGTTTCCGCGCGACCGTGATGTCGAAAAGGCCGTCACTTTCATGTGACAATTTCTGTGCCGCTTGCAAGACGCGCCACGTCCAGGGATCCACCGTCAGTTTTCGTTGAAACGCTTCACGGTTGATCCTCGAAATATCGCTGGCCGGATGATGAAAACTCATTTGTCGGTCCACCCTGGCGACGGCCGCGAATGCGCGATCGATAGCGCTGTGCAATTTTGCTTCGCTATCGCCTCGAGCAGTGATCTCTACGAACGTGCCGAGAGATGGACGTGCTCGCCGTACTCTATTTGAGGCAGACCTCATAGGTTGCGAGGATGCGATGAACGCCCTCGGTCACGTGCCGGCAGGAAAGCGTTGCGCCACTGATGTTGTTGATGCCTTCGTTGAGAGCGAACCGCGAGCGCGCTCCTTTGCCGACGAACTGCTTCCGCCAATCAGGATTGCGAATTTCGCCGCCATAGCTTTCGCGATAATTCAGAATTTCGATTTGCTTAACCGTTCCCTCCGGCGAAAGCGCGACGGCATAATCGATCACGAGATGTTTGCCAATGACGTAATCGACAATGAAGAAGCCGCGAAGTTTTCCATTTTGCATGGCCCGCCAGATTTCCTGGCCCCGCAAAAGTTGTTTTTGTCCACTCTTCGCCTCGATCGCTGTGATCTGCGCAGGCGTAAATTTAACGTGCGCGGTGACAAATTGATCGCACTCGGGAAAGCACAACTTCTGCGCCGCCGAAACAGTCAAGTACTGCTCTGCATAGGAAGGTAGCGGAACGGTGACGCTGATCGCGACAGGCAAGATCCAGCGTGGAATGTGAGTCATGCACAGACGCGTTGAACGCACTCCTAGAAAAAGAAACCGACTGCGCCGAGCAGGTGATCCGCCCGCGGCGAGTCCGGCGCATTGTCGAGCGCAAATTGATAGTCGATTTTCAAGACGACCTGTGGCGTCGGAAACAGAGCCATGCCAAGGGTATGAAATTGTCGCTGTCCCTGACCCGTTGGCAAATTCTCATCAATTCCGGCGAATCCGCCAGTCTGCAAATTCTCGTATGTGTAGCGATAAAACGGCACGAGTTCCCATCCGTTGCGCACGTAGTCGCTAAGGTCGATGTGATAGGCGGCTTCGAGCGAGAAACCCCACAGATTTTTACCCACATTATTTTCTGGATCGCCGTCGTTGTTCGCACGCAGATTGCTCGGAGTGCCCATAATCGCGTCAACGATTTCACCACGAAACTCGAAACCG
>DASYSX010000272.1:0-5467 GCA_036002955.1 Candidatus Udaeobacter sp. | reverse complement strand
ATGAGTAAGAGCGTCGGCAATGTCGTCGATCCTTTCGTGCTGGCTGACACGTACGGCCCCGACGCGCTGCGTTACTATTTGATGAGCGACATCGCCACTGGTAAAGACGCTGATTTTTCTGAAGAACGACTCATCGAACGCTATAATGCCGATCTGGCTAACTCGTTAGGCAATTTGCTAAATCGCACCTTGAACATGATGCACCGATATCGCGATGGAAAATTGAGTTTCTTTGAGTTCACCTCAAGTGCGTCTCGATCGGTGCTAGCAACCGTGGACACGTTAAAAACTCGTGTTACAACTACGACGCAGATGGTCCGAGATGCGATGGATAGCGGTCAGATCCACGATCTTGGTTACAACATAGCCGAATTGGCAACGCTATGTAACTGGAGCATTGAAGACACCGCGCCATGGAGGCTGGCAAAAGAGCCGGACGAAGACACGCGCGATCAGCTTGATACCGTTCTTTACACTCTCGTGGAATCATTACGCATCATTGCGATTTTGATTTCGCCAGTGATGCCGAAAGCGGCGCAAGGGATTCTCGATCAGCTGAATTGGAAGATGGAGTTGAGCGGAAAAGAAGAGCGGTTCTCACTCGCAGATGCGGAGTGGGGGAGATTGCCGGACGGACACGTGGTCGGCAAGCCGGTGCCGCTATTCCCGCGGATCGAGACTTCCGGGTAGCGCACGCGTCTCGCGTGCTGGCGAGCGCGTCCTCGCGATCGCGAACATTCTCTCAATTGTCCGGCCACTACCAAAATGCCGCTTCAAGAAAGCAAATTTCGGCGCGACGCCGAAACCAGCACGCGAGACGCGTGCGCTACCCAGGCGCGGGTTTTCGCTCGGACTACTGTGCGCATTCTTCGAACGCGGCGGGTTCACCGCGCAAATCGGCGAGAACTTCGCCAGCAAAATGCAATGAGCCGGTGATTAGAATCGGACTTGGCTTCGCACGTGCAATCCTGAGAGCTTCAGCGATTGTCTGGGTGATGGAAATTGTAGGGCAACCGCTCCGGTTGCCGGCAGGCGATGCGCCTGCCCTACAGGCAACGAAGATGCTCGTTAAGACTTTGCCCAATTCCGCCGGTGCGACAGCGCGTTCACTGCGGATTTTCGGAAGGATCACCGAAGCGGCAATCGGTGCGAGCGCTTCGCCGATGCCGCGCAAATCTTTGTCGGAAAGAACTGCGAGCACGAGCGTCGCCTTTTGATTACCAAAAGCTTCGCGCCACGTTTGAGCGAGCACGCGCGCAGCGGCGGGATTATGTGCGCCATCGATGATGGTGCGCTCGTCCCATTTCTGAAAACGAGCGGGCCATTCGACCGCCGCAAGTCCGCGCACAACGCCTTTTTCGCTAAGCTCGATGTTCACCGCCTGAATCGCAGCGATTGCCAATGCGGCATTCCGTTTTTGGTACTCGCCACGCAAAGCTACTGGCGACTTGTGGTAAGTTTCATTTACGAAGTGCACTGGCGAACCGCATTCAGTAGCTCGCGCGCGAATGACTTCTTCGGCTTCGCGTTGCTGCGGCGCGGAAATAACCGGGACTCTTGGTTTGATAATTCCTGCCTTTTCACCTGCGATCTCAGCCAATGTATTTCCGAGCCACTCTTCATGATCGAAACCGATCGGAGTAATGACTGAAACATCGGATTGAATAGCGTTGGTCGCATCGAGTCTGCCACCCAAGCCAGTTTCAAGGATTGCGACGTCGAGTTTTGCGTCGCTAAAATGTTTCACCGCGAGCGCAGTTGTTACTTCGAAAAACGTCGGGGGCGGGTCCCAATCCGCGACGAGGTTTCTTATTGTCGTTAGGCCGTCGGCAACTGCGTTCTCCGAAATCGTCTCGCCATTTACGCGAATCCGTTCGCGAAACGTGACGAGGTGAGGAGAGATGAACACGCCGGTGCGATAGCCTTGCGCGCGACAGATGGAATCGATCATGGCGCAGACGGAGCCTTTGCCATTTGTGCCGGCGACGTGAATGACTTTCCAAGGAGCGGCGGCTTTCCAGCCGCCGAGGGCGATCTGGAGATCGCCCCTCCTTGAGAGTTCGTCGAGCAGCCGCCGGATATTTTCCAAGCCTAATTTGATCCCGAAGCGTTCGAGACCGTAAAGCCAGGCGAGCGCCTGCTTGTAGGTTGGAAGAGGTCGCGGCACTGAGGCCCCTCCCACATTCACGGCGTCACTGCAAAATAACTCAGCAGTCGACTAATTTCGTCGCGCAGGTTTTTGCGATGCACGATCATGTCGACCAGCCCGTGTTCCTCGAGAAATTCGGCAGTCTGAAATCTTTCAGGCAAGTCCTGGTGTGTGGTTTCCTTGATCACGCGTGGTCCAGCGAAACCGATCATGCTCCTTGGTTCGGCAATAATTACGTCGCCTAACGAAGCAAAGCTGGCCATCACGCCGGCCGTCGTCGGGTTCGTAAGAACAGAAATGTACGGCAGTTTTTCTTCTCCGTGACGCGCCAGTGCACCACTGGTTTTCGCCATTTGCATCAGGCTCAACATCCCTTCGTACAAGCGCGCGCCGCCGGATGCGGCAATAATGATGACTGCGCAGCGCTGCGCCGTGCCGTATTCAATCGTCCGCGTGATTTTCTCCCCAACGACCGAGCCCATCGTTGCTGCGAGAAAACCGAAATCCATTACTGCGATGGCGACCTTGTAACCGTCGAGGATGCCATGGCCCGTGATGACGGCGTCGAGAAGCCCTGTGCTTTCATGATATTTTTTGAGACGGTCCGTGTATGCGGCCATTCCTTGGAACCGCAGCACGTCAACAGACCGGAGGTCCGCATCCATCTCTACGAAGGTATCCGGATCGAGCAGACTTTGGATTCGTTCGCTGGCCGGTTGCGCTTGATGATAGTCGCAGCGCGGACAGACACGTTGATTTTGCGCCAGCTCGGTGTCGGGTACCACTTGTCCGCAGCCGGGGCATTTCTGAAAAACGCCGCGCGGCATTTCGCGCTTTTTCCCGGCTTGCGCCTTGATTACTGGTTTCTTGAAAATTGCCATGGGAATTACGCGCGTGCCGCGGTGGCGGCATGAACCGACTTTGCGCCAGCGCGTTTCAACACGCGCGCACATTCGCTCAAAGTGGAACCAGTGGTGAGGACATCGTCTATTAACAACACGCGCAAGCCTCGCACGTCCATGTTTTTTCGTAAACGGAATGCGTTGTGTAAATTTTCCATGCGTTCGGAACGATCGAGGGCCGTTTGGGTGGTAGTATAGCGAATGCGTTTGAGCAGCGGGCGGCAATGAATTGAACTGTGCACGCTCAGTAATTCCGCAAGCAGACTGGCTTGATTAAAACCGCGTTCCCGTTCCCGTGCCGGATGTAACGGCACGGGCACGATGACGTCGAACTGCTGATCGCGCAGTCGTTCATCATCCAACGCGGCACGAAGCCAGCGCGCTACAAGATGACGCAGGTGAATCTGGCGGTTGTATTTGAATTCGTGAATGACGTCGCGAACGATACCGCGTCCGCGGTACGCCGCGACCGCTGCGTTGAAGTGAATCGTGCGATGGGCACAATTCGCGCAGGTAAACGCAGTGTTGATGTCGCCTTCGAAGGGCTCTGAACATCTCTCGCAAAATGGCGGCACAATGCGAACGATCTTTGCTTCACAACCATTGCACAGATATTCGCCCGCTTGGACATTCTTCCCGCAAATAGTGCAAGTTGCAGGGTAGAGGAGCGATACCGCTGCCTGGAACAGTTCAGATTTTTGAAGCGCGATCATGTTTTAACCAAAGGCGCATGACTGTCCATGTTACTGCCGCCAGCCCAAGAGGTATGATTCCAACGAGTAGATTCTTGCCCAGCCAAGGGAACGCGACCATTTGCCGCCGCGCCAGCCAATTAAATGTGCCGCTGGCGAAAATCCATCCGCCATGGAGGCCGATCGGCAGCCATAACGAACGAGTTAGCACGCGCGCATCGGCAAGTATGCAGCCGATCAGAAATAACGTAGCAAACGCGGCTAGCACCATCATCGGATCACTGAATCCGGCGAATGCGTCGCGAATGGATTGGAAGCCCGATATCCATGTCACGATTGCAGATTCGTGTTCCGCTCCCTTCAAGAAATGCACTACCGCGAAAAGTCCGGAGACGACTACGACCGATAGCAGCTTTTGACCAGTGCGGAGTAAGATGCCGAGGATAATTCCGCGGAAGAACGCCTCTTCGATGAACGGAACACTGATCGCCGCAAGAAGCACTGTGCCAATTCTCGGCCAGACAATGACGTGCCGAAATGAGTAAACACGCAATGCAATCAGCAAGGCAGCGCAAAAGAGCAGGGGAATGACCGAGAGCAGGAAACCGGAGCCAACATCGCGCGCCCAATGCAGATTGGGCGCAAGACCGAGATCGGCGAGGCCTCGCACATTGCTGGCGCGCAGAAGCGGCCAAAGCAAGACTACGGCAGCGATCAAGATGGCGCGGTGAAAGAATCTGTCGAAATCGTATTTCGCCAGAAACGGGAACACGCCGTGCGCTGCAAGCGCCTGTGCCGACCAGAAAAGAATTGGAGCGAGCAGCGCTCCCCCGACGACGATTGCGATAAAATAGGCTGCTAATCTGGCCGCGTCTTTCAAGCCTGCTAATGTAAGGTGTTAGCGCGATGCGGAGTCAACACATATGGACCGAGCGGGACGAGCATGGAAGCAAGCGTGAGGTGCGCGCCACGAGGTTCGGCGGCGTATGGCGACTTCAGGCGAAAACGGCAAGTGAGCTCGACTGGACTTATTACGAGCGTCCATTGCTCCAAGATTTGTTGGCTTTAAAGGATGTTCTGGACCGAAAATATCAGCGGCGGCGCGCTTCTAGCGAAGACGTGGCATCAGTCGAAAAGCTGATCGCTGAGCAAATGAGAGCAGAGAGTTAGGCGACGATTTTACCGATTGGAAATCCTACTAAATAACTGACGGGGCTTCTTTTGACTAATTTGCTACTTTTATTTCAGAAGACGCCTTTCGGTTGGAAACTGACCTTCCGCACGAGCAATCATGCCGAAAAAGATACGGCTTGATCAGCTGCTCGTCGCGAGAGGATTTTTCCCGAGCCGGGAGCAAGCGCGCCGCGCGATTTTAGCCGGCCAGGTGAGCGTCGCTACCCGGATCGCTGACAAGCCATCCGAGTTGCTCGACGCACAAACAGCGCTCGCGGTAAAGCCAATGCGAAAGTACGTCGGCCGCGGCGCGCTGAAGCTGGAGCCCGCTCTTCAGCATTTTGATATCGACCTTCGGGGAAAGACTGCCCTGGATATCGGCGCATCAACCGGCGGGTTTACCGATTGCATGCTACAACGCGGCGCCGAAAAGGTTTATGCCGTGGACGTAGGTTACGGCCAGCTGGACTGGAAACTCCGCAACGATCCACGCGTAATTGTTCTCGAAAAAATCAATGCGCGATTCCTCACACGCGATCACGTCCAAGAGT
>DASYSX010000271.1:0-4992 GCA_036002955.1 Candidatus Udaeobacter sp. | reverse complement strand
CGCGGGTGACTGAGTTGAAGAGCAGATAATCGGGATGCTCGTCCCCATTAAAATCCGCCACGCTCGCCACGGTCCACCCTGCGGGCACAGTTGGACCGCTAGCGCTACCGATCCGAACATTGTTGTTCATATACCAAACTGCCGTCTGGCGCGTACCTGCGTTAAAAAGAAGGAGATCTGAATGCGTATCATTGTTAAAATCAGATGGCTCAGCAGCGGGCCCAGGCCGAGTAACCGCGGCAAGGATATTGACTCGCCCGTAGCCGTAGGTGTTGTTAGGTGTCACCGGGTGACCACCGTCGCACGCCCCATTTAGAATATGAACAGCTGCATCATTTATAGCTGTTCGACTAATGTCGATATCGTGTCGCCACTCAGGCCGGGCTGACCAGAGCAGAGCCACAGCACCAGCGATATGCGGAGTCGCCATGGATGTCCCGGTCATGGTTCCATACGCACTGTCGGAGGTGTTGAGGCTCGAGCGGATGTCCGTTCCCGGGGCGGTGATATCAGGCTTTAACCGATGGCTTCCATCAATAGTAACTGGACCGCGGTTGCTAAAGGGAGCGATGGTGTCTGTGCCGGTGGTGAGGGCTCCAACGGTATAAGATGCCTGGTAAAAGGACGGAGGAGATAACAAGGTAGAACAGCCCGGCCCCTGATTGCCTGCAGCTACTACCATCATAATGCCAGCAGCCTGTTGAGCCTCTACGGCAGCCCGCAATGTGTTAACCGAACAACCTTCCGCAGGCGGACAAGTCCAAGAGTTGGTCGTAATATCAGGCGCCAGGTTTGGATTGCCCTGAGCTGGCGTGCCACCTATCGGGTAAGGCGCGAGAAAAAATTCCATGCACTCGAGATATCTGGCCGGCGTGCCGTTGCCTTGGTCCATGTTGCGACAGCCAATCCACTTCGCGCCTGGCGCCATTCCGATTTGGTTGCCGAGACTGTCATCGCCTACCGCAGTGCCTATGGTATGGGTCCCATGACCCTGGTCATCGCAAGGCGCCTGCGCGTTGTTGCCGCAGGGGTTGCCAGCACTGCTGTGAACAGAGTCGTGCCAGTTGTTATTATGGTTTGCCATTGTTCCGCTCCAGCCGCGATAGTGACTCTTAAGCGCGTTATGCGTCCAGCGAACACCGGTATCAGCGGTTCCGATCACTAGTCCCCGGCCGGTAAATCCCCGCGCCCAGACTTGAGGCGCGTGCGTGTAATTGATGTTCGGCTGAACGGCGTTGGGAATCTCCGACTGTACAGGCGCTTCAATCGCAGTAATCGGCTGAGGAAGGACATTTTGAATTTGCGGGTTCCCCTCTACGCGAGCGACATCCGGCCGAGCTGCCAGCGACTCGGCAACCTCGCGGCTGCCTTTCACCAGAATGGCATTGATGATGTAGAAAGAACGATGTTGCAGGCCGCGTTCATGCAGCCACTGGAGAACCGGCTCTTGCGTCACCTGGCTTTTGCTCCACAACGCATCGTGCACGTAACGGCTCTTTTCATTCTTTGTCGCCAAATCCGCCGCCGGACGCAGGTCGGCCTGATCAACGAGCACGACCATCAATTCAGCCTGTTGCCCATTAGCAGTATGCTCGATCACCCACGGCTCAATCTTGTTCGCCGTGGCAGTTGAATCCCTATCCACGGTAGTCTGCGAAAAGCCGATCGCGGCTAGTGCAGCTATTCCAGCTGCGACAAACAATAACGATCCAAACAAGCGTCGTAATAGCGACGAGGTGAACCTCGTGTCCGGATGCGCAATCACGGCGCAGACAACTTCGCCCTGAGCAAAAGTGCACGACCGATGGCCCGGACGTCGGATTTTATTGGATGTTGCTTCATCTCCTGCTTCGAAAATTTTGCTCAGCCTCTGCAAAAGCTTCGCAAATGTCTTATAGATGGCAACTCCATGGACTTCTTGAGTAGAGCGAAGACGAGCAGTGGAGATTTTGATTAACTACCGATCTGTTGCTAGGAAAAACGTAGAACAGATCAGGTCGTGTGAGTATATGAGACGCGCTTTTTTTATTGTCGGCCCGACTGCGACTGGGAAATCAGAATTGGCCGCGGATGTGGCGCACGAAATCGGCGCCGAAATTGTCAGCGCGGATGCGTTTCAAATTTACCAAGGGCTTGATCTACTCACGGCAAAACCGGATGGGTCGACATTGGCAAAGACGCCACATCACTTAATCGGCACAACACCTCTTCGCGATGAGATGAATGCGGAAAAGTACCGGCGCGCCGCCTCACGTGTCATCGACGAAATCAATTCGCGCTGCAAGGTTGCGATCGTCGTCGGTGGAAGTGGGCTTTACATTAAAGGGCTCACGAACGGACTTGCGCCCTTGCCCGAATCCGATCCGGAGCTGCGCGAGAAATTAAACTTGATGAGTTTGGATGATTTGAGCGCGCAACTGTTTGAGCTCGATCCCGAAATGGCGCGAACGATTGATCTCAAAAATCGCCGACGCGTCGTTCGTGCTCTCGAGATTTGTCTCGTAACTGCAAAATCTGCTTCTGCGCAACGCCAGCGATGGTCTGGCGATGCAGGCAACCCAGGGAGCGGCGATCTTCAGTCCGCCGCTGGGGCGATCTGGAGATCGCCCCTCCTTGAGACAGCGCAGACAGAATCGTGTGCCTCACGGGCTCCAGGCGTCTTCGTCTTCCGCGACCGAAACGAGCTTTACCAACGAATCAATCAACGAGTGGAAATGATGTTTGAGCGCGGTGTAATCGAAGAAGTGCGCATCGCGGAGACAACGAGTGCGACTGCTTCGCAAATGATTGGGTTACGCAAAATTCGTGAGCTATTGGACGGAAAAATATCGCTTCCGCAATGCATCGCGGAGATTCAGCAGGCCACTCGCCGCTACGCCAAAAGGCAGTTGACCTGGTTTCGGCGGCAAACTAATTTTTCGCCGCTGAACCTGTCGTTTCTTACTCACAACGAAGCTGTGAAATGGATCTCACTCCGAATTCTGTCGGAGGCCGGCACACGGGATGATTGAAACGCGTCCGCAAAAGTCACGGGAACGCGCGCTGCTGATCGGTTTGGAAAAGCAAGGCGTCTCCAAATGGGACTTGCACGATTCCCTGGATGAATTGCGCGAGTTGGCGAATTCCGCGGGCGCCGAAGTTGTCGACACGGTGACTCAAAAGTTGCAGAAGCCGACCGCTCCCTACTACATCGGCCGTGGCAAGGCCGAGGCCATCAAGGAATCATGTCAGGATCAACACGTCACCTCGGTAATCTTTGATGATGAACTTTCGCCAGCCCAGGGGCGCAACCTCGAAAATCTATTCGCGCGCAAGGTGCTCGATCGAACGCAATTAATACTCGACATTTTCGCGCAACGCGCGCGGAGCCGTGAAGGCCGACTGCAAATCGAGCTCGCGCAGTTGCAATATCTTTTACCGCGTCTCACGAGGATGTGGCATCACCTGTCGCGGCAGACAGGTGGCATTGGCACACGTGGCCCGGGTGAAACGCAATTGGAAGTCGACCGCCGGCGCGTGCAGGAACGAATCGCGCGGCTCGAGCGCGAGCTGGAATCGGTGCGGAAAACGCGAGCGATTCAGCGGCAGGGACGAAAACGCCATCAGTGGCCCGTCGCAGCGGTGGTCGGTTATACGAACGCGGGCAAATCGACTTTGCTGAATCTGCTTACGGGCGCAGACGTGGTAGCGGAAGACAAACTTTTCGCCACGCTGGATCCGACGACGCGCAGCTTTGTTTTACCTAACAAACAGCGGGTTCTGCTCACCGACACTGTCGGATTCCTGCGAAAGCTTCCGCACACCCTGATTGAATCGTTCAAGGCGACACTGGAAGAAGTGGGCGAAGCTGATCTGCTCATTCATGTTGTTGATTTAAGTCACTCGCGCGTGGACGAGCAGATGCAAGCGGTGGATCGGGTGATCAAAGAACTGGACGCTTACGGCAAGCAAACGCTGATCGTCTTTAATAAAATCGATAATCTGGCAAGCCGAGAAATGGTTGATTCCTACCTCAGGCGATTTCCCGGCAGCGTGGCGATTTCCGCGCGCACCGGAGAAGGAGTAAACCAACTGGTGCAAGCTCTCGAGGGCGCACTCAGCTCCTGGCGATTGCAGTCCCGGTTTCGGATTCCCGCGAACGAAAGCGCGTTGATCGCGGAGATTCATCGGGTTGGTCACGTCCTCGAAATCCGATACGACGGCAACGACTCTCTGATCGTCGCGCACGTTCCTCCTGATCTGGCGCAAAAGCTGGAGCGATACGTGCAACACTAGGGACAGCATGTCTGCGAGACATCCCAGATGCGGCGGCAGGTGTTCAGTGTTCATGAATTAACCGAGTTGTGGCTGGCTGGCAGCATGCCAGCCGGAGCGAGCAGAATGCTCGCCCTCCCCAATCGTGTGCGACAGCTCATTTCGAAAGCTCAACCACATTCAGAAGAGCGCCGCGAATTTCGTCGGGATACAGATGCGCTCCTTTCTTGCACAGCCCCCCTTCCTTCGGGATGATGCAGAGCCATGCCTGCAACGCTGGAGCAAACCGGGCCGAAGGTAGTCACGCCGCGTTCCACGTTCATTCTCCGATTCTCGAGCACCGTCGCCTTATGGACAGGCGCCTTGCTGATCATGTTCTCCGGTTACGAGATCCTGTTCTGGCTCTTGATCAGCGTGTGCGGAATGATCGGGCTTTGGGAATTTTACCGGATGCTCGATCACAAGGGCCTGCCGAATTTCAAAATCACGGCCATGATCTGTGGCGCGGTGATGCTCGCAGGCAGTTTTTATTATTTCTCCAAAATCGGACCAGCAGGCTCATATGATTTCGAAGTCGCTGTCCTGCTTTTCTTCCTATTTACGGTATTCGGACGCCAAATGTTTACGGGGCTTCGAAATGACGAGCCGTTGCAGACGATGGCTTACACTTTGTTCGGCCTGCTCTACGTGCTTTGGCTTTACAATTTCATCACCAAAATTGTTTATCTCACTCCGCGT